>JBDTMF010000071.1:0-19878 GCA_039934455.1 Solirubrobacteraceae bacterium
CGAGCTCGGCGACCCGGCCCTGCTCGCGCGGGCGGCGCTCGGCGTCGCGGGGCCGTGGTCGACGCTCGGCCGCGAGGTCCCCGCGGTGGTCGCCGTGCTCGAGGAGGCGCTGCAGGGGCTGGGCGAGGAGGACTCGCCGCTGCGCGCGCGCCTGCTCGGGCGGCTCTCGCTCGAGCTCTACTACGCGGGCGAACCCGAGCGGCGGCTGCTGCTGAGCGAGGCGTCGGTGCGGATCGCGCGCCGGATCGGCGATCCGGCGACGCTCGCCGCCGCCCTCGACGCTCGCCACTATGTGCTGTGGCGGCCCGAGAATGTCGAGGAGCGCCTCGAGGTCGCGGGCGAGCTGCGCCAGATCGCCGCCGACATCGGCGACTTCGAGCTCGAGCTGGAGGGCGCGGGCTGGACCGTCGTCGACCTGCTCGAGCTGGGCGACGTCGCAGGCGCCGACATCCAGATCGAGGCGGCCGCCGCGCTCGCCGCGGTCGTCCACCGGCCGCTGTACCTGTGGTGGACGTCGCTGTTCCGGTGCGCGCGCGCCCAGCTGTCGGGCGACTTCGACACCGCCGAGCGGCTCGCGGCCGAGACGCTCGCGATCGGGCAGCGCGGCCACTCCGAGAACGCCCTCCACTACTACGCGATGGCGATGTTCAACATCCGCCGCGAGCAGGGCCGGCTGGGGGAGGTCGAGGACGCGGTCTCCCGCTTCATCGAGCTGTACCCGGCGATCCCCGCCTGGCGCTGCTGCCAGGCGCTCATGCACGTCGAGCTGGGGCGGCTCGAGGAGGCGCGCGAGGCGTTCGAGAGCGTGGCGGCGGCGGGCTTCGACGCCCTGCCTCGCGACGCCAACTGGCTGATCGCCGTGACGCTGCTCGCCGAGGTCTGCGGAGCGCTCGGCGACGCCGGCCGCGCCGGCGAGCTGCACGCGCTGCTCTCGCCGCACGGCGGGCGCAACGTGCTGGTCGGCCGGGCGGCGAGCTGCAACGGCTCGGCCTCGCGGCTGCTCGGCATCCTCGCGAGCGTGCTCGGCCAGTGGGAGGAGGCCGAGCGGCGGTTCGCCGAGGCGCTGCAGATGCACGTGCAGATGGGCGCGAAGCCGTGGCTGGCGCGCACCGAGCTGGCGTGGGCGGAGATGCTGCTCGCCCGCGGCGAGCCGGGCGACGAGGCGGCGGCCCGTGGGCGGCTCGCGGAGGCGATCGTGCTCGCCGACGCGCTCGGGATGGTCGCGGTGGCCGAGCGCGCCCGCGCGCTCGTGGCGGGGGGCGAACCCGTCCGCTCCCGCGCCTAAGTTCGTGGAGTGAACCACCCCCGCCCCGCGCCATCCCGCGCGCCCTTCGCCCCGCCACTCCCGCGCCGCGGCGGCCTTTGATGGCGCGTCCGACGACACGCCACGTCTGCTCGCAGTGCGGGCACGACTCGCCGCGCTGGATGGGCCAGTGCCCCGGCTGCGGCGAGTGGAACACGCTGACCGAGGAGACGACCGCGGCGACGACCACGTCACGCCGCGGCGCGTCGCCGGGCGGCCGCGCGGTGCGGCCGGTCACGCTCGCCGACGTCCAGGCGCCGGAGATCCCGCGGCTGCGCACCGGCATCGGCGAGCTCGACCGGGTGCTCGGGGGCGGCCTCGTGCCCGGCTCGCTCGTCCTGCTCGGCGGCTCGCCCGGGATCGGCAAGTCCACGTTGACCTCGATGGCGCTCGGCAACCTCGCCGGCGCCGGCCGGCGCACGCTCTACGTCTCCGGCGAGGAGTCGGCGGCGCAGATCAAGCTGCGCGCGGAGCGCCTCCCGGGCGCGGCGCTCCAGGTGCCAGTGGTCGCCGAGACCGATCTCGACGTCGTGCTCGCCACGCTCGAGGCCGAGCGGCCCGAGGTGTGCGTGATCGACTCGGTCCAGACCCTGCATGCCGCGGAGCTCAGCGGCGCGGCGGGCTCGGTCGGCCAGGTGCGCGAGGTCGCCGACCGCATCACGCGCCTGGCCAAGGCGCGCGACATCGCCGTCCTGCTTGTCGGCCACGTCACCAAGGAGGGCGCGCTCGCGGGCCCGCGCGTGCTCGAGCACCTCGTGGACTGCGTGCTGCAGTTCGAGGGCGAGCGCGAGCGCACCTACCGCACGCTGCGCGCGCTCAAGAACCGCTTCGGCTCGACCAACGAGGCCGGGGTGTTCGAGATGGCGGGCGGCGGCCTGGTCGAGGTCGCCGACGCCTCCGCGCGCTTCGTCGGCGAGGCCACCCGCGCGCCCGGCAGCGTCGTCCTCGCCGCGATGGAGGGCTCGCGCCCGCTGCTCGTCGAGGTGCAGGCGCTCGTGAGCCCGTCGGAGATCATCCCGCCGCGCCGGATCGCCAACGGGATCGACCGCAACCGCCTGGCGCTCGTGCTCGCCGTGCTCGGCCGCCACGCGGGCGTGGGGGTCGGCAACGCCGACGTCTTCGTCAACGTCGCGGGCGGCGTGCGGATCGACGAGCCCGGCGCCGACCTCGCGGTCGCGCTCGCGGTCGCCAGCGCCCAGCGCGGCGTCGTGCCCGGCGACGGCGAGCGCCCGATCGCGTGCTTCGGCGAGCTCGGCCTCAGCGGCGAGCTGCGCTCGGTCGCGCACCCGGACCGCCGCGAGGCGGAGGCGCGCAAGTTCGGGTTGACGCCGGTCGTCTCGCCGGACAGCGCGCCGACCCTGCGCGCCGCGCTGCGTGCGGCGCTCCCGGCCGCCCAGCGCGCCCGCGCCGCCTGAGGGCGATATTCGACGCCCCCTTCACCGGCACGCGTGTCCCACACTGGGAGAGCGGCCTCTGCGCCGTCACCACGCGGCGCGCCATGCGCAGGGCCGCGGCGGTTGCCGCTAGCAGCTTCACAACGCGGAGTCAACCCCCAGAATTGGCTCTACAGCAGGGATTTTGTCCCTCAAGCAAGGCTAAAGGGCTGCTAGAATAGGTACTGATGACGCTGCGATCAGGGGAAGAGCTCGCTTCGCTCGAAGCGCGGCAGGAGCCCCGCCTCGTCAAGTCCCTGGAGATGGTCGCGCCGGGCTCCGCGGTCCGTGAGGGCATCGACAACATCGTGCACGCTCGCACCGGCGGGCTGATCGTCATCGGTGACCCCGACGAGCTCTCGTTCCTCTTCTCCGGGGGCATCAAGCTCGACATCGACTACACACCGCAGCTGCTCTACCAGCTCGCGAAGATGGACGGCGCGATCGCGCTCAACTCCACGGCGACCAAGATCGCCTGGTGCAACGTCCAGCTGATGCCGGACCCGACCATCCTGACCGCCGAGACGGGCACCCGCCACCGCACGGCCGAGCGTGTGTCCAAGCAGGCCGACGCGCTCGTGATCGCCATCTCCGAGCGGCGCGAGGTCGTCTCGCTCTACGTCGACGGCGCCAAGTACATCCTCGAGGAGATCCCCGCGGTCCTCGCCAAGGCCAACCAGGCGCTGGCGACGCTCGACAAGTACCGCACCCGCCTCGACCAGGTCTCCACTCGCCTGACCGCGCTCGAGTTCGAGGGCGGGGTCACGCTCCACGACGTCCTCACCGTCCTCCAGCGCGCCGAGCTCGTGACCCGCATGGCGGTCGAGATCGAGCGCTACATCGTCGAGCTCGGCACCGAGGGCCGGCTGATCGAGATGCAGCTCGAGGAGACGATGGTCGGCGTCGCCGCCGACAAGGCCGCGCTCCTGCACGACTACCTCGCCGACCCGGTGGACGACGCCTTCGCCGTCGCGCTCGACGGCGTCGCGCGCCTGCCGCACCAGGACCTCCTTGACTTCGGGCGGCTCGCCGAGCTGCTCGGCTACGACCGCAAGGTCAACACGCTCGACTATCCCGTCTCTCCCCGCGGCTTCCGCATTCTCGGCCGCATCCCGCGCCTGCCACGACTCGTCGTGCAGAACATCGTGCGCGAGTTCCGCGGGCTCGACGAGATCCTCGCCGCGACGGACCCGGAGCTCGAGTCCGTCGAGGGCGTGGGGGAGATCCGTGCGAAGGACATCCGCGAGGGCCTTCGCCGGTTGCAGGAGATCAATCTCGTGGACCGTTACCTGCAGACCTAGACATAAACGCTGGTGGTCCGGCACGCGGACCGACCCGACCGAGGAGGACATCATCCCCGAGACAGAGCAGATCGAAGATCTCGACATCAGCCGTGAGATCGAGTGCATCGACTTCGCCATCGGCGACAACGTCGTGTACCCGCATCACGGAGCCGGGCAGGTCATCAAGAAGGAAGAGAAGGACATCCTCGGGGAGAAGCGCCAGTACCTCACGATCAAGATTCTTCACAACGACATGACCGTCATGGTCCCGTGTGAGAACGCCGGCAAGGCCGGCCTGCGCCGCGTGATCGACGAGGAGACGGTGAAGAAGGTCCTCTCCGTGCTCTCCGACGACGTGTCGGAGATGCCGAAGAACTGGAACCGCCGCTTCAAGCACAACCGGGACAAGATGAAGACCGGTGACATCTACGAGCTCGCCGAGGTCGTGCGCAACCTCGCGATCCGCGAGCAGGACAAGGGTCTCTCCACGGGTGAGAAGCAGATGTTCACCCGCGCGAAGAAGATCCTCGCGTCCGAGCTGATGTACGCGCTCGAGATGGGCGAGGAGCAGGCTGAGGACCACCTCGACGACCTCCTCCAGCGCTCCGGTGAGGAGAAGCTGGCCAGCGTCTAAGTCGATGGCGGTCGCCCTGCTGGTGGCCGCAGGCAGTGGCGAGCGCCTTGGTGCCGACCGGCCCAAGGCGTTCGTCGTCCTGGCGGGCCGCCCGATGCTCGAATGGAGCGTCGAGGCACTGGTCGCGGCGGGGATCGAGGAGATCGTCGTCGCCCTGCCGCCGGGCGGCTCCGCGCCCTCCGGCTGCGTCGGGGTGGCCGGGGGGACCACGCGCTCGGCCTCCGTGCGCAGCGCACTTTGCAGCGCGCGCGCCGACCCTCACGTGATCGTCCACGACGCCGCGCGCCCGCTGGTCACGCCCGCGCACTTCCTCGAGACCCTCGCTGCGCTCGAGCACGCCGACGCCGCCATCGCCGCGGCGCCGATGACCGACACGGTGAAGCAGGCGGGGGAGGACCGCCGCGTGACGGCGACGCTCGACCGCACGCAGCTGTGGGCGATCCAGACGCCTCAGGCGTTCCGGCGCGAGGCGCTCGAGCGTGCGCTCGACGTTGACGACGACCTGCTCGCCCGTGCCACCGACGACGCGTGGCTGGTGGAGCGCAGCGGCGGCACCGTGCGGGTGGTCGCGTCGACGGCGGAGAACTTCAAGGTCACCACGCCGCACGACCTGCGCGTCGCCGAGCTGCTGCTGGGAGAGCGCGGGCGCGCGTGACGCGCCGCCTGGCCGCCGTCGGGGCCGTCGCCGGGCTGCTGTCGGGCCTGCTCGGCATCGGCGGCGGGATCATCATCGTGCCGGGCCTGATGTGGGCCGCGGGCTGTGACCGCCACACCGCGTCGGGCACCTCATTGGTCGCGATCCTCCCGATCGCGGCGGTCGCCGCGCTCACCTACGCGGTGGCGCCGGGCGGGGCGTTCGACCCCGAGGCGAGCGCGATCTTCGTCGTCGGCAGCCTCGGCGGCGCGGTGCTGGGCGCGCGCGTCAACGCGCGGGTGTCCGAGCGCGGGCTGCGCCTGGCCTTCGCGCTGATCACGGGCGTGTTCGGCGTGCGGCTGGTGATCCCGTTCGGCTTCGGCGCCGGGCACACGACGCTGCCCCTCGACCTCGTCACGATCGTGCTGCTGCTCGCGCTCGGCGTCAACGGCGGCTTCCTCGCCGGGCTGCTCGGCGTCGGCGGCGGCGCGATCGCCATCGCGGTGATGGTCTTCGCGCTCGGCACGAGCCAGGTGCTCGCCCAGGGGATCGCGCTGGTGGCGACGATCCCGACCGTGATCGTGGGCGCGCTGACCCACCGCCGCCAGGGCACGCTCGCCCCGCGGACGGGCCTCGCCGTCGGCTTCGCGGGCATGGCGCTGGCGATCCCGGGCGCCCTGTTGGCCTTCGCGCTCCCGGTCAGCCTGTTGCGGGTGATGTTCGGCGTCTTCCTGATCGCCGGCTGCATCCGCACGCTGCAGTCGCTGCGGGCGAGTCGCCCGGCGCCGATCCAGTAACGGCTCGCGGACACCGGGGTACTGCTTGTCAACCGACGGTCAACAAGGAGACGCTGTCATGCCCGGCACCACCGGCGCACCGAGGGAGAAGACCTTCCTGCTCGCCCGCCACGAGGGGCGCGTGCTCGAATGGCTCGCGCAGCGGCTGCCCGCCCGCGTGACGCCCGACCACATGACGCTGCTCGGCGTGCTCGCCGCCCTTGGCATCGGCGCGGCCTACTGGCTGACGCTGCGCGACCCCGCCTGGCTCTGGGTCGCCAGTGGCCTGCTGATCGTCCACTGGCTCGGCGACTCGCTCGACGGCACGCTCGCCCGCGTGCGCCGGATCGAGCGGCCGAAGTACGGCTACTACCTCGACCACCTCGTCGACGCCGGTGCGACCATCGTGATCGGCGCCGGGCTCGGCCTGTCGCCCTCCATGAGCCTCGTCACCGGCCTGGCGATCGTGATCGCGTACCTCGCGCTGTCGATCAACACCTACCTCGAGACGCAGGTCTTCGGCGTGTTCTCGCTCGGCTACGGCCGCGTCGGCCCGACCGAGGCGCGCGTGGGCCTGATCGGGCTCAACCTCGCACTGCTCGCCGGCGCGACCTTCCAGGTCGCCGGCCAGGGCCTGATCGACCTCGTCGGCCTCGGCGCCGCCGGGATCATGCTCGTCGCGCTGGGCGTCCGCGCCGCGCGCAACCTGCGGATCCTGGCCGCCCGCGAGCCGGCCGGGGTGGTGCGGACCTCCTAGAGTCCCCGCCGTGCTGACCGACTACCACGTCCACCTGCGCCCCGACGACGACGGCACACCCGCCGAGGAGTACTTCACCCCCGGCAACGCCGAGCGCTACCGCGAGATCGCCGAGGACCGCGGGATCGCCGAGCTGGGCGTGGCCGAGCACATCCACCGCTTCACGCAGTCGCTCGACATCTGGCAGCACCCGTGGTGGCGCAGGTGGGCGCGCGACGACGTTGACGCGTACTGCGAGTTCGTGCGCGAGGAGACCGACCTGCGGCTCGGGATCGAGGCGGACTACGTGGCCGGCGCGGAGGACCGGATCGCCAACTTCCTCGAGGAGCGCGAGTGGGACTACGTGGTCGGCTCGGTGCACTTCCTGCGCGACGAGGCGGTCGACATGGACGATTGGAGCGTGTGGGGTCGCGGCGAGTCGGCCGAGAAGGTGTGGAAGCGCTACTTCGACACGCTCGGCCAGGCGGCGGCCACCGGGCTCTACGACATCATGGCCCACCCGGACCTGGTGAAGGTCTGGGGCAAGGACGCGCCGCAGCCCGAAGGCGACCTGCGCCGCTACTACGAGCCCGCCATCGAGGGCTTCCTCGAGGGCGGCGTGGCCGTCGAGGTCTCGACCGCGGGGCTGCGCAAGCCGGTCGGCGAGATCTACCCGTCGCGGCGTTTCCTCGAGGTGGTGGTCGACGCCGGGCTGCCGATCGCGCTCTCCAGCGACGCGCACCTGCCCGATCAGGTCGGCCACCGCTACGAGGACGCGCTGGAGCTGCTCGAGCAGGTCGGGATCGGCGAGCTGTGCGTGTTCGAGGGCCGCGCGCGCCGCCTCGAGCCGATCGGCTGAGCCGCGTGCGCACCGGCATCGGGATCGACACCCACCGTTTCGCGCCCGGGCGGCCGCTGATCCTCGGCGGCGTCGAGATCCCCAGCGAGCAGGGCCTCGAGGGCCACTCCGACGCCGACGTGCTCACCCACGCGATCGTCGACGCGCTGCTCGGCGCGGCCGGGCTCGGCGACATCGGCCAGCATTTCCCCGACACCGACGAGCAGTGGCGCGACGCCGACTCGATGGACCTGCTGCGCGCGGTGCTGGGCGAAGTCGCGGCCGCGGGCTTCGCGGTCGCCCATGTCGACGTCACCGTCATGCTCCAGGCCCCCAAGCTCGCCCCCCACCGCGATGCGATCCGCGGCTCGCTCGCGGCGGAGCTCGGGAGCGTGAACGTGAAGTTCACGACGGGGGAGAAGATGGGCTTCGTGGGCCGCGAGGAGGGTGCCGCGGCGCTCGCCGTGGCGACCCTCGAGCCGCTTTAGGCGGCGCCCATGCGCGAGCGCCGGCGCTCGGCGGCGGCGGAGCGCAGCTGCTCGTGCTCGACCTGGCGCTTGAGCTGCCGCAGCGAGCGGCGCAGGTGGCCGCGGACCGAGGGCGCGGCGACGTGCTCGGCGAGCCAGCCCGAGATCCCGGCGCCGGCGACGCCGTAGGAGAGCCGCAGGGTCGTGACCGTGCTGCGGCCCTCGTTGCCCGAGCGCAGGCGCCAGCGGCCGCGCTGGTCGATGCCGGTGATGGAGGTCCAGGCGAGGTCGGCGTGGCGGGCGTACTCGACGACCTCGATCAGCCCGCCGACCTCGGCCGAGCCGACGCGCAGCAGCATCCGGTAGCGCGCGCCGAGGCCGCTGCGCTTCGTGCCGACGACCTCCCAGCGGGTGATCCCCGACATGAAGTCGAGGTAGCGCGAGGGGTCGGAGACGTAGCCCCACACGAGCGCGGGGGGCGCCGAGATCTCGATCTGCGACTCGACCCTCACCCGAGCACCGGGAAGCGGCGCTCGGCGGCGAGCGCGTCGAGGGTCTCCTGCATCAGGCGCACGAGGTGGTCGTAGACCTCGTCGAGATCGGGGTCGGCGCCGAACTCGCGGTTGAGGTCGATCGCCGGCAGCGCCTCGATCGTGATCTTGGCCGGCAGCGGCAGGTGCCCGAGCATGTCGCCGATGTTCAACCCCCACGGGATGCCGACCGAGATCGGCAGCACCTTGAGGCGGAACGCGCGGTCGAGCCCGAGCAGCTTCGCGAGCCGCTCGCCCCGCGAGAGGAACAGCGCCGTCTCCTGCCCGCCGATCGAGACGACGGGGACGATCGGCACCCCTTCGTCGAGCGCGAGCGCCAAGAACCCCTTGCGGCCGCCGAAGTCGACGCGGCGCCCCTCCCAGCTCGGGCGGTGGACCTCGTAGTCCCCACCGGGGTAGACGAGCACCGCAGCGCCCGCCTGGAGGGCCTTGCGAGCGTTGTCGCGGGATGCGGCGACCGTCCCGTACTTGCGCAGGAACGAGAGCCCGGGCATCGAGAGGACGAGGTTGTGGGCGAGCTGGTGAAAGACGCGCTCGACCCCGAAGTAGGTGGAGAAGGCGAGGGTGAAGACGCCGGTGTCCGGTGTCAGGTTGCCGCCCGAGTGGTTGCCGACGAGCAGCACCGGGCCCTCCTCGGGCACGTTCCCAAGGCCCCGCACCTCGGCGCGGAAGTACAGCGAGGCCAGTAGCCACAGACGCGGCAGGCTCTCCCGGATGTAGTCGGGGTCGCGCTCGTCGAGGTCCGCCGCGGGGACGCGCGACTTGACGATCGCGGCGACGCCCGAGAAGAGGTCGGCGGTGGCCGCCATGGGCGGGGAGTCTACGGCGGGGTATGAGCCACCGACATGTCGCTTGCCGTGCTCTCGCTCGTCCTCGCCGCCGCCTTCGCGCACGCGGGCTGGAACTTCCTCGCCAAGGGCGCGGAGGGCGGCGCGGCCTTCGTCTGGCTCTGCGCGGCGCTCGGCGTGCTGCTCTACGTGCCGGTGCTCGCGATCGCTCTCGCCAGCACGTCGGGCCAGCTGACGTGGGAGGCGCTGGGCCTGATGGCCGGCAGCGGGATGCTGCACTCGATCTACTTCGTCCTGCTCCAGCGCGGCTACGCCACCGGCGACCTCTCGCTCGTCTATCCGCTCGCGCGCGGGACCGGCCCGCTGCTGTCGGGCGCCGCGGCGATCGCCTTCCTCGGCGAGCGGCCGAGCGCGCTCGCGCTCGCCGGCGCACTGACGATCGTCGCCGCGGTGCTCTCGTTCGTCGTCCGCCCCGGCGACTCGCTGCGCCACGGAGCGCGCGGCGCGATCGTCTTCGCGCTGCTGACGGGGGTGGCGATCGCGAGCTACACGCTGTGGGACAGGCACGCGGTCGGCCCGGTCCACCTGTCGCCGGTCGTCTACAACTGGGGCTCGCAGGTCGTCGTCGTGCTCATCCTCACCCCGTTCGTGCTGCGCGGGGACCGCCTGCGCGTGGTGTGGGCGGGATCGCGGGGCCGCGCAACCGGCGTCGGGGTACTGAGCCCGCTCGCCTACGTGCTCGTGCTCTACGCGCTCGCGCGGGCACCCGTGAGCGCGGTCGCCCCGGCGCGCGAGACGAGCATCCTCATCGGCACCCTGCTCGGCACCACTGTGCTCGCCGAGGGTGACGGGAGGCGGCGAATGATCGTCGCCGGCGCGATCCTGCTCGGCGTGACCGCGCTGGCGCTGGGCTAGGCGGCGACTCGTTCGCCGCGGGCGGCGCCGAGGGCGTCGATGCGCGCGAAGAACCGCATCAGCAGGCCGTTCGTGCGCTCGGGGCGCTCGATCTGCGGCACGTGGCCGCAGCCGTCGAGCACGATCTGCTCGGCGTCGGGCAGCCAGCGCTCGACGTGGCGGCCGAAGCCCGGGGGGATCAGCTTGTCGTGCGAGCCCCACACGAACAGCGCGGGCGGCTCGAGCGCGGCCATGCGCGGGAAGAGCCCGTCGCGGCCGAACGGCGGGTCGAGGTAGATGGAGCGCGCGCTGGAGAGGAACGCCAGCCGCGCGCCCGCCGAACGGTAGATGCGCTCGAACTCGTCGACGGCGACGTCGGCGACGCTCGGGTCGACCAGGTCGCGGTCGGCGAACATCGACCAGAACTGCTTCTCGATCCGCCCGCGCCCGAGCGAGTGCGGCAACAGGCCGAGCTCCGGGCGCACGAGCTTCACGAATGGCTGGTAGCCGCGGCGCACGAACGACAGGGCGGGGCAGAGGAGCCCGAGGCCGCCGACCCGCGAGGGCTCGCGCAGGCCGACCTCGATCGCGATCCGGCCGCCCATCGAGTTGCCGACCAGATGCGCGCGCTCCAGCTCGAGCGCGTCCATCACGCCGAGCACGGAGCGGGCGAAGAACGGCGCGCCGTAGCGTGCCAGCGCGGGCTTGCTCGAGCCGCCGAAGCCGGGGAAGTCGAGCGCGTGGACGCGGTAGCGCCGGCTCAGCGCCGCCGCGGTGTCGAAGAACGACGACTTGGTGCCGCCGAGACCGTGCAGGAGCAGCATGTCGGCGCCCTCGCCCATGGTCAGCACCGAGATCCGGTCGCCGCGCTCGCCGACGTCATGGATGCGCAGCAGCGGCGGGCGGCCGTTGGGCAGGCGGAACCTGCCCTCGAAGCCGATGGCCAGGTCGAGGTCGCCGCGGGCATAGAGGCGGCGCTGCGAGAACGCCTCGATGCCGGAGAGGTCGCCGCGCCGCAGGGCCAGCCAGGTGGCCGAGTCGGTGCCGATGACCACATCGGGCTTGCGACCGGTGATGCCGGAGCGCACGCGGGCGCCGTGCGTCGTACATCGCACCTCCCACGTGTGGCCGACGTCGCCGAGCCGCAGGTGGTAGGTCGCGTCGAAGTCGGCGTGGGCGCCCAGATAGCGCGCCGGCAGGCCCCGGAACGCCGCTTGCACCTCCGCAAGGCCCGGCACGGCGCAGGACGGTACCGGGCGGCGCGGTCCGCACGGGCTAAGGTCCCGCTCCGTGCGCACGATTTCCCTGCACGACTCGCGTTCCGGGCGCGTTGCCAGGCTCGAGCCGCGCGATCCCGGTCGCGTCGGCATCTACGCCTGCGGGCCCACGGTCTACTCGCGCGTCCACGTCGGCAACGCGCGGCCGTACGTCGTCTTCTCGCTGCTCAAGCGCTTCCTCGAGCACGAGGGCCTCGAGGCCACGCTGGTGGCCAACATCACGGACATCAACGACAAGATCTACGCGGCGGCGCGTGAGGCCGGGGTCGGCTCGGAGGCGCTGGCCGCCGAGATGACGGCGGCGTACAAGGCGGACACGGAGCGCCTCGGCCTCGGCCGGCCCGACCACGAGCCGCTCGCCTCGGAGTACGTCGAGCCGATCGTGGCGCTGATCGCCGATCTGGTCGAGGGCGGCCACGCCTACGCGGTCGACGGCGACGTCTACTTCCGCGTGCGCTCCCTGCCCGAGTACGGGGAGCTGTCGCACCGCGCGATCGACGAGATGGACCAGGGCGAGGGCGTCGAGGGCGCCGCCCGCAAGGAGGACGCGCTCGATTTCGCGCTCTGGAAGGGCGAGAAGGAGGACGAGGACGCTGCGTGGCACTCGCCGTGGGGGATGGGGCGCCCGGGCTGGCACATCGAGTGCTCGGCGATGGCGGAGCAGCTGCTGGGCGTCGAGCTCGACATCCACGGCGGCGGCAGCGACCTGCTCTTCCCGCACCACGAGAACGAGGAGGCGCAGACGCTGGCCGCGCGGGGGCGCCCGCTCGCGCGGATGTGGATGCACAACGGGATGCTCCAGCTCGGCAACGAGAAGATGGCCAAGTCCGAGGGCAACATCCGCGGGCTCGCCGCGGTGCTGGACGAGGTCGGGCGCGACACACTGCTCATGTACTTCGTGGGCGGCCACTACCGCCAGCCCATCGCCTATTCGCGTGAGCGCCTGGCCGCGGCCGCGGCCGCGGTCGAGCGGGTGCGGGAGGCGGGCCGGCGGGTGGTCGAGGGCGAGTCGCCGGAGAACCTGGCGCCGCTGCGCGACGCCTTCTTCGACGCCCTGGCCGACGACTTCAACACCGCGCGCGCGCTGGCGAGCCTGTTCGACTGGATCCGCGAGGCGAACCGCCGCGAGGGGCCCGTCGGCAGCGCCCACCTGCGCGAGATGCTGGAAGTGCTGGCGCTCGAGAACCTGCTGGACGCGTCCGCAGGCCCGCCGCCGGAGCTCGTCGGACTCGCGGAGCGGCGAGCGCAGGCGCGGGCGGCGCGCGACTTCGCCGAGGCCGACCGCCTGCGCGACGAGCTGCGCGCGCAGGGATGGGAAGTCAGGGACGGCCCGGGAGGGCCCGAACTGGTGCCGACGGCGTGAGCCTCGCGGCGGCGCCGTGATCGTCTACGGCGTCAACCCGGTCCGTGAGGCGCTGCGCGGGCCGCGCGAGGTCCAGCGGATCTGGGCGGCGCGGGGGGACTGGACCGGGGCGCCGGTGACGCACGCCACGTCCGACGAGATCGCGTCGCGCTGCGGCTCGGACGCCCACCAAGGCGTCTGTGCCGAGGTCGGGGAGTATCGCTACGCCGACGCCGCCGCACTGCTCGCGCGCACGGACCCGTTCCTGGTCGCGCTCGACGAGGTGACCGACCCGCAGAATCTCGGCGCGGTCTGCCGGACCGCGGAGGTTGCGGGCGCGACGGGCGTGATCCTGCCCCGGCGGCGGTCCGCCGAGGTCACGCCGGCGGTCTGCAAGGCCTCGGCGGGAGCGGTCGAGCATCTGGCGATCGCCCAGGTCCGCAACCTCGCCGACTTCCTCGGCGAGGCGAAGGCCGCGGAGTGCTGGTGCTACGGCGCGTCGGCCGGCGCGACGACCGCGTATCGCGCTCCCGACTACCGCGGCGGGGTGGTCCTGGTGCTCGGAGCGGAGGGCAAAGGCCTCAGGCCGAGGGTGAGGGATGCGTGCGACGACCTCGTCGCGCTCCCCGTGCGCGGGCGCATCGACTCACTCAACGTCGGCGCGGCCGCGGCGGTTCTTATGTACGAGATTTTGCAGCAGCGGCTTGACACATCCACATAACGGTGCCATTGTCACCCCAATCATCACGCTGAAGTCGAGGGTTACTCCCTCGATTGAAGCTTTACAGGCGCCAGGGGAGGAGTGCGCCACGACAATTCGGCCCGGGAAGGCCGGAGAGGGGTGTGTTCGTGGCACGTATCTCCCAGAGAGCTCAGGCTCAAGTTCATGTTGAGGATGGATTCCTCATCGCCATGGCGAAGCAGGGGAACGCCGACGCCTATGACCGCCTGGTGCGGCGCTACTACTCGTTCGTGCGCCTCAAGGCGTCGTCGTACTTCCTGATCGGCGGCGACTCCGACGACCTCATCCAGGAGGGCCTCGTCGGGCTCTACAAGGCGATCCGCGACTTCCGCTCGGACCGCGAGTCCTCGTTCCGCAACTTCGCCGAGTTGTGCATCACGCGCCAGATCATCACCGCGGTCAAGACCGCCACGCGCAACAAGCACACGCCGCTCAACGGTTATGTCTCGTTCTCGGCCACGCCCGCGGGCACGAGCGACTCCGAGCCGACGCTCGACGAGGTGCTTCCGGGCTCGACCACATGGGACCCGGTCAACCAGGTCATCTCCTCGGAGGAGCTGCGCTCGCTCGTCGCGTGCCTTTCCACCGTGCTGTCGGAGCTCGAGTCGCGCGTCCTGTCGCTCTACCTCGACGGCCACTCCTACACCGCGATCGGCGAGCAGCTCGACTGCGACTGCAAGACGGTCGACAACGCCCTGCAGCGCGTCAAGCGCAAGGTCGGCGCGCACCTCGACTCGCGCGCGGTGCTCCAGTAGGCGTCCTGCTCTAATTCAGGCCGTGCAGACCTGGGAGATCGTCGTGCTGATCATCGTGGCCGTGCTGATCCTGCTCGCGGTGGGCGGCGCGCTGGCTCGCCGCCGCCAGCTCGAGCACACCCAGGGCCGTTTCGACGCCAGCCTCCTGCAGGTCAACCGCGACCTCGCCGCCGCCCGCGCCGAGGACCGCGGCTGGGAGCGCTCGGCCCTCGAGGACGCCGCGCGCCAGGCGTATGCCGCCGAGCGCGGCGACACCGACCCGGGCGAGCTCGAGCTGATGCAGGTCATCGACCGGCCCGGCACCGACGACGACCACGCGATCTTCCGCGCCGGTCCCGGCGGCCGCGAACGCCTCACCCTCGGCCGCCGCGACGGCCAATGGGTGCTCGAAGCCCTCGATTAGACCCACTAGGAGGGCACCCGCGGCGTCCGGTGGTCGGCGTCCTCGCAGATCGCGATGACCTCGTCGAGGTCGTCGGTGACCTGCAGCCGCTCGACGTCGTGCGGGTCGATCTTCCCGCCCTCGAGCACCGGGCCGCTCAGCCAGTCGACGAGGCCTTGCCAGTAGGCGGAGCCGACGAGCAGGATCGGGAAGTGGCGGATCTTGCGCGTCTGGCGCAGCGTCGCGGCCTCGAACAGCTCGTCGAGCGTGCCGAAGCCGCCCGGGAACACGACGAAGGCGCTCGCGTAGCGGACGAACATGACCTTGCGCGTGAAGAAGTAGTGGAAGGTGAGCCCGAGGTCGACCCAGTCGTTGTAGGCCTGCTCGTGCGGGAGCTCGATGTCGAGGCCGATCGAGGGCACGCGCGCCTCGCCGGCGCCGCGGTTGGCGGCCTCCATGACCCCGGGACCGCCGCCGGTGATGATCGCGAAGCCCGCCGCGCCCAGCCGGCGGGCGGCCTCGCGCGCCAGCTCGTACTCCGGGTGGCCCGTCGGCGTGCGCGCCGAGCCGAAGATCGACACCGCCTTCCCGACGTGGGCGAGCGCGGAGAAGCCCATCGCCAGCTCGTCGTCGATGCGCTCGATCCGCTTCGCGTCGTCGAGGTAGGTCTCGACGTCGATCGACTCGGCCTCGAGCAGCTCCTCGTCGAGCGACTCGGCGCGCCGGGGGTCAGGATCGGAGAGGGAATCCACCCCGACAGGGTAGGGCCGAGCGCATGAGAGCCACGATCCTGAACTGCACCCTGAAGCCCTCGCTCGCCGAGTCCAACACCGGAGGCGCTCGCCTCGGAGATCCTCGTGATCGCCACCCCGACCCGCTCGCCGCCAACCCGGTGCCCGCCGCCGTCCGGCTGATCAGCGGCTCGCGAGCGGCACCTTCAGCACAGCTATCGACCAACGGTCAACAGTAGTAGCCTCGAGCGGATGAGCGAGCCCGCGTACACCCGCCTCGACGTCGAGGAACGCCGCCGCCGGCTGCTCGAGCTGGGCACCGACCTGTTCGCCCGCCACGACTACGACGCGCTCTCGATGGCGGCGATCGCGCGCGAGGCGGGGATCTCCAAGGCGCTGCTGTACCACTACTTCCCCAGCAAGCAGGCGTACTTCGTGGCGACGCTCGAGCAGAAGGCCGAGGAGCTGGCGGGCCGGATCGCGCCCGACCCCGACCTCGCGCCGGCCGAGCAGCTCGCCACCAGCCTCGACGCCTTCCTGGGCTGGGTGGAGGAGAACGGCGACGCCTACGCCAAGCTGGTGCGTGGCGCGGGCGCCGTGCCGGAGGTGCGCGAGGTGATGGAGGAGGTGCGCGCCGCCACGGCGGCGCTGATCATGGCCGGCCTGCCCGGACCGGAGACCCCGGCGCGCCGGGCCGCGGTGCGCGCGTGGCTGTGGTTCATGGACGGCGCGATCCTCGACTGGCTCGAGCATCGCGACCTCACGCGCGAGCAGCTCGGGACGCTCGTGCTGCGGGCGCTCGAGGGCGCGCTCGGCGAACCGCACTAGCCTCAGACGGCGTCATGCCGCCTCTGCTGCAACGGCTCGCCGTCGATATCACCCCCTGCAGGAATCCCGAGACCTTCGCCTGCTGGTGCTCGGCAACGTCGTGTCGGGCCTTGGGACCCAGGCGGCGCTGGTCGCGCTGCCCTAGCCGACCCGCCTAGCCGATCTTCACCATGTCGACGATGAAGCGCAGGCACTCGTTGGGCCCGATCTTGGGCGGCGAGCCCTGGGCGGCGTAGGCGAGATTCGCCGGGATCGTGAGCTGCCGGCGGCCGCCCTTGCGCATCCCGGGTATGCCCTTGTCCCAGCCCGCGATGACGTCGCCCTTCCCGAGCGTGAACGGGAACGGCTTCCCGCGGTCCCACGACGCGTCGAACTCCACGCTCGTGCTCCACGTCAACCCGACGTACTGCACGGTGACCTTGTCGCCCGTCTTCGCCGCCGGGCCCTTGCCCTTGACGATGTCCACGCTCTGGAGCGTGTCCGGGGGGAGCTCGTCCGGCACGGTCACGGTCGGCTTCTTGGAGAGATCGGTGTTGGCGGGCGTCGCGGTCGCCTTCGGTGCCGGCGTGGCGGCCGTCTCCTTGTCGCCGCCGCCGCAGCCGGCGAGCGCGAGCACGACGGCGAGCAGGATGAGAAGCGTGCGATGCGTCACAGCCGCGGCAGGGTAGCGGGGATGCGCGTACCCTCAGGGCCGTGACCGCCTCGACGCTGCCGCCCGGGCCACGCGTGCCCCCGCTGAACATGCTCGGCTGGGTGACGCGCCCGATCCCGTTCATGGAGCGCTGCCGCGCCCGCTACGGCGATCGCTTCACGGTCGACATGGGCCCGCCCGAGGGCAAGTGGATCTTCCTCACCCAGCCCGACGAGATCCGCGAGATGTTCACCGCGCCGGCTGACGTCCTGCATCCCGGCGAGGGGGCGCGCGTGCTCGAGCCGATCGTCGGCTCGCGCTCGGTGCTGCTGCTCGACGGCCGCGAGCATCTGTCCCAGCGCAAGCTGATGCTCCCCGCCTTCCACGGCGAGCGCATGCGCGCGCTCGCCGGTGTGATGGAGGAGGTGGCCGAGCGCGAGGTCGCCGCCTGGCGCCCGCACGAGACCTTCGGCCTGCACGAGCGCACGCAGGCGCTGACGCTCGAGATCATCCTGCGCGCGGTCTTTGGCCTCGCCGCCGGCTCGCAGCTCGATGAGCTGCGCGTGACGCTCAAGCAGCTGCTCGACCTCGGCGCCTCGCCACTGACGCTGCTGCCGCCGTTCCGCCGCCGCCTCGGCCCGCTCACGACCTGGGCGCGCTTCGTCGACGTGCGCGAGCGCGCCGACGAGCTGATCCTCGCCCTCGTCGACGAGCGCCGCCGCGCGGGCGAGGAGACCGACGACGTGCTCTCGATGCTGCTCGCCGCCCGCGACGAGGACGGGCAGCCGATGTCCGACCGCGAGCTGCGCGACGAGCTCGTGACGCTGCTCGTCGCCGGCCACGAGACGACCGCATCGGCGCTGTCGTGGGGCTTCGAGCAGCTGCTGCGCGCCCCCGACGTGCTCGACCGAGTGACTCGCGCGGCGGTCGAGGACGACGTCGCGTACCTCGAGGCGACGGTCAAGGAGATCCTGCGCCGGCGGCCCGTGCTGCCGATCGCGCAGCCGCGGCGGATCAAGCGGCCGATCGAGATCGGCGGGCGTGAATACCCCGCCGGCCCGGCCTTCACGGCGTGCATCTACCTCGTCGGGCACGACGAGCGCATCTACCCCGAGCCCTACGCGTTCCGCCCCGAGCGGTTCCTCGAGGGCTCGCCCGGCACCTACAGCTGGATCCCGTTCGGCGGCGGCGTGCGCCGCTGCCTCGGCGCCTCCTTCGCCCAGCTCGAGATGCGGATCGCGCTGCGGGCGATCCTGTCCGCGCTCGAGGTCGCCTCCGAGCTGCCCGGGCGCGAGGGCGCCGGGCGCCGGTCGATCACGCTCAGCCCTCGCCGCGGCACACCGATCTCGGTGCGCCCGCGCGTGCGCGCGCCGCAGATCGCCGTCAGCGCCTGATCCGCTGCGCGTCCGCGCGCGAAGACCGGAGATGCGCAAGTTTTCCCGCGATGCGGCGTTCCCACGGACTGCCGGCTCCGGCAGGGGCCTGCAGCCGGCGCCGGCCCTCGACCTGCCTCGGCGGCGCGGCGCGGCTGCGGGCATCCTCACCGCGCCCCGGTGGGCCCTTCTGCTCGCCGGTCTCGCGCTCGCCACGAGCGCCTGCGGATCGTCCACCAGCAAGACGGTGACCACGCCGCCGCCGCCCAAGCACACGGCCACGCCGCCGCCGGTACCCGACCGCAAGCTCGCCTCGGCCGGCGACACCGCCGTGGTCCGCGGCTGGGCGGACGCGCTGCGCCATGGCCGGCTCGAGCGCGCGGTGCGCTACTTCGCGATCCCGAGCGTCGTCTCCAACGGCACGTCGCCGATCAAGCTCACCAGTCGCGACGACGTCCGCTTCTTCAACCGCACGCTCCCGTGCGGGGCGAAGGTACTGCGGGTCGAGGACACCGGCGCGTACGTGGTCGCGAGGCTCCGCCTGACGGAGCGTCCCGGTCCCGGCCGTTGCGGCGCGGGCGTCGGCGGTCAGGCGAGCACCGCCTTCCTGATCCGGCGCCACCACATCGTGCAGTGGCGCCGGGTGGTCGAGCCGGCGCCCGATGCGACGCCGGCCGGACCTCAGACCGACGCCTAGCCGAAGAACACGCGGCGGCGGATGCGCACCTGCTCGATGACGCGGCCGGCGGCGACGAGGCCGGAGCCCTTGTAGGTGTAGCGGAGGCGGTACGTCCCCGTCTTGCTCACCCTGAAGCGCTTCGTGAAGCGGCCTTTGGAATTGATCTTGGCCTTGCCGATCTTGTGGTACTTGCCCTTCTTCTTGCCGCGGGCGATGTAGATCGTGACCTTGCCGCGCGCGAGGCGCTCGCGGACCTGGCCGCGCAGCTTGTAGCTCGGCCCGCGGGCGTCGGGGAACGTGACGCGGTCGAGGTCGAACGGGGCGATCGCGCTGACGTTCACGGGCGCGCTCCACGGCGTGTAGAAGTCGCCCGACTTGGCGCGCGCGACGATCAGCCAGCGACCCGGCTTGTCGAAGCGGAAGTCCGCGAGCCCGGTGGTGCGGTCCACGAAGGTCTCAGCCGAAGGGCCGGAGATCGCGCCGTCGGGTCCTTGCACGCCGCCGAGGGCGTAGCGGACCTCGTAGGTCGACGCGCCGGGGTTCAGCGCGATGCCGAGCTGGTGGGTGTTCGTGAGGAAGGCGTTGGGGGCGCGGGTGAGCGCGCGGCCGGGCGGGGTGGCGACCGCGACCCCGGCGTTGATGGTGAACTTGAAGCTCTGCCCGGTCGCGGTGCCGTTGCAGTCGGAGTCGCCGGTGCGGAAGTAGCGCAGGACCACCGTGTAGGTGCCGTTGCCGTGATAGTCCGTGTAATTCTTCCAGGTCGGCCCGTAGCGGGTCTCGCGACACGGGCTGAGCGACGAG
>JBDTMF010000072.1:0-19709 GCA_039934455.1 Solirubrobacteraceae bacterium
CCGAGTGCGCGGGATTGCAGGGAAAAGAAATACCGCAAGGTTCTCCCGGAACTTCCGTTCTGCGCTGTATCTTGCGGACCGGCTCGGACACCGTCGCAGCGTTGAGTGCTCGCCTCGAACGGGCGGAGCGCGAGGCGGCCGCGCACCAGCGCCAGCTCGAGCGCTACGCGGCCGACCTGCGCGAGAGCTACCGGCGCGAACGCGCCCGCGCACAGCAGCTGCGGCGCTCCTACAAGGCGACGGTGCGGGCGCTCTCCAACGCCGTCGAGGCGCGCGACGCCTACACCGGCAAGCACGCCGAGCGCGTCGCCGCCTATGGCCTCGCGATCGCGCGCGCGGCCGGCATCGACGTCGCCGACGAGCCGCAGATGGAGTTCGGGTTCCTGCTCCACGACATCGGCAAGGTGGGTGTGCCCGACGCGATCCTCTTCAAGCCCGCGCCGCTGTCGCGCGACGAGTTCAGCTGCGTCGCCGGTCACGCCGAGATCGGCGCCGCGATCCTGCGCCACGTCGACTTCCTCGAGGCGGCGTCGCTGATCGTGCGCCACCATCACGAGCGGTGGGACGGCACCGGCTACCCGGACCGCCTCAAGCGCGAGGAGATCCCGCTCGCGGCGCGGGTCTTCGCGATCGCCGACACGCTCGACGCCCTGACCACCGAGCGGCCCTATCGCGAGGCGGTGAGCTTCGCGCAGGCGCGTACCGAGATCGTCAGCGGCGCCGGCACGCAGTTCGACCCGGCGATGATCGCCGTCTACGAGACGATCGGCGACGACATGTTCGCCCGGCTGGGCGAGGGCGTCCGCTCCACCGGCGGCGCCTGAGCCGGCCGCTTGAGCCGGCGGGCGATGATCTCCGGCATGCGCCGGCCGACGGCCGCGCGGTGCTCGGCGATGGCGGCGCCCAGGTCGGTCTGCTCCTCCTGGGCCAAGGACGCCTCGAGCAGGTGGGCGAGCGTCCGCAGCTCGCGCTCGGTGGCGCGCCGGATCCGGTCCGTGCGGGCGAAGGCGTCCCACGCGCGGGCGAAGGAGACGAAGCTCGTGCGGCCGCCGTGGCGGTGCGCGGCCAGCATCGGGCAGATGCCGCCGCGGCTGTCGGTGTAGGCGCCGACGACGATCGGGTTCGCGCGGATCCCGTCGAGCATCGCCCGCCGCGTGCGCGCCGGCAGGCAGTCGATCGCGGTCCTGAGGCTGCTGATAGGGTCGCGCGCCTTCCGCACGCACCGCACCGTAGGTGACACGGTGCCGCCGCGGCAAGCTGCGAAAGGAACCTTGCGTGAGGCTCGGCCTCCACATCGGCTACTGGGGCCTGGGCATGACGGCGCAGGAGCAGCTCGACCTCGTGCTGGAGGCCGAGAGGCTCGGCTACGACTCGGTCTGGACCGCCGAGGCCTACGGCTCCGACGCCGCCACCATCCTCGCCTGGCTCGCGCAGGCCACCTCGCGGATCAAGCTCGGCTCGGCGATCTTCCAGATGCCCGGCCGCTCGGCCGCGATGACCGCCATGACGGCCGCGACGATCGACCAGCTCTCCGACGGCCGGATGCTGCTCGGCATCGGCACGAGCGGCCCGCAGGTCGCCGAGGGGTGGCACGGCCAGCGCTTCGCCAAGCAGCTGCAGCGCACGCGCGAGTACATCGCGGTCGTCCGCATGGCGCTCGCCCGCGAGCGCGTCGTGTTCAAGGGCGAGACGCTCGAGCTGCCGCTGCCCGACGGGCCGGGCAAAGCGCTCAAGCTCACGATCTCCCCGGTGCAGGAGCGGATGCCGATCTACCTGGCCGCGATCGGGCCGAAGAACACGACGCTCGGCGCCGAGATCGCCGACGGCTGGATCCCGACGCTGTTCTCGCCCGAGCACGTCGGCGAGTTCCGCCCGCTGCTGGAGGAGGGCTTCGCGCGCGCCGGCGGCGGCAAGGGCTTCGACGACTTCGACATCGCGCCCACCGTCAACGTGAACGTGACCGACGACCTCGAGGCGGCCCGCGACGCGATGCGCCCCTATGTCGCGCTCTACGTCGGCGGGATGGGCTCGCGCAAGCAGAACTTCTATAACGCGCTCGTCCAGCGCTACGGCTTCGAGGACGCCGCCCGCGAGGTCCAGGACCTCTACCTCGACGGAAAGCGCGAGGAGGCGATGGCGGCGCTCCCGGGCGAGCTGCTCGACAAGGTCTCGCTGACGGGGCCACCCGACGTCGTGCGCGAGCGCCTGGCGATCTTCCGCGACGCCGGCGTCGGCACGCTGATGGTCTCCCCCATGGCGTGGACGCTGGACGAGCGGCGCGATCAGCGCCGGCTCGTGGCCGAGCTGGCCGCTTGAGGATCTACCTCGGCGCGTTCGGCGACCCGGGCCACGCCTTCCCGATGATCGCCCTCGGCGGCGTGCTCGTGGAGCGCGGCCACACCGTCGCGATAGACACCTGGCAGAAGTGGCGCGAGCCGGTCGAAGCGGCCGGCATGACGTTCACGCAGGCGCCGGAGTACCAGGTCTTCCCGACGCGCGAGAAGCCGCTCAAGCCATACGCGGCGGCCGTGCGCGCGGCGCAGCGGATCCGGCCGTTCGTGCACGACTTCGCGCCCGACGTCGCGGTCGCCGACATCCTCACCCCCGGGCCGGCGCTGGCCGCCGAGTTGGAGGGCGTGCCGCTCGCGACGCTCGTCCCGCACGTGTTTCCGTTCGTCCCGCCCGGGCACCCGATCTACTCGATCGGCGCGCGCATCCCGCGCACGTCGCTGGGCGCGGCGCTGTGGACGGAGGCGAACCGGCGCTTCGTCGTACCCTCGCTGGAGGCAGGGCGCGCGCAGTACAACGAGACCCGCCGCCGCCTCGGGCTCGACCCGCTGCCCTGGGTCCACACCGCGCTCTCGCGCGAGCTGACGCTGGTCGGCACGCTCCCGCAGCTCGAGTACCCGCGGCGCTGGGAGCGCTGGATGCGGGTGGTCGGCCCGCTGCAGTGGGAGCCGCCCGGTGAGCGGGTCGAGCCGCCCCCCGGGCGCGGGCCCGTCGTGCTCGTCGCCCCATCGACCTCGCAGGACCCTGAGCACGTGCTGCTGCGCGCCGCGCTCGAGGGGCTCGCCGACGCCCCGGTGCGCGTGATCGCCACCTCCAACGGCCGCGAGCCGGCCGAGCCGATCCCGGTGCCGGCAAACGCCGTCCTCGTCCCCTGGCTCTCCTACTCCAAGACGATGCCGCTGTGCGACGTCGTCGTGCTCCACGGCGGCCACGGCACGCTCGTGCGGGCGCTCGCGGCCGGCTGCTCGGTCGTCGTCTGCCCGGCCGCAGGCGACATGAACGAGAACGCCTCGCGCGTCGAGTGGGCCGGCGTCGGCAAGCGGATCCCGCAGCGCTGGCTCGGCGCGCGCTCGCTGCGCCTGGCGGTCCAGGGCGCGCTGCGCCCCGCCGTGCGTGCACGCGTGGCGAGCGTCGCGCGCTGGGCGGCGACGCACGACGGGAGGGTCGGAGCCGCGCTCGAGCTCGAGGCGTGGGCCGCGCTCAGACGCTCATCCCGCCGTCGAGCGGCGAGTCTCTGATCTGCGAACTCAGTCCTCGCGTGGCAGCGTGCGCTCGCCCTCTGCGAAGTCGCGCGGCGGTCCGGGTGGCTTCTCCTCGGTGCCCTCGGCGAAGTCGCGGCGCGGGCCGTGGGGGCTGTGGCGCTCACCCTCGGCGAAGTCGCCCTCCGGCTCGAGGGGCAGGGTACGTTCGCCCTCGGCGAAGTCGCCTGAGGCCTTGTCCGACTTGGTGCGCTCGTCAGCGTCCGGCTGCTCGTGCTCAGACACTCCCGACCTCCCGTTCACGATGGAATGGAGCCCTTGAGCTTATCGGCCCCGCGTCGGTCCTCTACCGTCTCGGCGCAAATGGACGCCTCCTCGCATCCCGTGGCGACGGTGCTGCTCGAGCGGCTCGGGGCCGGCTCGCAGCCGGGCGCGCGCCGCGACGGGCACCGGGTCGCGCTGGTGCTCGAGGGCGGAGGGATGCGCGGGGTCGTGTCGGCGGGGATGACGGCGGCGCTGGAGCGCTTCGGGCTGACGCCGTGCTTCGATCTGGTGGTGGGCTCGTCCGCCGGCGCGATCAACGGCGCGGCGCTGATCGCCGGGGTCGCGCGCGAGGGCGCGGCGACCTACTGCGGGCCGCTCGCGTCACGCTCGTTCGTGAACCCGGCGCGCGTGCTCCGCGGCCGGCCGGTGATCGACGTGAACTCGATCCTCAGCTACGCCTCGGGCGGGCTCGACGCCGACCGCCACGAGCGGGTGCTCTCCAGCCCGATCGCGCTGCACTGCGTCGCGACCGGCGTCGAGAGCGCCGGGCCGGTCGACCTGACGGGGATGGCGACGGTCCGCGAGCTGTGGGACGCGCTGCTGGCGTCGAGCCGGATGCCGTGGGCGGGCGGGGCGCCGGTCGAGATCGACGGGCGCCGCTATGTCGACGGCGGGCTCGCCGCGGCGGTCCCCGTGGCGGAGGCGGTCGCAGCGGGGGCGACGCACGTGCTCGCGCTGCAGACGCGCCCGCAGGGGGTCCCGCGCAAGAGCGCGTCGCGCATCGGCGACCGGCTGATCGAGCGCCACCTCCGTACGCTCAACCCGGCGCTCGTGACCGCCTATCGCGACCGCGTGCCGGACTACGAGCGGCTCGTGGAGGACATCGCGCGCTGGTCGCGCGAGGGCGGCGGACCGCCGTACGTGCTCGGCATCCGCCCCGGGGCCGGGACGCCGGTGGTCAGCCAGCTGGAGCGCCGCGGCCCGGTGCTCTCGGTGGCCGCCGCGGACGCCGAGCGCCTCGTCGAGGCCGCGCTGCGCCTCGGGGCGGTCGCCGCCTGATCAGGCCGCGGGGACGAGGCCCTCGCCGCGCGCCCACTCGATCGTGCGGCGAAAGGTCTCGGCGATCGGGGTGTAGCGCAGCCCGAGCTCGCGCTCCGCGCGCGAGCCGTCGTAGTGATGCCCGTGCAGCAGCGTGGCGACCATCTCACGGCAGAACGGCGGCTTCTTGCCGCGGATCCGGAAGGCGCCCTCCGCCACCGCGCCGGCGACGGTCGCCGCGAACGGGGGCAGCACGCGCACGTGGTGGCGGATGCCGGAGAGCTCGGAGACGAGCTCCAGCGCGTCGCGGGCGGAGAGCGTCGCGCCGTTGAGGACGTAGCGCTCGCCCGCGACCCCGCGCTCGGCGCCCAGCAGGTGGCCGGTGACGCAGTCCTCGATGTCGACCAGGCTCATCCGCGTGTCCACGAACGCGCGGAGGCGGCCGTTGAGGTAGGCGATCAGGATTCTGCCGGTGCCACCGGCGCGGCCGGGGCCCTGGACCGAAGAGGGGTTGACGGCCACCAGCTCCACCCCGGCTCGGCGGGCGGCGGCGAACGCCGCCAGCTCGCCCTCGTGCTTGGACCGCTCGTAGGTCGAGAGGTAGCGGCCGCGGTGCCGCGAGGTCTCGCTGCCGACGGTGCCGCCCTCCTCCCCCAGCGTCGCCGCTGAGGAGGTGAGCACCATGCGGGGCACCCCCGCGCGGCCCGCGGCGCGCACGGCGGCCTCCGAGCCGCGGACGTTGACGTGGATCAGCGCCGCCGGGTCGGTCGGGCAGAACGTGTTCACGCCGGCCACGTGGAAGGCGAGCTCGCAGCCCTCCATCCCGGCCGCCATCACGTCCTCGTCCAGCGTGTCGCCGCGGACCACGCGCGCCCCGCGGGCGGTCAGCGCCCGCTCGGCCGCGTCCGAGCGCGCGAGCGCGACGACCTCGTCCCCGCGCTCGATCAGCCGCCCGGCGAGCGCGCCGCCCACCAGGCCGCTACCGCCGGTGAGGAAGACGCGCGTCACGGCCGCAGCACGCGTTGCGCGGCGGCCGCGGCGGCCTCCCCGTCGGTCTCGCGCAGCGCGGCCTTCACAGCGGGGATGCGGCCGGCCGCCATGCTCAGCTCGCGCACGCCGACGCCGACCAGCGCGACGGCGGCCTCCGGGTCGCCCGCGAGCTCACCGCAGACGCCGACCCAGCGTCCGTGCGCCTCGGCGGCCTCGACCACCGCTGCGACCAGGCGGAGCACCGGGGCGCGCGATGCGGCGTCGAGCAGCGGGGCGAGCGTCGCGTTGCCGCGCTCGGCCGCCATCGTGTACTGGGTGAGGTCGTTCGTCCCGATCGAGAAGAAGTCGACCTCGGGCGAGACCTGCGCGGCCGCCAGCGCGAGCGCCGGCACCTCGACCATGACGCCGACCTCGAGCTCCGCGGCGCTGCCGAGCGCGGCGCGCTCGGCGTCGAGGTGCGCGCGGGCGGCGCGCAGCTCCCCGAGCGTGGCGACCATGGGGAACATCAGCTTCAGCGGGTGCTCGGCGGCGACCCTGAGGACCGCGCGGAGCTGGGTGCGGAACAGCTCGGGCTCGGCGAGCGAGAGACGGATCCCGCGGAGGCCGAGGAACGGGTTGGCCTCGGGCGCCTGGCGCAGGAACGGCAGCGGCTTGTCGGCGCCGGCGTCGAGCGTGCGGACGATCAGCGGGCGCCCGTCGAGCGCCTCGGCGATCTCGGTGAGGACCGCGACCTGCTCGTCCTCGCTCGGCGGGTCCACGCGGTCGAGGAAGAGGAACTCGGTGCGCAGCAGGCCGACGCCCTCGGCGCCCTGCTCGACGGCCGGCCGGGCCTCGGCCGCGCTGCCGATGTTCGCGACGACCTCGACGCGGCGGCCGTCGCGCAACGCTCCGGGCTCGCCGGCCCGCTGGAGGGCCTCGGCGCGGGCGGCGTCGTCGGCGCGACGGCGCTCTTCGCGGGCGGCGATCGTGGCAGGATCGGGGTCGATCTCGACGGTGCCCTGCTCACCGTCGAGGACCAGCGGCGTCCCGTCCTCGACCGCCAGCAGCGACTCGCTGAGGCCGACGACGGCGGGGATGCCGAGCGCGCGGGCAAGGATCGCCGCGTGGCCGGTCGCGCCGCCGCGCGCGGTGGCGATCGCGTAGGCCCGGTCGGGGTCCAGCGCCGCCGCCTCGCCCGGCGTGAGCTCGTCGGCGAGCACGATGCCCGGCTCATCGAGCACCGCCGCGAACGGGGTGCCGGCCAGGTGGCCGAGCACGCGGCGCGCGACGTCCTCGACGTCGACCGCCCGCTCCCGCAGGTACGGGTCCTCGAGCGCGCGGAATGACGCGGCGGCCGCGGCGGCGGCGGACTGCCACGCGCGCGCCGCGCCCGAGCCGTCGCCGATCGCGGCGGCCGCGGGCGCGAGCAGCGCGTCGTCGTCGAGCAGCAGCGCGTGCGCGTCGAAGATGTCCGCCTCGGCCGCGCCGGCACGGCCGGCGATGGCGGCGCGCGCCGCGTCCAGGTCGCACCGCACCGCCGCGCGCGCCGCGTCCAGCCGCTCCCGCTCCTCCTCCACCGACCCGACCGGTCCGTCCTCGACGACCGGCTCCGGAACCTGCAGCCGCCGCGCGGGCCCGATCGCGATCCCCGGCGACGCCGCCACGCCGGCCAGCCGCGACCCCGCCTCCGGTGCCCCGGAATCCCCCTGGGGCGCCGGTGGCTCGTCCGGGCGGTCGTCAGTCGGCTCGTCGCCCCAGTTCGAGTCCGCGAGCGCGCGCAGGGCATCGAGCGCGGCGGCGGCCTCGGGCCCGCGAGCGAGCACGCGGATCTCGTCGCCGCCGCGGACGCCGAGCACGGCGAGCCCGGTGAGGCTGCGCCCGTCGGCCGGCCCGCGGCCCTGGGTCGCGTTGGAGACCTGGACCTCGGCATCGAGCCCGCGCAGCGCGCCCACGAACCGCGCCGCCGGCCGCGCGTGGAGCCCGAGCCGGTTCTCGACAAGCAACCGCAGCTGCTGCGCTGAGCCGAGGTCAGCCGGCGGCTGGGCGGGATCGGGATCGGGCTCGCCGCCGCCGAGCTGTTCGGACTTCATCCGGATCGCGCCGCGGGCCTCGCGGGCGACCTCATCGAGGGTGGCGCCGCCGCGCGCGCTCGCGGCGGCGGCGACCGCGCCCTCGACGAGCGGCGCGTCGGAGAGCAGGATCGGGCCACCGTCCGGGTCGGCCATCTCGACCGCGATCTCGGCGCTCATGAGCGCGCTGCCGAGGTCCATCAGCACGAGCACGCCGTCGTCGGACCGCGCGCGTCCGATCGCACCCCGGACCCGCTCGGCGTCGGTGCCGATGGCGCCGTCCTCCATCCCGCCGGCCGCCTCGATCGCGACCTCCTCGCCGCCCATCTCGCGCGCCAGCGCGACGACGCCCTCGGCGAGCGCCGCGCTGTGGGAGACGATGACGAGGCCGACCACGGTCGCGGCTCAGCCGAGGCGCCGGCCCCGGGAGTGGTCCGCAGACCGCTCCCGGGACGGCCGCGGGCTACTCGCCCGGGGCGGCCTCCGCCTCATCGTCGGACTCGAACCAGTCGAACGTGCGCGTGACCGCCCGCTTCCAGTACTTGAAGTACTCGTCGCGGTCGGAGGGGTCCATCTTGGGCTCCCAGCGCTTGTCCTCGACCCAGTTCTCGCGCAGGTCCTCGACCTCGCCCCAGAACCCGGTCGCCAGCCCTGCCGCGTACGCGGCGCCGAGCGACGTGGTCTCGGGCACCTTCGGCCGGATCACCGGCACGCCGAGCAGGTCGGCCTGGAACTGCATCAGCAGGTCGTTGCCGACCATGCCGCCGTCGACCTTCAGCGACTCGAGGGCCACGCCGGAGTCCTGGTTCATCGCCTCGACGACCTCGCGGCTCTGGAAGGCGGTCGCCTCCAGCGTCGCGCGGGCGATGTGGCCGGCGTTGACGTAGCGGGTCAGGCCCGCGAAGACGCCGCGCGCGTTGGACTTCCAGTACGGGGCGAACAGCCCCGAGAACGCCGGCACGATGTAGCAGCCGCCGTTGTCCTCGACCGTCTGCGCGAGCTCCTCGACCTCCGGCGCCGCCTTGATCATCTTCAGGTTGTCGCGCAGCCACTGCACGAGCGCGCCGGTGATCGCGATCGACCCCTCGAGGCAGTACACGGCGTCCTCGTCGCCGATCTTGTAGCCGACCGTGGTCAGGAGGCCGTTCTTGGACTGGACCGCTTCCGTCCCCGTGTTGAGCAGCAGGAAGTTGCCCGTGCCGTAGGTGTTCTTCGCCTCGCCGGGCGCGAAGCAAGTCTGGCCGAACGTCGCCGCCTGCTGGTCGCCCAGGATGCCCGCGATCGACACCCCGTTCAGCGCGCCACCGGAGCTCACCTCGCCGTAGACCTCGCTGGATGCCTTGATCTCGGGCAGCATCGCGCGCGGGATGCCCATGACGTCCATGATCTTCTCGTCCCAGTCCAGGGTCTTGAGGTCCATGAGCATCGTCCGGCTGGCATTCGTGACGTCGGTGATGTGGATCCCGCCGTCGGTGCCGCCGGTGAGGTTCCAGATCAGCCAGGTGTCCATGTTGCCGAACAGCAGGTCGCCGGAGTCGGCCTTGTCGGCGGCGCCGTCGACGTTGTCGAGGATCCAGCGGACCTTCGGGCCCGAGAAGTAGGTCGCCAGCGGGAGGCCGACCTGCTCCTGAAAGCGGGCCTGCCCGCCCTCCTTCGCGTACTCGTCGACGAGCTTGTCGGTCCGTGTGTCCATCCACACGACCGCGTTCATGAGCGGCTCGCCCGTGGTCTTGTCCCACACCATCGCCGTCTCGCGCTGGTTGGTGATGCCGACACCCGCGACGTCGTCGGCGCTCGCACCGGCCGACTCCATCGCCTCGTCGATCACCTCGGTCGTGCGCGACCAGATCTCGTTCGGGTCATGCTCGACCCAGCCGGGCTTGGGATAGACCTGCTCGTGCTCCTTCTGGGCCACGGCGACGACCTCGCCGCCGTGGTCGAAGATCATGCACCGCGTGCTGGTGGTGCCCTGATCGATTGCTGCCGCGTACTTCGCCATCAAGCTCTCGCTTTCATCTCAGTCCTGGTGTCTGGGGCCGCGGCGATCAGCCGGGGTAGAACAGGTCGAACGCGAGCGCCCCGAGGCCGCCGCCGATGAGCGGGCCCACGACCGGGATCCAGGAGTAACCCCAATCCGAGCCGCCCTTGCCGGCGATCGGCAGGATCGCGTGCATGATCCGCGGCCCGAGGTCGCGCGCCGGGTTGATCGCATAGCCCGTCGGGCCGCCGAGCGAAAGCCCGATCGCGAACACCAGCAGGCCGACCAGCAGGCCGCCGAGGCCGGTGGCCGCCGTGGCCTTGTCGGCGAAGAACGCCAGCACGCCGAACACCAGCACGAACGTCCCGATGACCTCGGTGATGATGTTGTGCGCCGTGTTGCGGATCGCCGGCGCCGTGCAGAACACCGCGAGCTTCAGGCCCGGGTCCTCGGTCTCGCGCCAGTGCGAGAGGTACGAGAGCCACACGAGCGTCGCGCCGATCATCGCGCCGGCGAACTCGCCCAACAGGTACTTCGGCACGTCACTCCACTCGATGTTGCCGATCAATACGAACCCGAACGTCACCGCCGGGTTGAGATGCGCGCCGCTGAACTGAGCGGCTGCGAAGACGCCGACCATCACGCCCATCGCCCAGCCCCAGGTGATCACGATCCAGCCGGAGTTCTCGGCCTTGGACTTGCTCAGCAGCACCGCTGCCACCACGCCGTCGCCCAACAGGATCAGGAGTGCAGTCCCGATCGCCTCTGCTCCGAAGATGCTCAAGAGCTTCCTTCCTCCTCACTTCGTCGAGTTGCCGACCCCAACGAGTCGGGACACTACCTTTTCGGGGCGCACCCCGGGGGCCTCGGGTTGTCCCGGCTCAGGCAAACGCCTTCGCCGCCGTGTCGAGCAGCATGTGGGTCGAGGTCGCGCCGGGGTCCTGGTGACCGACGCTGCGCGGGCCGAGATAGCTCGCGCGCCCCTTGCGGGCCTCCAGCGGAACGGTCGCGCGCATCCCCTCCTCGGCGGCGTCGGCCGAGCGGCGCAGCGCGTCGCCCAGGTCCTCCCCCTCCGCAGCCCTCAGCGCCTCCACCGCGGGCAGCAGCGCGTCGACCATGGTCTTGTCGCCCGCCTGGGCCTTGCCGCGCGCCTGGACGCCGGTCACCGCCGCGTCCAGCGCTTCGGTCCAGCCCGCCAGGTCGAGCTCCTCCTTTCCGTTCGCCTTGGTGGCGAGCTGCAGGAACAGCGTCCCGTACAGCGGGCCGGCGGCACCGCCGACGGTCGAGACGAGCGTCATCCCGACGGTCTTGAGCAGCACGCCGATGTCGTCGCCCTCCTGTGCGTCGAGCTTCTCGACCGCCTTGCGCATGCCCCGGTCCATGTTGGTGCCGTGGTCGCCGTCGCCGATCGCGGTGTCGAGCCTGGTCAGCTCGGCCCTGCGCTCGACGACCCCGTCCGCGAAGGTGTGCAGCCAGTCGCGGACGGTGGCGCCGGTGATGCTCATCCGATGCGCAGCGCCGGCGTGTCGCACGGCGCGTCCCACAGCCGGGTCAGCTCGTCGTCGAGCTTGAGCAGCGTGATCGAGCAGCCCGCCATCTCCAGCGAGGTGATGTAGTTGCCGATCAGCCGGCGCTCGATCGCGATGCCGCGCCCTTCGAGGAACTTCGCGAGCTCGCGGTAGACGATGTAGAGCTCGATCAGCGGCGTCCCGCCCATGCCGTTGACGAACGCGAGCACCTTGTCGCCGGACTCGTACGGCAGGTCCTCGACGATGGCGGACGCGAGGCGCTCGACGATGTCGTGCGCGGACCCGAGCTTCTCCCGGTAGCGCCCAGGCTCGCCGTGGATGCCGATGCCGATCTCCATCTCGTCGTCGGCGAGCTCGAAGCTGGGCTCGCCGGAGCCTGGGGTGATGCAGGGCGACAGCGCCATGCCCATGCTGCGCCCCTGGCCGTTGACGGTGCGGCACAGCTCGGCGACCTCGGCGAGGGACTTGCCCTCGTCGGCGGCCGCGCCGCAGATCTTCTCGGCGAGCACCGTGATCCCGACGCCGCGGCGCCCGGCGGTATAGAGGCTGTCCTGCACGGCGACGTCGTCGTTGGTGACGACCGCCTCGACGTCGATGCCCTCGCCCTGGGCGAGCTCGGCCGCCATCTCGAAGTTGAGCACGTCGCCGGTGTAGTTCTTGACGATGTGCAGCACGCCGGCGCCGCCGTCGACGGCCTTGGTCGCCTCGAGCATCTGGTCCGGCGTCGGTGAGGTGAACACCTCGCCGGGACACGCGGCGTCGAGCATCCCCGGGCCGACGAAGCCGCCGTGCATCGGCTCGTGCCCGGAGCCACCCCCGGAGATGATCCCGACCTTGCCCTGGACGGGGGCGTCGGCGCGCACGATCAACATCGGCTCGTAGACGACGCGCACGCGATCGCCGTGCGCGGCTTCGATCCCCTCCAGCGCCTCGCGGACGACCGCGTCAGGATCGTTGATGAGCTTCTTCATTCGCCCTCCACTCGAGTGCCGGCTACGGTGGCCGGACCGTACCGGAAGGGCGAGCCTCGCGGGGAACGCGTCAGTCAGCGGCAACCGGCGAGCGCGGCTCGGCGGCCGCCTCGGGGACCACGGCGCGCCTGAAGCGCAGCGACGCTTCGCCCGGATGGCGCGCCTCGAACTCCTCGAGCACGCGATGCATGACCAGCAGGTCGACCTCCGGCGTCTGGTCGCGCTCCCAGAACTCACGGACCTCGTCCATGACCTCGCGCCGCGCGGCCTCGCTCTCCGGCACGATCGGCTGGCCGAAGCGCACCTCGATCTCGTGGCGGCGGGAGAAGAAGCGGCCGGGCTTGCGCTTCGGCCAGTTCTGGCCCGGGGGCATCGCGTCGTGCGTGCCGCGGACGTGGATGGGGACGATCGGGATGCCGTGCCGCGCGGCGATGACCGCGGCGCCGGAGCGGAGCTTGCCGATCTCCCCGTCGCGCGAGCGGGTGCCCTCGGGGAACATCAGCAGATTCCAGCCCTTGTCGATCAGCGTGTCGACGTGGTCGGTCGCGCCGCCCGCGAGCCCGCCGCCGCTGCGGCCGAGCGGGACGGTGTTGAACAGCAGCGCGACGCCGTTGGCCTTCCAACGCTTCTTGTAGAAGTAGTCGGCGGCGGCGGCGACCGCGCTGCGGTTGCGCCATCTGCGCGGGATCGCGCGGAGGATCGTCGGCGTGTCCAGGTGGCTCGAGTGGTTGGCGACGAAGATGACCGGCGACGGCAGGTCGTCGAACACGTCGCGCTGGACGATCGGCCGGCGCGTGTAGAGGTCGATGAGCGGCCCGAGGATGAACCGCAGGATGCCCGCGCGGGCGGCGCGGGCATAGCCGCAGCGCGCCCACGAGACGTCCATGTTCGCGTACTGGCGCGCGAGCTCGCCGCCGCGCGTGCGCAGCTCGGTGCCGCGCTGCTTGGGGTCCTCGGCGCGGACGCGGGCCTTGATCTCGGTCGTGCGCGCCTTGGCGCGGTTGCTGCCGTCCCCCACGTGGGCATCTACTCCGTGGTTCGCAAACGGTTTCGCTTGCGTTCTCAGACCTTCGGGTGGACCATGTACGGCCCGACCGGACCGATCCACGTCGTGCACTGACGCGCGGTCGCCGTAGGCTGCGCCCACATGCGTGTCTGTCCGTTCTGCGGCCGCCCTCCCGGCGCCGGCGTGTTCTGCGAGGTGTGCGGGCGCAACCTCGCCGCCGTCGACCGCCTGCCGAGCGCCGAGGAGTGGGAGGCCGGCAGGAGCGGAGCCGAGGTCGCGGTCGATCCCGCGGCCGCCGTCGCGGCGTTCCTGGCCGCCATGCACGACGCCGGCGACCCGGGCGCGACCGACTTCCCCGCCGGCAAGCCGTCGATGTTGGGGCGCACGAAGCGGGTGCGCGGGTGGGTGGTGCGGGCGGTCGACCGCGAGGACTTCGAGGGCCCGAAGCGCTACGAGCCAGGCCTCGTGCTGACCGTGGGCGGCGCCTTCCACCAGCTCGACAGCGAGCTGCGCGGCTGGGGCCAGCGCGACTTCCCGATCTTCAACCAGACCGCCTCCGCCGAGCCGATCGACGCGCCGCTCGAGCCCCGGCTGGTCGCCGAGCTGGAGGCCGTGCGCGCGGCCAACGTCGCGTGATCCATCCGGGCCGCCGGGTCGCGGGCGGGACGGCCGATTGTCGACGATCTTGTCGCTAATCTTCGACTACACCTCGACCGCGGAGCGCGCGCGGGTTGTCAACCGCGTCGTGCCCGAGGTGCGGGCGGTCGGCGCGATCACGCTCAACGCCGCCGTCGGCGGCCTCAACCCGCTCGCGGTCGAGATCGCGGCGCGCGAGGGGGCTCGCATCGTCTGGCTGCCGACCGTCGATGCGGTCAACGAGGCGTCGGCGCGCGACCGCGAGTACCCGCCGGCCGCGCACGTGCCGATGTGGGTCGCGATCCAGCGCGAGCTCCGCGAGGCGGGCATGGAGCCGCCCGCGGTCCCGGTGGTCGACGACCGCGGCGCACCGCTGCCGGAGCTCGACGCCGTGCTCGCGGTGGTCGCGCGCCACCAGCTCGTCCTCGCCACCGGCCACCTCGCGCGCGACGAGAATCTTCACCGTGGTCGACGCCGCCCTCGCCGCCGGCGTCCGCGACGTGGTGGTCACCCATCCGGAGTTCACGAGCCAGGACCTCTCGATCGACGACCAGCGGGCGCTGGCCGGCCGTGGGGCGCTGCTGGAGCGCTGCTTCACCACCCCCACACCGGCAAGTGCACGTGGGAGCACGTCCATGCCCAGCGCGCCGAGCAGCGCGCCAACCACGCGCGGCGCGCCTCCGGCGACCAGGCCGTCCGCCACGCCGAGGCCTTCCAGCGAATGATCCCGCAGGTCGTGGCGGAGCTGTGAGCGCCGTCTCCGAGCTCGCGCCCACGCGCGGCCGGGCGACGTGCTCGTCCTCACCATGCCCGACCCCGCCCCGATCGCGCTGGTCGGCGACCTGCTGGCCACGCAGGCGCTCGAGCAGGGCGTGGCGGCGCTGCTGGTCGACGGCTCGGTGCGCGACGTCGAGGGGCTCGCCGAGCTCGGGCTGCCGGTGTGGGCGCGCTGGATCCGCGTCCGCGGCGCGGCCAAGGCCACGCCGGGCACCCTCGACGAGCCGGTCCGGGTCGGCGGGCAGCGGATCGCCGCGGGCGACATCGTGGTGCTCGACGCCGACGGGGTCGCGGTCGTCCAGGCAGCCCGGATCGAGGGGTGCTCGCGGCGGCGCTCGAGCGCGAGGAGCGCGAGCGGGTCAAGCGCGGGCAGCTGCAGGCCGGCGCGCTCTCCTACGACCTCGACCACCTGCGCGAGCGCGTGGAGGGCCGGTGAGCGACCTCGCCCACATCCACCACGTCGAGCTCCACACCCCCGAGCCCGAGCAGAGCCTGGCCTACTTGCACGACGTCCTCGGGATGGAGATCGAGTCGCGCGCGGGCCAGTCGGTCTTCCTGCGTGCTGGGGCGACTACCAGCCGTACTCGCTCGAGCTCACCGAAGCGGGCTCCTCCGGCCTCGCCCACATGGCGCGATCGCTACGCGCCGACCGAGGGGATCGTGCTCGACGACGGGCGCGAGACCGGCGCGTGGCTGAGCCTCACGAGCGCCGCCCACGAGCTGATCTATGTCGCCGACGCACGCGGCGCGGGCGAGCGGCTGCACCACCTCGCGTTCTGGGTCGACACCCGCGAGGAGTGCCTGCGCGCGGCCGACATCTTCCTCGACGCCGGCGTCCATATCGAGGCCGCGCCGTCGCGCCACGCCGTCGCCGCCGGCTTCTTCCTCCACTCGTTCGAGCCCGGCGGCAACCGCATCGAGGTGACCACCGGCGGCTACCTCGTCTACGAGCCCGACGCGGAGCCGCTGATGTGGACCGAGGCCGAGCGGGGGCGCGGCCAGGCCTGGGCGTCAAGACTGTCGAGAGCTCCCACTACTACGGCACCCCGCCGACCGCCGAGGACCCGCGGCTACGCGCTCGCGGCGGGTGTTGCCGCGCCGTAGCCCTTCGCGCTAGCGCGCGCCGCGCTCGGCGAACTCCGGCGCGCGCGTGCGCGCGGCCTCGGCGGCCTGGTCGTCGGGCTGCTCCTGGGAATCTCGCTCGGCGGCCACGCGCTCGCCGTAGACCTCGACCTCTCTCGCGATCTGCTCGTCGGACCAGCCGAGCACCTCGCCCATCAGCCGCGCGGCGGGCTCGGCCGACGTGAGGCCGCGATCGAACGTCTCGATCGAGATGCGGGTGCGCCTCGCGAGCACGTCGTCGAGGTGATGGGCCCCCTCGTGCGCCACGGCGTACCAGGCCTCGACGCACAGGTAGTCCTCGGCGCCGTCGAGCGGCTTGCCGAGCTCTGGGCGCCGGGCGACCTCGTCGAGCAGCTCGCCGATGCGGGAGCCGTAGCGCTGCAGCAGATGCTCGATGCGCGCGAGGTGCAGCCCGCTCTCGTCCGCCAGGCGCCGGCGCCCGTTCCACAGCACCTGGTAGCCCTCGGCGCCGACGAGCGGCGTCACGTGGGTCGCACTCGGCGGGACCGAGGCGTCGAGCCCGTGCGCGGCGGCGTCCACTGCGTCGCGCGCCATCACCCGGTAGGTCGTGTACTTGCCGCCGGCGACGGCGACGAGCCCCGGCACCGGCACGGCGACCATGTGCTCGCGGCTGAGCTGGCTCGTACCCTCCGACTCACCCGTGAGCAGCGGGCGCAGCCCGGCGTAGACGCCCTCGACGTCCTCGTGCCGGAGCGGCTGGGAGAGCACCTTGTTCACGTGCTCCAGAACGTAGTCGATGTCGCTGCGGCTGGCGGCCGGATGGGCCTTGTCGAGCTCCCAGTCGGTGTCGGTCGTGCCGATGATCCAGTGGCGGCCCCAGGGGATCACGAACAGCACGCTCTTCTCGGTGCGGAGGATCAGACCGCTGTCGATCTGGACCCGGTCGCGCGGGACGACGAGGTGGATGCCCTTGGAGGCGCGGACCTTGAACTTGCCGCGCTCGCCGACGAGATGCTGAAGGTCGTCGGTCCACACGCCTGTCGCATTGATGACCTGGCGCGCCTGGATGTCGAACTCCTCGTCGGCGAGGTCGTCGAGCACGCGCACGCCGGTCACGCGCTCGCCCTCGCGCAGGAAGCCGACGACGGCGGTGCTCGAGGCGACGGCGGCGCCGTAGGCGGCCGCGGTGCGCGCGACGGTGAGCGTGTGGCGGGCGTCGTCGACCTGGGCGTCCCAGTACTGGATGGCGCCGATCAGCGCGTCGGGCTTGAGCGCCGGGGCGATCCGGAGCGCCTGGCGCTTGGTCAGATGGCGGTGGCGGCGCAGGCCCTTGTGGCCGCCGAGCTCGTCGTAGAGCAGCATCCCGGCGCCGACGTAGGCGCGCTGCCACACCCGCTCCGTCAGCGGAAGGAGGAACGGCACGGGCCGCACCAGGTGCGGCGCGATCACCGTGAGCAGCAGACCGCGCTCGCGCAGCGCCTCGTGGACGAGACCGAACTCCATCTGCTCGAGGTAGCGCAGGCCACCGTGGATGAGCTTGCTCGAGCGGCTCGAGGTGCCGGAGGCGAAATCGCGCGCCTCCAGCAGCGCGACCGACAGGCCGCGGCTGGCGGCGTCGAGCGCGCAGCCCGTCCCCGTCGCGCCGCCGCCGATGACGACGACGTCAAACGTCTCCTCGCGCATCCGCGCCAGCGCGGCGCCGCGCTGCTTGGGATCGAGTCGAGCGGCACTTTGAGCCTGCGACGGACCGGGCATGTTCCGAGAAAGGTACCCGGTCGGTCACCGGCGCACCTCGCTCGCTCGACTGCGAGGGCTAGGAGCCGACCGAGTCCAGCAGGGCCGCGGTGGCGTGCGCCAGGTGCGCGCGCATCGCGGCCTCCGCCGCGTCGGGGTCGCCCGCCGCGACGGCCTCGACGATGGCGGTGTGCTCGGCGAACGAGCGCTCCGCGCGGCCGGGCACGAGGATCGTGCGGTACTGGAAGCCACGAGGTGGGAGTTCAGGGTGCCGACGAGCCGGTCGACGATCTGGTGGCCGGCGAGGTCGGGCAGCGCTCGGTGCAGCCGCGCGTTGTGATCCGAGGCGCCCAGCAGGTCGCCGGCGTCGAGCCGGGCCCGCATCTCCGCGAGCACCGTGCGCAGGCGCCCGGCGTCCGCCTCGGTCGCCCGCTCGGCCGCGCGGCGGGCGGCGAGCGCCTCGAGCACCGTGCGCGCCTCCAGGATCTCGACCGCCTCGTCCTCGCCGATCAGCCGCACGCGCGCCCCGCGGTTGCGGGTGTGCTCGATCAGGCCCTCCTGCGCGAGCCGTGCGAATGCGGTCCGCACGGCCGAGCGGCCCGCGCCGAGCGCTTCCGTGAGGTCGGCCTCGACGAGGCGCTCGTTGGGGGCCAGGCGCCCGCTGACGATCGCGTCCCGCAGCTGCTCGTAGGGTCGGTGACGAGCGTCACTCGCCCTCGTCGAGGATCTGGGCGAGGTACTCGATGTGGGCCTGCATCGCGCGCTCGGCCGCGGAGCGCTGGCGCCGCCGGACTGCACGCAGGATCGCGCGGTGCTGGGCCAGGATCGCCTCGGGGTCGACGCGGTCGGAGATCGTGATCACGAGCGACGGCTGCAGCACCTCCAGGATCCAGCCCGTCAGCGCGCGCAGGAGGTCGTTGCCCGAGGCCTCGGCCAGGATCTGGTGGAAGCGGCTGTCGGCCGTGTCGAACGGCTCGGTGCCGGGCTGGTGGCCGGTGGCCGCGTCGATCGCCTCCTCGAGGCAGGCGACGATCGCGTCGTCGGCGTTGACCGCCGCGCGCCCGGCGATCGGCACCTCGAGCGAAAGCCGGGCGTCGAGCAGCTCGGTCATCGAGATCGTCTGGGCCGCCAGCATCAGCCCGATCGACTCCGACAGGTTGCGGCTCATGCCCTCGCTCGGCGTCCGCGCGACGAAGATCCCGCCGGTGCGCCCGCGGCCGACCCGGATCAGGTGCGCGGCGGACAGCAGCCGCAGCGCCTCGCGCATCGTCGGGCGGCTGACGCCGAACTCGTCGGCCAGCTCCTGCTCGGTCCCGATGCGCTCGCCGCTCTGCAGCTGCTGCTCCTCGAGCCAGACGCGGATCTGGGTGGCGATCTGCTCGCTGGCGCCGAGCGCCGAATGGACGAGCTGGCCTCCAGGACGTCCGCGTAGCGTAGACATCCCGCCATGGTACGGGAAGACAAAACGCCAAACGTTTTGCATTAGAGTCGCGCCATGGCCAGAGAGCACACCATGCGCAGCGCGACGTTCGATGTGCTGCGGCGCCTTGAGCTGACGACGATCTTCTCCAACCCCGGCTCGACGGGAAGTGCGCTTCCTGGCCGGCCTGCCCGAGGACCTGCGCTTTGTGCTGGCCCTGCACGAGGGCGCGGCGATCGGCATGGCGGCCGGCCACGCGATCGCCCGCGGCGCGCCGTCGCTGGCGCTGCTGCACTCGACGGCGGGGCTCGGCAACGCGGTCGCGGCGCTCGCGACCGCGCGCCTCAACCGCGCGCCGCTGGTCGTCGTCGTCGGCCAGCAGGACCGCCGCCACCTCGCGCTCGATCCGTTCCTGGCCGGGCACCTGCACGGTCTCGCCGGCGAGTACGCCGTCTGGGTCGACCAGCCCGTGCGCGCGCAGGACGTGCCGGGGGCGATCGCCCGCGCATACCACGAGGCCGCCACCGGCCTCGGCCCGGCGATCGTGATCGTCCCCATCGACGACTGGACCGCCCCGGGGCCTGAGCCGCACGAGATCCTCGGCCCGCAGACTCTGCTGCGCTCGACCGGGGCCGGGCCGGAGGCCGTCGACGCGCTCGCGGACCTGCTCGCCGCCGCGGACGCCCCCGCCATCGTCGCCGGCGCGGGCGCGGACGGCGCCGAGCGCTGGGTGGCGCTGGTCGCGCT
>JBDTMF010000073.1:0-19635 GCA_039934455.1 Solirubrobacteraceae bacterium
CCGCCGCCCTGCCCGATCGCGACGTCGACCGGTGCGCCTGGCACCTCGCCGCCGCCGCGGTCGGCGCGGACGACGCCGCGCCGGCGGCGCTGGAGCAGGCGGGCGCCCGTAGCCGCGACCGCAGCGCGTACGCGACCGCGGCCGCCGCCTTCGAGCGCGCCGGCCGGCTGGCGGCCGACACGGAGCGGCGGGCGCGGCTGCTGTGGGAGGCCGCCGACACGGCGTGGCTGGCCGGCCTCGCCGACCGCGCCGTCGCGCTGCTCGACGAGGCCCGCGCCGCCACCGGCGACCCGGAGCGGCTGGTCGAGATCGACGAGCTCGCCGGCCACATCGCGGTCCACCGCGGGCCGGTGATGCGCGGGCACGCGATCCTGACCGCGGCGGCCGAGCACGCCGATCCCGAGCGCGCCGTCGCGATGCTCACCGAGGCTGCGGTCGCCTGCTTCTCCGCAGGGAACCCGGCCGAGATGCTCGTGGTCGCCGAGCGCGCGCACGCGACGCTGCCCGCCCGCGCGTCGACCCGCGCCCGCTTCCTGGCCGGGACCGCGCTCGGGATGGCGCAGATCCTCGGCGCGGACGCGGCGGCCGGGGCGGAGGCGATCCATGGTGCGATCGCGCTCGCCGAGGGCTCCGCCGAGCTGCAGGACGACCTCAAGCTCGTCCCCTGGATGGCGCTCGCGCCCGTCTTCCTGCGCGAGGCGGGCGCCGGGCGCTCGCTGCTCGACCACGCGCTGGCGACCGCCCGGGCGCGCGCCGCGGTCGGGGCGCTGCCGTTCGCGCTCAACCTGATCGCCCGCGACCAGGCCACCGGCGATCGCGCGGCGGTCGCGGAGTCCACCTACCGGGAGGCGATCGACCTCGCCCGCGAGAGCGGCCAGCGGACCGAGCTCGCCTTCGGCCTCGCCGGGCTGGCCTGGCTGCAGGCGAGGCGCGGGCGCGAGCAGGAGTGCCGAGCGCTCGTGGCCGAGGCGCTGACCCTCAGCCGCGAGCTCGGGTCGCGGCTGTACGACGTCTGGGCGGCGGCGGCGCTGGGCGAGCTCGAGCTCGCGCTCGGCGAGGAGGCCAAGGCCGTCGGGCACTTCGAGCACCAGCGCGAGCTGCTCCGCGAGGTCGCCATCACCGACGCGGACCTCTCGCCCGCGGCGGAGCTCGTCGACACCTACCTCCGGCTCGGGCGCGGCGAGGACGCGAAGCGGGTCGCCGCCGAGTTCACGGCCGCCGCGGAGGCCAAGGGGCAGCCCTGGTCGCTCGCCCGCGCGCTGCGCTGCCGCGGGCTGCTCGCGGTCGATGCCGCGCTGGCCGCGCGCTTCGAGGCGGCGCTGCGCCAGCACGCGAACACGCCCGACGCGTTCGAGGAGGCGCGCACCCGCCTGGCCTACGGGCAGCGCCTGCGGCGCGCGCGGCAGCGGGTCCTGGCCCGGGAGCAGCTGCACGCGGCCGCCGGCGCGTTCGAGCGCCTCGACTCCCGCCCGTGGGCCGATCGCGCCCGCGCCGAGCTGGCGGCGAGCGGCGCGACGCTGCGGCGGCGCGACCCGAGCACGATCGACGAGCTGACTCCGCAGGAGCTCCAGATCGCCCTCCTGCTCGGTGAGGGGAAGACGACGCGCGAGGCGGCGGCGGCGCTGTTCCTGAGCCCCAAGACGATCGAGTACCACCTGCGCCACGTCTACATGAAGCTCGGCATCCACTCCCGCGAGGAGCTCGCCGTGGCGCTCGCGGGGCGGCCCCCGGTCGAAGGCTAGGTGAACCAATCGAAGGGAACACCGCATGACGTCGCCTCTCACCGACGAGCTCGCCGACCAGGGCATCCACGTCGCCCACACCGCGATCGCCGGCCGCATCGTCGCCGTGGAGCATCCGCGCGTCGGCGACCTCGCCGGCGAGCGAGATCCCCACGCCGGCCCGCAGCGGCGGGCCACGGCGAGGCCCGAGATTCGGCCCCGCACCGACGATCACGATCGATATGGACGGGAGACCGGCGGGATGGCGCCGCTCTAGGCTCCCGACCCGATGGGTAAGCGCGTCTCCTGGGTGGAGCTGTACCTGGACCTCGTGTTCGTGCTGGCGGTCGGCCGGCTCGCGCACCTGATCGTCGCCCACCCCGAGATGCACAGCGTGTGGGTCGCGCTCGGGCTGTTCGCGACGCTGTGGTGGACCTGGGTCGGCTTCGCCGTCCTCTACAACCGCCACGGCGCCGACGCGCTCGCGCTGCGCGTGCTGTTCCTGGCCGGCAGCGTGCCGGCGGGCGTCGCCGCAGTCGCGATCGACCCGGCGTCCACCGGCGACAGCACCGTCTTCGCGCTCGCCCTCGCCGCCACACGGCTCGTGCTGGCCGGCGCGACCGCGGTCGCGGGTGGCGGCACCGACCTGCTGCGCGGGCGGATCACGCGCGCCTGCCTGCTCTCGGCGGCACTGTTCCTGATCTCGATCTGGGTGCCGGAGCCGTTCCGCTACCTGCTGTGGGCGGCCGGGATCGTCGCCGAGTCCGGCGCGATGCTCACCGAGGACCGCGAGGCGGTCCGGCGGGCGCGTCGCGACCACGATCTGAAGGCGCTCGCGCCCGTCGATCCCGCGGAGGCCCTGGACGCGCATCATTTCGCCGAGCGGTTCGGTCTCTTCCTGATCATCCTGCTCGGCGAGGTGGTCGTCGAGGCCGGGCAGGGGTCGCTGGCGGGCGCCGTGTCCACGACGAGCGGATGGGCGGCGCTGGTCGCGGCGATGCTGCTGGCGGCCAGCCTGTGGTGGCTGTACTTCGACTCCGCGGCGGACATCAACCTCAAGGTGCTCGAGCTCTCCGGAGGCTCGCCCACGATGGCCCGGGCGATCTTCGCCGTCGGCCACATGTTCCCGGCCTTCGCGCTCCTCATCACCGCCGCGGGGGTGGGCCTGCTGCTCGAGGAGGAACCTCCCCACATCGCCGCCTGGCTGGCCTGCGTGGGGATCGGCATCTACCTCGGCGGAACGCGGGCGCTCGTGGCGGGCGCGCGGGTGCCCGCGATCGCGCGGGCGCTGCTGCTGGTCGCGACGTTCCAGCTCGCCCGGCTGCGGCCGGAGCTGAGTCCGTACCAGTACCTGTGGCTGCTGACCGCATGGGTCGTCATCTGCGCCGCGCTGACCACCCGGACGGTCGGCGCCGGCGAGGACGCGATTCCGGAGCGCTACCTCGGCGGCGGCCGCCGCGAGCGCTAGCGCAGGAGGTGCCGTCGGGTGACGTCGAGCGCGCGCAGCAGCGCCGGCGCGCGGTCGCCGCGCCGCCAGGCGATCGCGAGATCGGCGACGCGGACGGCGGCGTTGCGCGTGCGCGCGTGACCCTCGGGCAGGACGGCGACGAGTGGCTCGGAGCGCACGACCTCGACCTCGATCCCGGGCGTGCGGACCGGGGGCCGGAGGAGGCCGAGGTCGAGCCGGCCGTCCACGAGCCGCTCGACCTGCGTCGGGGTGAGCTGCTCGCCGGCTGCCGGAGGGCATCCTCCGCGGCATGGTCCGCACCGGCGAGGACGGCCGCTACGAGGTCCGCACGGTCCTCCCGGCGCCTACACGATCCCGCTCGACGGCCCGACCGGCGCCCTGTGCGCGGCGGCGGGCTGGAGCCCGTGGCGCCCGGCGCACATCCACCTGATCGTCAGCGCCGACGGCCACGAGCCGCTGGTCACGCAGCTGTTCATCGACTCGAGCGAGCACCTCGACAACGACGTCGCGAGCGCGACGAAGCGGGAGCTCATCGTCCACCCGGAGCCCGCCACGGGCGAGGACGGGCTGGCGTTCTCCTATGACCTCGCGCTCACGCGCGTGCGGACGGCGAGCCCGGTGGCACACTGAGGCGGTGCCCGAGCCCGTCCTGCACCACGAGAGCGCCGGCGACGACAGCGGCCCAGTGCTGCTGCTCGGGTGCTCGCTGGGGACGAACGTCGCGATGTGGGAGCCGCAGGTCGCGCGGCTCGCGGAGCACCTGCGGGTCATCCGCTACGACCACCGCGGCCACGGCGCCTCGCCCGTCCCTCCCGGGCCGTATGAGATCGAGGACCTCGGCCGCGACGTCCTCGCGCTGATGGACCGGCTCGGGGTCGAGCGCGCCTCGGTCGGCGGCGTCTCGCTCGGCGGCATGGTCGGCATGTGGCTCGGCGCGCACGCTCCGGACCGGGTCGAGCGCCTCGTCCTCTGCTGCACGTCCGCGCACCTGCCCCCGGCGTCAGCGTGGGCGGAGCGCGCGGCCGCCGTGCGCGCGGCGGGGACGACCGAAGTCGTCGCGGACGTGGTCGTCGAGCGCTGGCTGACCCCGGCGTTCGCGGAGGCGAATCCCGAGACGCAGGCGTGGCTGCGGGCGATGCTGCTCGCCACCGACCCGGACGGCTACGCCGCGTGCTGCGGCGTCATCGAGCGCATGGACCTCCGCGACGCTCTGCCGTCGATCGCGGCGCCCACGCTCGTCGTCAGCGCGTCCGGCGACCAGGCGACGCCCCCGGAGCACCAGCGGCTGCTCGCCGAGGCGATCCCCGCGGCGCGGCTCGAGACGGTGAGCCCCGCCGCCCACATCGGCAACGTGGAGCGTGCCGAAGCGATCACCGGGCTCATCCTCGGTCACGTCGTGGGCTAGCCCCCGCGTGCCGGCCGGTTGAGCGTGTGGCGGGCCGGCACGCCGTCCCGCAGCTCTCGCTGGCGCTCGATCTCCGCGTTGAGCTCCGCGCCGAACAGCAGCGCGACGTTCGTGAGCCACAGCCAGGCGACGAGCACGATGGCCCCCGTGAACGCGCCGTAGATCGCGCCGACGTCGGTGACGCGGGAGATGTAGGTGGAGAAGCCCCACGAGGCGCCGAGCCAGAGCAGCACCCCGACCGCGGCGCCCGGCGTCACCCAGCGCCACGACCGCTGCTGCACGTCGGGGGTGATGTAGTAGACGAAGGAGAAGACGAACATCGCCACGAGCAGCGCCGCCGGCCAGCGAGCGATGCTCCAGATGTCCGCCGCGGTCTGCCCGAGCCCGATGAAGCCGAACAGGTCGTCGGCGAAGCCCCCGCCCACGAACACGAGGATCCCGGTGATGAGCGCGAGCGAGATCAGCACGATGGTCGACGCCACGTCCACGAGCTTGCGCCGCAGGAAGCTGCGGCCGCTCTCGATCTCGAACACCACGTTGAGCGCACGGCGGGCGGCCTCGAGCACGCCGGTCGTGCCGTAGAACGCGACGACCGCGCTGATGGTCAGGGCGGTGGTGGCGGTGCCCTTGTTCAGCAGCGCCTGCCGGAGCGAGCTGTCCAGCGGCGCCACCACCGAGCTCGGCGCCACGTCGCGCGCGTAGCCCATGATCGCGTTGTAGGTCTCGGGGTACTGGCCGATCAGCCCGAGCAGCGAGAGCGCGAACAGCACCGTGGGAAAGAGCGACATCAGCGCGTAGTAGGTGAGCGCCGCCGCGTGGTGGGTCATCTGGTCGTCGTAGAACGACACCAGCGTCCGCTTGATCACCGCCAGCGTGTCGCGCATGCCACGCAGCCTAGGTCGCGCGTCTCAGCGGTTCACTCCAGACGCGTCGCGATGAGCCCGGCGAGCACGCCGCCGACGACCGCTCCCGCCCACCATGGCGCTCCGATGGCCGAGAACAGCAGCGACACGGCCGCGCGGCGACCACGATCAGGAGGATGACGCTCATACGATCCAGAGCGTAGGCGTCGGGTGCCTGCCTCGCGGCGATGGGAATGCTCACCGCCGAATCAGGGCGAAGCCTGGCTCCGTCACGCCGGACACCGCCGGGGCGTCGGAGTCGATGTTCCGCGCCGTATCGGCGGCGGTGATCGGCGGCACCCTGCTCGCGGGCGGCCAGGGCACCGCGCGAGGACGAGGACGTCCTGCGCGTCGAGCACATCTCCAAGCGCTTCGGCCCCGTCACCGCGCTGCGCGACGTCAACGTGCACCTGCGCAAGGGCGAGGTCCTGGGGCTGCTGGGCGACAACGGCGCAGGCAAGTCGACGCTGATCAAGATCATCTCGGGTTTCCAGAAGCCCGACGAGGGCCGGGTGATGGTCCGCAGCGAGGAGGTCGAGCTGAAGTCGGTCGACCACGCCCGCTCGCTCGGGATCGACTGCGTGTACCAGGACCTCGCGCTGGTGAACGAGCTGTCGGTGACGTCGAACATGTTCCTGCGCCGCGAGCAGGTCCACAAGCCGCTCCCGTTCCTGGCCAGGCGCGCGATGGCGCGCGAGACTCGCCGGGCGCTCGACCAGATCGGCGTGAACATCCCGCGCATCGACGTGCCGGTGGCACGGCTGTCGGGCGGCCAGCGCCAGGCCATCGCCGTAGCCCGCACCGTCACCTCGGACGCCGACATCATCCTGCTCGACGAGCCGCTCGCCGCGATGGGCGCGAACGAGGGCGCGATGATCCTCGACCTGGTGGCGCGCCTGCGGGCCGAGGGCCGCGTGTCGATCATCATGATCGCCCACAACTACGTGCACGTGCTCGAGGCGTGCGACCGGGTCAACCTGATCCAGGACGGCGAGATCACCTTCGACAGGGCGACCGCCGAGACCTCGCTCGAGGAGCTCAACGACATCGTGGTGGAGGAGTACCGCCGGGCCCGGCTCGCCGCACCGGGTCAGGACGACCCGGCCACGGGAACGGGAGCCTGTCGGTCACGAAGGAGGCGTTCGGCGCGGTCGACGGCAAGGCGGTCGACCGCTACACGCTCGCCAACGGATCGATGTCGGCCTCGATCATCACCTACGGCGGCATCCTCCAGGAGCTTCAGGCGCCCGATCGCCGCGGCCGGCTCGCGAACATCACGCTCGGCTACAAGGACCTCGCCGGGTACACGATGCTGCGCGGCGATCCGCCGGTGCCGCCCGCGAACCCGTCGTACTTCGGTGCGATCATCGGCCGCTACGGCAACCGTATCGGCAAGGCCACGTTCAAGCTCGACGGCGAGACGTACACACTCGACGCGAACAACGGGCCCAACAGCCTCCACGGCGGTGACCAGGGCTTCGACAAGTTCGTGTGGGACGCGCAGCCGTTCGAGGAGCACGGGAGGGTCGGGCTCAAGCTGACCTGTACGAGCGCGGAGCGCGAGGGATGCACCCCGCCGCCCGGCTGCACGGGCTACCCCGGCAACCTCGACGTCGAGGTCGACTACACGCTCGACAAGCACGACAACCTGCGGCTCGACTACACCGCGACGACGGACAAGGCGACGGTCGTCAACCTCACCAACCACGCCTACTGGAACCTCTCTCGGGCGAGGGCACGGGGACGAGCTACGACCACCGCCTCACGCTCAACGCCGACGGCTTCACGCCGGTCGACCCGACCCTGATCCCGACCGGCAGGATCGCGCCGGTGGCGGGCACGCCGTTCGACTTCCGGACGCCACATGCGATCGGAGAGCGGATCCGCGACGACAACGAGCAGCTGCGGTTCGGCCAGGGCTACGACCACAACTGGGTGCTCAACCGCCACGGCAGCTCGGGGCTGGTCGAGGCGGCACGACTCCGGGACCCGGCCAGCGGCCGCGTCCTGACCATCTCGACGAAGGAGCCCGGGATCCAGTTCTACTCGGGCAACTTCCTCGACGGCACGCTCTACGGCACGAGCGGCCACGCCTACCGGCAGGGTGACGGGCTCGCGCTGGAGACCCAGCACTACCCCGACTCGCCCAACCAGCCCGGCTTCCCCTCGACGACCTGCGTCCCGGGGAGACCTGCTCGACGTCCACGAACCTCGCGTTCTCGGCGTCCGGACGGCACTAGGTACCCGCCCGCAGGGGTGCGCTCCCGCCGCCGCTCACCCGGCGGCGGGAGATCTGGAGGTCACCCGCGGCGCGGGATCGTCCCCGCTCGGGGGCGCGCGCGTCAGACCAGCACGAGCTCGATGCCCGCCGCCTCGCAGAACCGCTCCCAGGCGCCGGCCCGGCGGCCGGGGTTGAGCACCTGATGGTGCGGCCCGCCATGACGCAGCCACGCGTCCATGCAGGCACGCACGCCGGAGTCGGGACGGAAGAAGCCGTAGGGCATCTCGAGCGCGGGCAGCACCTCGGTGTCGAGGATCTCGCCCTCGCTGACGACGAGCCGGTAGCGCTCGTCGCCCAGCACCACGAGGCTCGCCAGCGTCATCGGGCCGGGTGCGTACTGGAACAGGATCGTCGGCGGGTCGGCCAGGCCGCCGATGCCGAGCGGGCGCTTGATCAGCCGCACCGGCCGGTCCTCGCGCGCCAGCGCCCAGTTGCCCTCGCCCATGTGGCTCATCAGGATCGAGTCGCTGGGGAAGTCCATCGCGTACATCTCGGTGAACTGCGTCTCGCCGAGCAGGTCGCGCGCGGCGCACATCAGCGCGCCGGTGAGCGGGTCGCCCTCCGCGCCGAAGCCGAACCCCTTCGCCATCAGATTGGAGGCGGCGGCGAGCGGCAGCCGCGCGAAGCGCCCGTCCTCGGCGATCGCGCCGAAGTGGGTCGAGTAGGCGCCGTAACCGCCGGCGGTGAGGATGGACTCGAGCGCGATCTGCATCCGCGCGTGGTCCTCGCGCTCCTCGTCGCTCAGCCGCGGGTCGATCTCGAAGCGCTGGTTCTCCTCGTCGATCAGCGCCTGGACCTGCTCGGCGGGGACGGCCTCGACGGCGCGGTGCAGGTCGCCCGGCGCGAGCGCGTCGATCTGCGGCCCGAGCGTGCGCTGCAGGCTGTGCTCGTCCACCCGGATGTCGCCCATGCCGTTCATGGCGTAGCCGAAGACCGCGACCTTGAGGCAGCGCCAGCGCGTGACGGCGGCGGCAGCCCGGGCCCATTCGGCGATCGCGGTCTGGAAGCTCTCCTCGGCCCAGTCGCCGGTGACCACGTGGAAGGACCGGCCGGCGCGCACCATCGCGTTCGCGGTGTCCTGGGCGCCGTGGATGCCCTGGTTGTAGGTCAGGTCGGCCATGTCCCACTCCGCGGTGACGTTCGCGACCGGCTGGGTGTTGGCGAGGCAGATCGGTAGGCGGGTCTCGCTCAGCGAGCGCGCGAGGCGCATGCCGGGGCCGTAGGTGAGGTTGACGACGAGGACGCCGTCGAGCCCGGCGGCCTCGAGATCGCGGATCGCGGCCTCGATGCCGGCGCGGTCGCGCGCCGGGGGAGCGACGTGGACGTCGAGCGCGTCGCCGAGCGCGCGGCCCAGTTCGTCGGCGTAGGCGCCCTGGCGCTCGGTGATGCCCGGGAGCATCTCGTCGTAGAGCTCCTGCATGATCCCGAGCACGCCGATCCGCGGCCGGGCGACGGTGGACTCAGCGCTGGCCGTAGACGTTCTGGTAACGGTCATAGAGGGCGTCGATCTCGTTTCCGGTGAGGGGGATGGGGCTGCCGAGGGCCCGTGCGAGATGCACGGTGCGTGCGACGTCCTCGCACATGACCGCGGCCTTAAGGGCGTCGCGGGGACCGCGACCGATCGTGAAGACTCCGTGGCTGCGCATCAGCACCGCGGGTGAGCGGTGCGAGGCGAGCGTCTCGACGATGCCGCGCCCGATCTCGGCGTCGCCGATCAGGGCGAACGGGCCGATCGGGATGTCGCCGCCGAACTCGTCGGCCATCGCGGTCAGCACGCACGGGATGCTCTCGCCGCGGGCGGCCCAGGCCGTGGCGTACGGGCTGTGCGTGTGGACGACGCCCCCGGTCTCCGGCATGTGGCGGTAGACGTAGCCGTGGGTGGCGGCGTCGCTGGAGGGAGAGAGCTCGCCGTCGACGGCGTTCCCGTCGAGGTCGCAGAGGACCATGTGCTCGGGCGTCAGTTCCTCGAACGGGACGCCGCTGGCCTTGATGACCATCCGCTCCTCGCCCGGCACGCGCGCAGAGAGGTTGCCGCTGGTCCACGCCACGAGGCCGTGGCGCGGCAGCTCGGCGTGCGCGTCGCAGACGCTGCGCCGGAGCTCTGAGATCGTGTCGATCACTGCGCCGCCTGCTTCCCCTGGCGCGGCCGGCGCAAGCGGTGCATCACGTCGTCGCCGCCGCGGCCGAAGTGGTCGTGCAGGCCCGTGTAGTCGGCGTAGAGCTCGTCGTAGGCGTCGGCCGCCTCCGGATCGGGCGCGTAGACGTCGCGCTCGAGCTTGCCCATCGCCTCCGACGCGGCCCGGACGTCGGGATACACCTCCGCCGCCACCGCAGCGTGGATGGCCGCGCCCAGCGCCGGGCCCTGCTCGGAGCCGATGAGGTGCAGCGGCCGCTGCAGGACGTCGGCGTAGATCTGCATCACGAAGCGGTTCTTGAGCAGCCCACCCGCGACCACGAAGTCCTCGACCGCCACGCCGGACGCCTCGAACGCCTCGACGATCGTGCGCGTGCCGAACGCGGTCGCCTCGACCAGCGCGCGGTAGATGTCCGGGGGCCGGGTGCTCAGCGTCAGGCCGACGATCACGCCGCTGAGCTCGTGGTCGACGAGCACCGAGCGATTGCCGCTGTGCCAGTCGAGCGCCACGAGCCCGTGCTCGCCGACCGCCTGCTCCTCGGCCAGCTCCGACAGGTGGTCGTGCAGCGACCGGCCGCGCTCGGCGGCCTCCTCGTGGTACGCGGGCCCGACGAAGTGATCAACGAACCAGCCGAAGATGTCCCCGACGCCGCTCTGGCCGGCCTCGTAGCCCCACAAGCCGGGCGTGATACCGCCGTCGACGGCGCCGCACATCCCGGGCACGTCGGCCGGCTGGTCGGCGTTCATCACGTGGCAGGTGGACGTGCCCATGATGGCCACCATCTGGCCCGGCTCGATCGCCCGCGCCGCGGGCGCGGTGACGTGCGCGTCGACGTTGCCCACCGCGACGGCGATGCCCTCGGGGAGCCCGGTCCACCCGGCCGCCTCCGCGGTCAGGCCGCCGGCGCGGGCGCCCAGGGGGGCGAGCGGGTGGTCGAGCTTCTCGGCCGGGAACGTCGCGAACCGCTCGTCGAGCGCGCCGAGGTACTCCTCGGACGGGTAGTGGCCGTCCTGGCGGATGCCCTTGTAGCCGGCCGTGCAGACGTTGCGGGTCTCCTCGCCGCACAGCTGCCACACGATCCAGTCGGCCCCCTCGATCCAGCGGTCCATCGCCTGGTAGATCTCCGGGTCCTCCTCCAGGACCTGCAGGGCCTTGGCGAACTGCCACTCGGAGGAGATGCGGCCGCCGTAGCGCGGCAGCCACGGCTCGCCGCGCTCTGCCGCGAGCGCGGTGATGCGCTCGGCCTGGGCCTGGGCGGCGTGGTGCTTCCACAGCTTCGGGTACGCGTGCGGGCGCTCGCGGAACTCGTCGAGCTCGCACAGCGGCGTGCCGTCGCGCTTGACCGGCAGCGGTGTCGAGGCCGTGAAGTCGATGCCGATGCCGGCGACCGTCGACGGGTCGACCCCGGCGTCCCGCACGGCGGCCGGAACCGCCGTGCGCAGGACCTCGCGATAGTCGTCGGGGTCCTGCAGCGCCCACGAGGAGGGGAGGCGCTCATCGGTCGCCGGGAGGACGCGCTCGATCACGGCATTCGGGTAGTCGCAGATCGCCGATCCGAGCTCGGCTCCGTCGCTCGCCCGCACGACCACCGCGCGGCCGGACAGCGTGCCGAAGTCGACACCGATCACGTGCGTGTCCATTGAGCGCACGTTAGCGTTCACATCACCCTTGTCAACCCCGGCCTGACCGCGCCTTGGGTATGGGTTTCGCGCTCACACGGGGGGAGGGGCGGTGCTCGCGCGCCGCACGAGCCCCGCGGGCACCGTGACCCGCGTCTGCGAGCGCTCTCCCGCCGCGATCTGATCCAGCAACAGGTGCAGGCTGCGCCGACCCATCTCGTTGAAGTCCTGACGGACGGTTGTCAGCGGCGGTGTGAAGAACTCGGCCTCCGGAATGTCGTCGAAGCCGACGACGCTGACGTCGCCGGGCACGTCGCAACCGCGTTCGTGCAGCGCGCGGAGCAGGCCGAGCGCCATCTGGTCGTTGGCGACGAAGACGGCGGTGACGTCGGAGTCCTCGAGCAGGCGGCGGCCGACCTCGTAGCCGGAGAGCGGGCTCCAGTCGCCTCGCAGCGGCGGCTCGCTCGTGGCGCCCGCGGCGGCGAGCGTCTCGCGCCAGCCGTCGATCCGGCGCTGCGCCTCGAGCCAGTCGGCCGGGCCCGCGATGTGCCGGACGGTCTTGTGGCCGAGGTCGAGGAGGTGCTGAGTCGCCAGCCGCGCGCCGTCGTACTGGTCCACCGCGGCGACCGCGACGCCGTCCTCGGGGCCGGCCTCGACCGCGACGACCGGGACGTCGCCGGGCAGGTCCCACAGACCGTGGGTGGTGGCGAGATGCGGGGCGACGACCATGATGCCCGCGACCGAGAGCGCGCGCAGCCGCTCGATCGCCTGGACCACCGCGGTGCGCTCGAGCGACTCGAGGCTCACGATGCCGATGAAGTAGCCCTCCGCGTGCGCCGCGCGCTCGAGCCCCAGGAGCGTCGACGCCGGGCCGTAGAGCGTCGTGTTGAAGGTGATCACGCCCAGCGTGCGCGAGCGGCCGGTGACCAGCGCGCGCGCCACGGAGTTCGCCTGGTAGTCGAGCTCGCGCATGGCGTCGAGGACGCGCTCGCGCGTCTCGTCGCGCACCTGCGTCGAGCCGTTGATCACGCGCGAGACCGTCTGGTGCGAGACGCCGGCGAGCGCGGCGACGTCGGTCATGACGGCCGGACGGCGGCGCTCGGCTCGCGCTCGGTGCTCGTCGTCGGGACCCGACCGCGGCGCGTTAGCGTTCACATCGGCAATCGTACTCTGCGAGCGAGATCTTCGCCAAGGGTGGTGGAGGTGTATGTGAGCGATAACATCCCGCCGATGCGATCGACGGCACGCTGAGCTCATGAACGCCGCGGTCGCGCGCCTGCACGGGATGGGCGACGTGCGCGTCGCCGAGGAGCCCGTGGCCTCGCCCGTCCCCGGGGAGAGCCTGGTGCGCGTCGAGGCCGTGGGGATCTGCGGCTCGGACCTGCACTGGTACGACGAGGGCGGCATCGGCGACGCCAAGCTCGGGAGCCCGCTGGTGATCGGCCACGAATTCGCGGGCGTGGTCGAGGGCGGCCCGCTCGACGGGCGCCGGGTCGCGGTCGATCCGGCCCTGCACTGCGGGCACTGCGACCGCTGTCTGGAGGGCCATCAGAACCTGTGCGCCAACGTCGTCTTCGCGGGGCACGGGAGCTGCGACGGCGGGCTGCGCGAGTACCTGAGCTGGCCGACGGAGTCGCTGCATCCGCTGCCGGACTCGATGGACGGCGTCGCCGGTGCCATGCTCGAGCCGCTGGGGGTGGCGATCCACGCCCTCGACCTCGGCCACGTGCACCTCGGCGCCGACGTCGCCGTCGTCGGCTGCGGGCCGATCGGGCTGATGCTCGTCGAGGTCGCGCGCGCCGCGGGCGCGCGCGTCGCGCTCGCCGTGGATCCGCTGCCGCACCGCCGCGCGGCGGCCGAGCGCGCCGGCGCGGAGGTCGTCGTCGCTCCCGAGGACGTCCCGGAGCGCATCGCGGTGGACGTGGCCTTCGAGGTCGCGGGGACCGACGCCGCGGTCGAGGTCGCGATGCGGGTCTCGCGGGCGGGCGCGCGCGCGGTGCTGGTGGGGATCCCCTCGGACGACCGCACGTCCTTCGGCGCCGGGCTCGCGCGCCGCAAGGGCCTGACCATCGTCATGGCCCGCCGGATGAACGCCGTCTACCCGCGCGCGATCCGGCTGGTCGAGCGAGGCCTCGTCGACGTCGACTGGCTGACAACCGACCGCTACCCGCTGGACCGGGTCAGCGAGGCGCTCGCCGCCGCCTCCGCCCGGACCGGCCTCAAGGTCATGGTCGAGCCGTGACTCAGAGGCCGGCACGGCGCAGGACCCGCACGGCGGCCTGCGAGGGCTCGGCGGTCGGAGCCCGCGCCCTCAGAGCCCTGCTCGCAGCCGTCGCGCTCGCCCTCCTCGTCGCGACGCCCGCGCAGGCGCGGCTGCGGCCGGTCACGCGCCTGCAGGCCAAGGCCGTCGCCACCGGGGTGCGCCTGAGCTGGCGCGACCGCTCGCACGGGGAGACGCGCTACGAGGTCCGCCGGAAGGGCCGCCGGGCGCGGCTCAAGCGCAACCGCCACCGCTTCACCGACCGCCGGGTCGCGGCCGCGACGCGCTACCGCTACTCGGTCCGCCCGTGCCGCCGCAGGCGCTGCGCGAAGGCGCGCCGCGTCACGGTCAGGACGCTCGCGCGCGGCGGCGACGAGGCCGGGCCGGGCGCGCCGGGCGGGAGCGGGGGAGCGGCCCCGGGCGATGCGTTCGCGGGCAGCCCGGTGATCGGCGGCTGCCCGGTCTTCCCGAACGACAACGCCTGGAACACCGACGTCTCGCAGGCGCCCGTCGACATGTCGCACGACTACATCGGCTCGTTCGCCTCGATGACGCTGTGGCCGGACTTCGGCGGCGGGGGCGCCTACGGCATCCCGTACGTCAGCGTCCCGTTCACGCAGCCGCTGGTGCCGGTGGGCTTCGACGTCGCGGACGAGTCGGATCCCGGGCCGTATCCGACGCCGCTGGACGCGCCGGTCGAGGGTGGCGGGGATCGCCACGTGCTGGCGCTGCGCCAGGGCGACTGCAAGCTCTTCGAGCTGTACGCCGCCGAGCGCGCGGGGTCGGGCTGGCACGCCTACAGCGGCGCGGCCTGGGACCTGCGGTCAAACGCCCTGCGCCCCGAGGGCTGGACGTCCGCCGACGCCGCCGGGCTGCCGATCCTGCCCGGGCTCGCGCGCCGCGAGGAGGCCGACAGCGGCGTGATCCGCCACGCGCTGCGCATCACCGTCCCGGTCACGCAGAAGGCCTACATCCACCCGGCGACGCACTGGGCGTCGTCGGACACGAGCCCCGACCAGCCGCCGATGGGCCTGCGCGTCCGGTTGAAGGCGGGCTACGACATCAGCGCCCTGCGCGGACAGGCGCGCGCGATCGCGGTGGCGCTCAAGACCTACGGCGCGCTGGTGGCCGACAACGCGGGGTCGCCGCGGGTCTACGTGGGCGGCGCCGTCGACCCGGGCTGGGACGACGAGGCGCTCAACGGGATCAAGACGATCCCGGCGAGCGCGCTCGAGGCGGTCCAGACGGGACCGGTGGTCAGGCCGTAGGCCGGCGCTCGCCCTCGCGGAGCCGGCCGAACGCCCGGCCTGTCGACCGCGAGCGTCATGACCGTCCCTCGCTCGTCTGGATCACGATGGCGGCGACCACGACCGCGCCGCCGACCAGGGTCAGGGTGCCCGGGCGCTCGTCCAGCGCCAGCCACACCCACAGCGGGCCGAGCACGACCTCGAGCAGCGTGATCAGGCCGACCTGAGCGGCCGGGATCAGCCGCGCGCCGATCGTGAGGAAGACGAGCCCGAGCGCGATCTGCCCCGCCCCGAGGGCCACCAGCACCGCGAGGTCCTCGCCGCCGACGTCGCCGAGGCTCGCGAACGGGAGGAAGGCCACCATCAGGAGCACCTGCGAGAGGCAGGTCGCGGGGGCCATCGAGACGTCGCGGCGATGACGCGTGATCACGAGCGCGAGGGCGAACGACAGCGCCATCACAAGCGCGAGGAGGTCGCCGGTCGCGTTGCCGCCGCCGGGGGCGCCGAGCATGACCGCCACCCCGGCGAGCGCCAGGGCCAGCGCGATGGAGGTGCGCGCGCTGATCGGCTCCCCCAGCAGCACGCGCGCGAGCAGCGCGGCGAGGACCGGCGCGATCGCCTGGATGAAGAGCACGCGCGCGACGGTGGTCTCGTTCAGCGCGAGGATGAACGCGCACGAGGCGGCCGCCAGGCAGACCGCGAGCGCCACGCCCGCGAGCCCGATCGACCGCCAGGCCCGACCGACGCCCCCGCGCTCCACGATCGCCACGTAGCCGACGAGCGCCAGCGCCGCGAACAGGGCCCGACCGCCGACCTGGGTCGCCGGGTCGAGTGACAGCTGTCGTTGCAGCACGCCCGCCGTGGACCAGGCGACCGCGGCGAGGGCGATGAACACCTGTCCGCGCCGCCGGCCGGCCGACGGATCCAGGGGGGCGGTTGCGACGGCCGTCGCCATCCGCGCAGTCAAGCAGCAGGGCGCACGCGGCCGGTGGCTGCGCCGCCGATATGCGCTGGGTCCTCCGCGGCGTCGGGGCCGTCCGGGAGCCAGATGCGCACGGTGGCCCCCGGCCCAGGGGGGAGCTCGGCGCGACCCCGGTGCGCCTCCGCGATCGCGCGCACGATCGAGAGGCCGAGGCCGGCGCCGTCGCGGGTGCGCGCGAGGTCGTCGCGGGCGAAGCGCTCGAACGCGCGCTCGGCGAAGCCGGTCGTGAAGCCCTCGCCCTGATCGGAGACCTCGAGCGCGAGCCCGGGCCCCTCCCGGCGGCCGCGCAGCACGATCTCGCCGCCGCCGTAGCGCAGCGCGTTGTCGACGAGGTTGCCGAGCGCTTGGCGCAGCCGTAGCTCGTCGGCGTACACCGACCGCTCGCCGCCCGCGTCGACGGAGATGCTGCGACCGCGCTCCGCGGCGCGGTCGGCGAAGCGGCGCGCCACGCGATCGAGCTGCTCGCGGAGCTCGAGCGGCTCCGGCCACACGGGCAGCTGGCCCTCGCCGGAGCGGGCGAGGATCAGCAGGTCCTCGGCCAGCTGCGCGAGGTGGTCGCACTCCTCGACCGACGCGACCAGCGCCTCGCGCACCTGGGGATCGTGCCCTTCGGCGCGCAGCGCTCCCTCGAGCTCGGCCTTGATGACCGCCACCGGGGTGCGCAGCTCATGGCCGGCGTCGGCCACGAAGCGGCGCTCGCGCTCGAAGGAGCGGCTCAGGCGGTCGAGCATCTCGTTCAGTGTCTCGCCCAGCCGGCGGATCTCGTCACGGGCCCTCGGGAGCGGGAGCCGCTCGTCCTCGCGGCTGAGCGAGACCTCGCGCGCGCGCCGGCGCATCGCCTCGACCGGCCGGAGCCCGAAGGCGGCGAGCACGTAGCCGAGCCCGGAGGCCAGGAGCACGGCGATGGGACCGCCGAGGGCGAAGGAGCGCACGAGGTTCGACAGCGTGTCGTCGCGGTCCTGGAGCGATTGGCCGACGGCCACCACCTCCCTGTCGCGGCCCGCCTTCGCCAGCAGCCGCGTGGTCCCCTCGACTCCGGGCACGGCCCGTTCCAGCAGCAGCGTCTCGCCGGCCTGCGCCCGCCGCAGCTCGGCCCGGCTGAGAACGCCGCCTGTGACGTGCCCAGCGGTCGCGCGCACGCGTCCGTCCGAGCCCAGCAGCTGCGCGAAGCCCTCCTCGCCCTCCCCCGCCGCTCCGGCGGCCGGGGAGTGGGCGCGGGCGATCGCGCCGGCGCGAACCTTGAGCCCGCCCGTGATGCTCTCGTCGAGGTCGCCGCTCAGCCGCACGTAGACGAACACTCCGGATCCCGCCAGCACGAGCGCCATGGCGACCGCGAACGCGGCGGTCAGCCGCAGGCGGACGGGCACGTGGCTCACCGTCCGCCGTCTCTCCGCAACCGGTAGCCCGCTCCGCGCACGGTCTCGATCGATCGCAGCCCGAACGGCCGGTCGATCTTCTCGCGCAGGTAGCGGACGTAGACCTCGACGATGTTCGAGCGCTGCTCGTAGCCGAGGTCCCAGGCGGCCTCCAGCAGCTGCATATGGCTCAGGACCTGGCCCGGGCGGCGCATGAACGTCTCGAGCACGGCGAACTCCTTGGCGCTGAGCTCGATCTCGACGTCGCCGCGCCGCACCTCGCGGGTGGCGGGGTCGAGGCACAGGTCGCCGACCTCGATCACCGGCGGCCGCTCGACCGGCCCGCGGCGCACGAGCGCGCGCAGCCGCGCCGTCAGCTCCGCGAGCGAGAACGGCTTCGTGAGGTAGTCATCCGCACCGCCGTCGAGCCCGCGGACCCGGTCCTCGATCGAGTCTCGCGCGGTGAGCATGAGGACCGGCATCCAGCGGCCGTCGGCGCGCAGCCGCCGGCAGGTCTCGAAGCCGTCGAGCCCGGGCATCAGCACGTCGAGCACGACCGCGTCGTAGTCGGTCGCCCCGACGACGCGCAGCGCCTCCTCGCCGTCGGCGGCGACGTCGACGACCAGGCCCTCGTAGCGCAGGCCACGGCGGATGGCCCCGGCCATCCGCACATCGTCGTCGACGACGAGAACCCTCATGCGCCCATCATCGCGCCCGCGGGATGAGAGCCACATGAGAGCCTCAGAGCTCGCGCAGCTCCTCGATCGCGGGGCGCCGCAGCGCGTGCAGCGTGACGGCGCCGGCGGTGCCGGCCGCGCCGACCGTGAGGGCGACGAGCGCGGCGAGGTAGAGCCACGGGATCGCGGGCGCGGCGGGCGGTGGGTCGAAGACGCCGGTGAGCACCTTGACGAGCATCAGGGAGATCGCGGCCGCCACGACCGCGCCGAGTGCGAGGCCGCCCGCGGTCACGAAGGCCGACTCGCCCCACACGAACCCGCCGAGCTGCTTGCGCCGCGCGCCCAGCGCGACGGCGATCGCGTAGGTCCGGCGGCGCTCGCGGAAGCCGAGGCCGAGCGCGAGCCCGGACGCGGCGGCGGCGAGCAGCAGCGCGAAGCCCAGCTCGACGCGCGTGAGGCCCGACAGCTCGACGGCGGTGAGGTTCGAGCCGACCACCCGCCGCGAGTCCTGGATGTCGGTGACCTTGGCGGTGGAACCGACGGCCGCCCGCACGCGGCCGGCGACGGCCCGCGGCCCGGCGCCGTCGGTCTGCACCAGGAACGTGCCGACCGCGTCGCTGCCGGTGGCCTTGGCGACGTAGCCCGCGTCGGCGACCACGAACGAGTCGGTCGGCGCGGTCGGGAACTCGTTGGCGACGCCCGCGTAGTGGAACGGCACGATCTTGAAGCGCTTGGTCACGGCGTCCTGGATGCGCAGCTTCACGAGGTCGCCGGGGTGCAGCTGGAAATCCTTGACCGTCTCGGCGCTCAGGAGCGCGGAGTCCGGATGAGCTTTCAGCTTCGCCATCAGCTGCTGGGCGGTGCCGCCCTGGAACCAAGGGTCCTGCAGCTTGCCGGCGGCCCCGATCGTGTCCGGCCGCACGCCGTAGAGGTCCTGCAGGTCGGCGCCGACGTAGACGAAGCGGTGCTGCAGGGGCTCGACGGAGGAGACACCGGGCACCTTCGCCAGCTTGGCCCCCTCCTGCGGCGGAACGCGCGTGCCGGGCGACTCGGTGACGGTCACGTCGGCGCCGTTGGTCAGCCGCGCGTCGACCTCGGCCTGCTGCTGGTAGGTCGAGTTGAAGACCCCGGTCGAGGCGGCGAACGCCGCGGTCAGGGCGAGCAGCGCGACGGCCCGTGCGAGCAGCCCGCGCTGGCGGCCGAGTGTCGCCGCCACCGTCGGCGCGAGCTCGCCCGCGACCGGCCGCAGCAGGCGCGTCAGGGGCGTCCGTCCGCGCCGCAGGGCGAGGTCGGCGAGCCGGTAGGCGAGCAGCCCGGCGCCGATCCAGCCGAGCACGGGGGCGAGCAGCGCGTACCAGTTGACCGAGACCTGCGCGAGCCCCTCGGGCGCCAGCACGAGCTGGTAGCCGTTCTTCGAAGCCTGCCAGTAGACGAGCCCAGAGCCGATCAGCGCGACAACGTCGAGGTGGACACGCGCCCACCAGGGGGCGCGCTCCCGACGGCCGACCTCGCGCCGCTGCCCGGCGACGGTCAGCCCGCGGGCGTCGCGCCACGCCGGGAGCGCGATCGCGCCGGCAGCGATG
>JBDTMF010000074.1:0-19630 GCA_039934455.1 Solirubrobacteraceae bacterium
AGCCGGCCGCCCTTGGCGGTGATCGCGCCGCACTGCACGCAGTTCGACGGATTGACCACGAGGTCGACGAAGCCGTGCTCCGGCGCGTCCTCGGGCACCTCGTAGACGCCCGCCGGGCACATCCACTGCCACGCCTCGGCGACCTCGCGCGGGACGTGCTTCTGGATCCGGATGTGGCTCGGCGCGTCGTCGCGCGTCGCGTTGCCGGTGAGAAAGACGCCCGAGAGCTTGTCGAACGTGTACTTGCCGTCCGGCTTGGGATAGCGCTTGTGGCGGTCGGTCATCAGCAGCGGCTGATCGGCGTCGCGGTGCGTCGCCCAGTGCCCGCCGGGGATGCGGCCCTTGGTGATCGTCATCGCGTTGGCGATCGCCCCGCCGACGACCAGCCCGCGCGCGAACGGCTGCTTCATGTTGCGCGACTCGTAGAGGTCCTTGCCGATCTCGGAGTCGTAGACCGACGCCTCGTAGCTCGAGAAGTCGCTCGAGCCGCTCTTGAGCTGCCGGTAGATCGTCTCGGCCGCCAGCATCCCGGACTTGATCGCGTAGTGGACGCCCTTGAGCTTGGGCACGTTGACCATGCCGGCCGCGTCGCCGCAGATCAGCATCCCGGGCGCGTGCAGCTTCGGCATCGCCCAGTAGCCGCCCTCGGGGATCGCCTTCGCGCCCCAGCCCACGCGCTTGCCGCCCTCGAGGATCTTGCGCACCCGCGGGTGTAGCTTGAACTCCTGGAGGATGTCGTGCGGGGACAGGCGCGCGTCGGCCCAGTCGAGGCCGGCCACGAACCCGATCGAGACGCGCGGGGTCTCCCCCTCCCGGTTCATCGGGTAGATCCACGAGCCGCCGAACTCCTTGTACCTGCCCTGCGGCCGCAGCGGCCAGCCGAGCGTGTGGATGATCTTGTCGAGCGGCTGCTCGACCTCCCAGACCTCCTTGACCCCGAGCGCCCACACCTGCGGGTCGTCGGCCGCGAGGCGGAGGCCCTTCAGCGCGGCGCCGGTGAGGTGGCCCCAGCAGCCCTCGGCCAGCACGGTGGCCTTGGCGGTGACGTCGGAGCCGGGCTCGAAGTTGCCCTTCTCGCCGCCCTCCTTGTCGCGCCCCTTGTCGCCGGTGCGGATACCGAGCACCTCGCCGTCCTCGACGATCAGCTTCGCCCCGACCGTCTCGGTCAGGATGTACGCGCCCGCCTCCTCGGCCTTCTCGCCCAGCCAGCGGTTGAGCTCGGCGACCGAGATGACGTAGTTGCCGTGGTTGCGGAACGGCGGCGGGATCGGGACCAGCGGGATCGCGCGCTTGCGGTTGGGCATGAAGTAGACGCGCTCGCCCTCGACCTCGCCGTAGTGCGGCCACGACTCGTCGTCCGGGAACAGCTCGCGGATCGCGGACGGGTTCATCACCGCGCCCGAGAGCTGATGGGCGCCCGCGACCTTGCCCTTCTCGAGCACGGCCACCGGCACCTCCCCGAGCGACTCCATCATCTCGGGATCGTCCTCGAGCAGCTGCAGCAGACGAATCGCGCACGCGAGCCCGGCCTGGCCGCCGCCGACGATCGCGACGCCGACCTCGATCCGCTCGTCCTCGGCGTCCGTCAGCGGGCCGATGAACTCCCCCACCGGGTCGACCGGCGGGGGGAACTCGATCGGGGCGACCGCGCGACCGTTGGATCCCACGAGGGTCAGCTGCCCTTCTTGGCCTTCACGGCCTCGGTGAGCTTGGGGACGATCTTGTTCAGGTCGCCGACGATCCCGAGGTCGGAGAACTCGAAGATCGGGGCGTTGGAGTCCTTGTTGATCGCCACGATGTTCTCCGAGCTCATCATCCCGACCTTGTGCTGGATCGCGCCGGAGATGCCGGCCGCCAGGTAGAGCTTCGGCGCGACGGTCTTGCCCGTCTGGCCGATCTGCGCGGAGTAGGAGTACCAGCCTGCGTCGACCACCGCGCGTGTGGCCGCCACGGCGCCGCCGAGCGCGCTCGCGAGCTCCTCGAGCGCCTCGAAACCCTCGGCCTTGCCGAGCCCGCGGCCACCGGCCACGAGGTAGTCGGCGTCCTCGATGTTGACGTCGGCGCCGCGCTGCTCGCCGCGCTGGACCATTGCCGCCTTCAACGAATGCGGGGCGTACTCCACGTCGACGTCCTCGACGGTCGCCGCGCCGCCGCCGTTCTGCTTGGTCTCGAACGCGTTCAGGCGGCCGATGATCACGCCCACGTCGGAGCGGTAGTGCACATCGGAGACCTGTGAGTCCTTCAGGATCGGGCGCTCGGCGACGAGCTTTGAGTCCTCGACGCGCACGTTCGTGACCTCCATGCAGACGCCCGCATCGAGGCGCGCGGCGAGGCCGGCACCGATCTCGAAGCCGAGCAGGCCGCCGCCGAACAGGGCGTACCCGTGGCCGTTGTCGCCGATGACCTTCGCCATCGCGTCGACCACCGGCTGCGAGAGGCCCTCGGGGCCCTCGGCGCGGAAGACCTTCGTGGCACCGTACTCGCCAAGCGAGCCGACCAGGTCATCGCTCAGGCCGGCCTTGTCGCCGACCACGATCGCGTGACACTCGGTCCCCAGCTCGGAGGCGAGGCGAGCACCCTCGGACACCGCGCCGAGCGAGTTCTTGTTGATGGCCCCGTCGTAATGGAGCGCGTAGACCAGGATTCCGCTCATGCGAGGAGCTTCCTCTCGTCAAGCCAGGCCACGATCTGCTCGACCGTGTCGTTGGTGTTCTCGTCCTCGATGATCTTCCCCGGCTCCTTGGCGGGCGGGGCGTTGAACTCCGTGCAGTGGGCGCGCGCGTTGTCGTAGCCCACACGGCCGGCGTCGATGCCGACGTCGCCGGTCCCGAGCGTCTCGAGCGGCTTCTTCTTGGCGCCCATGATCGCCTTCAGCGACGGATAGCGCGGCTCGTTGATCGCGTCGCCGACCGAGATCACGGCGGGCAGCTCGACCAGCACGGTGTCGTAGCCGTACTCGGCCTGTCGCTCGCAGCGCAGCTTTCCATCCTCGACGTCGATCTTGATCACCTGCGTCAGCGACGGCATCTTCAGGTGGTCGGCCACGACGGCGCCGATCGTGTAGCACTCGCCGTCATCGGACTGCTGGCCGAGCAGGACGAGGTCCGGGCTCTCCTTGGCCAGCGCCTGCGCGAGCGAGTAGCCCGTGCCGTTGACGTCGGAGCCGGCGAGCGCCTCGTCGGTGAGGTGCAGGGAGCGGTCGGCGCCCAGGGAGACGGCCTTGTGGAGTGCGCGCACGGCGCTCTCCGGGCCCATCGTGACGGCGACGACCTCGTCGATGTCGATGGCGCCACCCTCCTTGAGCTGCATGGCCGCCTCGATGGCGTGGGTGTCGAACGGGTTGAGGTTCTTCTCACCTGAGCGGTTCAGCCGGCCGGTCGACGGATCGATGCGCTTCTCGACGGCGGCGTCCGGCACCTCTTTGACGAGGACGCAGATCTTCACGGTGCTTGGGCCTCCTAGTACGGAACGAGCGTTCGCATCCTACTGCGATGGATGCCCGATTGACTTGTCAGTCAATCAGGGGCTACGGTGTGACGGCGCCCTGGATGTAGTCGATGATCGCCTGGGTCGGCGCGCCCGGCGTGAAGACCTCGGCGACCCCCAGCTCCTTGAGCTCGGGGATGTCCTGGGCCGGGATCGTGCCGCCGACGGTGACGATCACGTCGCCGGCGTCCTGCGCGCGCAGCAGCTCGATCACCTTCGGCACCAGCGTCATATGGGCGCCCGAGAGGATCGAGAGGCCGACCGCGTCCGCGTCCTCCTGCAACACCGTCTCGACGATCTGCTCCGGCGTCTGGTGCAGCCCGGTGTAGATGACCTCCATGCCGGCGTCGCGCAGCGCGCGGGCGATGATCTTCGCCCCGCGATCGTGGCCGTCGAGGCCGGGCTTGGCCACGACGACGCGGATCTTCCGGTTGTTCGCCGCGGCCATCGCGGCGGCAGCCTACTTGACGACGAGCTTCATCTTCTGGTCCGAGCCGCCGTGGATCGTGCAGTAGATGGTGTAGGTCCCGCGCTTGGTGACCTTCTTCGTGTAGGTGCCCGAGCTCTTGACCCCGGAGTTGAACTTCGCCGGGCCCCTGCTGACCGTGACCGAGTGCGGGATGCCGGTGCCGAAGCGCCACTTCACCGTCGTGCCCTTGGACACGGTGACCTTCGGCACGCCCCTGGCGCGCACGTAGTAGTTGTCGCCGACCTTGATCCGCGTGGTGGAGGCGAGCGCGTCGGCGGCCAGCGCGGCGAGCACGCAGGCGGCGATGGCGATGACGATCAGCTTGCGCACGTGGTCCCTCCCGCGCTTAGAAGACTGGCGTCTCGGTGTAGACACCGAAGACCCGCTGAAGGCTCTCGACGATCTCGCCCTCGGTGGCGTGTACGCGCGCGCAGTCGAGAAGGTTCGGCATCAGGTTCGCCTCGCCCGCGGCGGCCTCGCGCAGCTCGCCCAGGGCGGTCTCGACCGCCGCCGCGTCGCGGCGCGCACGCACGCCCTGCACGCGATCGGTCTGCTTGCGCTCGATCGCGGGGTCGACACGGTGCAGCTCGAGGTCGCCGCCCTCGCCCTCGGTGAAGTCGTTGACGCCGACCATGATCCGGGCCCGCGAGTCGTACTCCTGCTGCAGCGTGTAGGCGGCATCGGCGATCTCCCGCTGCGGGAAGCCCTGCTTGACCGCCTCCACCATCCCGCCCAGCTCGTCGATCTTGGCGAAGTAGTCGTAGGCCTGCGCCTCGATCGCGTCGGTCAGCGCCTCCACGAAGTAGCTGCCGCCGAGCGGGTCGATGGTGTTCGTCACGCCGGTCTCGTGGGCGATGATCTGCTGGGTCCGCAGCGCGATCCGGACCGCGTTCTCGGTCGGCAGCGCGAGCGCCTCGTCCCACGAGTTCGTATGCAGCGACTGCGTGCCGCCGAGCACGCCGGCCAGCGCCTCGATCGCCGTGCGGGTGATGTTGTTCAGCGGCTGCTGGGCCGTCAACGAGACGCCCGCGGTCTGCACGTGCGTGCGCATCAGCCACGACTTCGGGCTCCGCGCGCCGAACGTGTCGCGCAGCTCGCGCGCCCAGATGCGCCGCGCCGCGCGGTACTTCGCGATCTCCTCGAAGAAGTCGATGTGCGCGTTGAAGAAGAAGCTCAGGCGCGGGGCGAAGTCGTCGACGTCGAGCCCGCGGTCGACGGCCTGCTGGACGTAGGTGAGGCCGTCCTTGAGCGTGAACGCGAGCTCCTGCGCCGCGGTCGAGCCGGCCTCGCGGATGTGGTAGCCGCTGATCGAGACCGGATGCCAGCGCGGCGTCTCCGTCGCGCACCACTGGATCATGTCGCCGAGCAGCCGCATCGCCGGGTCGACCGGGAAGCACCACTCCTTCTGCGCGATGTACTCCTTCAGGATGTCGGCCTGGATCGTGCCGCCGAGGCGGTCGCGCGGCACGCCGTTGTCCTCCGCGGCGACCACGTAGAAGGCCATCATGATCGCCGCCGGAGCGTTGATCGTCATCGACACCGAGACCTGTCCGAGGTCGATGCCCGAGAACAGCGTCTCCATGTCGTCGAGCGTGTCGACCGCGACGCCCTCGCGGCCGACCTCGCCGAGCGAGCGCACGTGATCGGAGTCGTAGCCCATCAGGCTCGGCATGTCGAACGCGGTCGACAGGCCGGTCTGGCCGTGGTCGAGCAGGTAGCGGAAGCGCTCGTTCGTCTCCTCCGCCGTGCCGAAGCCGGCGAACTGCCGCATCGTCCACAGCCGGCCGCGGTACATGCTCGGGTACACGCCGCGGGTGAACGGATACTCCCCGGGGAGGCCGATCTCCTCCGGCGCGGGCAGGTCGGCCTCGGTGTAGAGCGGCCGGACCGGCTCGCCGGAGAGCGTCGTGAACGTGTTCGGGCGCTCGGGCGTGGAGGCATAGCGCTCCGCCCAGGCGTCGAGCCCTTCCCGCTCCCGGTCCCTCGGCTCGGTCGCCATCCCGCCGATCGTACCGTCACCACCAGGTGGCCCCCGCCCGCAGGGCGAAAGCGGCGCCCGCGTTCTCCGACCGCCGGGCCATGGCCGTGCACGGCCCGCCTCGCCAGGATCCGCCGTCATGGCCGACCGGCTGACCCCGCTCGACGCCTCCTTCCTCCACACGGAGACCGCCAGCGCGCACATGCACGTGGCCTGGCGGGGGCGCTTCCGCCCCGATCCCGAGCGGCCGCCGGTCACGCTCGCGCGCGTGCGGGCGCAGGTCGCCTCGCGGCTGGACTCCGCCCCGCGCTTTCGCCGGCGCCTCGCGTTCCCGCCGGGGGGCTTCGCCCGTCCGGTCTGGGTCGACGCCGAGCGCTTCGACATCCGGCGGCACGTGCTCGCGCTCGACCAGGGGCCGCTCGCTCAGGAGCGCTTCGACGCGCGCTCGGACACGGTGCCGTCGCGCCCGCTCGACCGCATGCACCCCCTGTGGGAGATCCACCTCGCGCCGCAGCTCGAGGACGGGACGGTCGGGCTGCTGATGAAGATCCACCACGCGCTGGTCGACGGCAAGTCGGCGCTGGCCGTCGCGCTGCTGCTGCTCGACCTGGACCCCGAGGCGCCCGAGCCGCCCGCGCCGGACTCTCGGTTGGCAGGACCGGGGCCAGGCGCGGCGCGGCTCGCGGTGGACGCGCTGGTGGACTCCGGCACCGGACCGCTGCGGATGCTCGGCCGCGCCGCACGCGCGGCCGGCTCCCCCACCCGCCTCGGCGGCACTTTGCGCCGCGCGGCGATGGCGGTCGGCGAGGACGTCGCGCGGCCCGCGCCGTCGTCGTTCCTCAACGACCCGATCGGCCCGCGCCGGACGCTCGTCGGCCACTCGCTGCCGGTCGCCGGCCTGCTCGCGGTCAAGCGGGCGCGCGGCGTCTCGCTCAACGACGTCGCGCTCGCGGTCGTCGCCGGCGCGCTGCGCCGGCTGGCGCTGCTGCGCCACGTCGTGCCCGACCGCCTCTGCTTCGGCGCCTACGCCGACCCGGAGGCACTGCCGCAGGCGCGGGAGCTGCCGGGGGCGATCGGCGCCGCCGCCGACGAGCTCGTCCGTGCGAGTGGCGCGCGCGGCCCGCTGCGGCTGGTCGCCTGACGCCGCCGATCGAGAGTGCGGCGGAGACCGCGACCGCCGCCGCGCCCGCCCAGCCCCACGCGTAGCCGGCGACCGCCGCCGCGGCGACGAGCAGCGCGAGCCCGAGCGCGCTCCCGAGCTGCGCGGCGGTGTTGAGCAGGCCGGACGCGAGGCCGGGGCGGTCCGAGTCGGCCCCCGTGCCCTCAGCGGTCGACGCGACCGACGCGACGCCGAGGCCGCCGCCGATGAGGGCGAAGGGGGCGAGCAGCGCGACGCTCGTCTCCGCGCTGACGGCGAGCCAGCCCGCCCCGGCGGCCACCACGGCGAGGCCGCCCGCCATCGCGCGCCGCTCGCCGGTGCGCGCGGTGACGCGCGGCCCCAGCAGCGAGCCCGCCACGACCGCGAGGCTCATCGGCACGAACAGCAGGCCCGCCTGCGCCGGGGCGAGGGCGCCTTCGCGCTGGACGTGCAGGACGCACAGGAACATCGCCGGGGTCGTCGAGCCGGTGATCGCGAGCGCCCCGAAGACCGCGCGCCCGAGGCCCGGCGCGCGCAGGGCCCCCGGCGGCGCGGCCCGCGAGCATCAGCAGGCCGCCGAACGTCAGCGTGTCGGCGCTGACCACCCACTGCAGATCCGTGGCGCCGACGCCCGGGTCGTCGCCGATGGCGGGCAGCGCGATCGCGACGATGGTGACGTCGAGCACGACGACGAACCGCGCGACGCAGCGCTCCCCCGGCCGGCCCGCTCGCCGCGCTCCTGGCCGTCCATGCCACCGCGGTCGCCGAGGGCCGGCTGGCGCCCGGCGACCCCTACGCCTGGGCGTGGGAGCGGCCGGACCCGCTGTGGCCGGTCGCCGTGGCCGCGGTCGACCTCCTGCGCGATCCCGAGCGGCTGGCGCGCGTGAAGCGGTGCGCGCAGTGCACCTGGCTGTTCCTCGACCGCTCGCGCAACGGCTCACGGCGCTGGTGCTCGATGGGCGAATGCGGCGCCCAGGTGAAGCCGCGCCGCTACCGCGCCGCGCGGCGCGGCGGGTGAATCGTCTCGCCGCGGCTGAGCATCGCGACGAACTTCTCGATCCGGCGAGCCCGCGTCTCGGGCTTCTTCGCCTCCTGGGTGCGGTGCAGGATCGCGTAGCGGTTGTTGGCGTCGAGTGTCCCGAAGAACGCGCTCGCCCTGGGGTCGGCGTCGAGCGCGGCGCGGAGGTCCTCGGGCACGGTCGCCGTGCTCGGCGCGTCGTAGGCGGCCTCCCAGCGCCCGTCGGCCTTCGCGCGCTCGACCTCGGCCAGCCCCGCGGGCTCCATCGCGCCACGCGCGATCAGGGCTTCGGCCCTGCCGCAGTTGATCTTCGACCAGCGGCTGCGCGCGCGCCGCGGCGTGAAGCGCTGGACGTAGTAGTTCTCGTCGACGCCCTTGACCTGGCCGTCGATCCAGCCGTAGCGCAGCGACGCCTCGACCGCCTCGGCGTAGACGACGGTCGGGATCCCGCTCGCCTTCTTGGCGAACCTGATCCACAGCCCGTCGGACTGCGCGTGCTGCTCGGCGAGCCAGGCCTCGAACGCCGCGGCGCTCGCGAACGGCGTCCCCGCTTCGGTCACCCGCGCATCGCCTCGCCGAGCAGCGCCCGCGCGATCACGAGCCGCTGGATCTCGGAGGTCCCCTCGTAGATCTCGGTCACCTTGGCGTCGCGGTAGAAGCGCTCGGCGGGGAACTCCTTCGTGTAGCCGTAGCCGCCGAGGACCTGGATCGCCTCGCCGGTCTGGCGGCGCGCGACGCCGGAGGCGAACAGCTTCGCCTGCGCCCCCTCGACCGTGTGCGGGTGGCCGGCGTCCTTGAGCCGCGCCGCGCGCCAGGTCAGCGCGCGCGCCGCCTCGATCTCGGTCTGCATGTCTGCGAGCTTCTGCTGGATCGCGCCGAGCTTCGCGATCGGGCCGCCGAACGCGTGGCGCTCCTTCGCGTAGGCGGTCGCGACGTCGAGCCCCGCCTGCGCGATCCCGACGGCCTGGGCGGCGATCCCGATGCGGCCGGCGTCGAGCGTGCGGAGCGCGATCGACATGCCCTTGCCGGGCTCGCCCAGGCGCTCGGCGGGTGTGTCCTCGAAGCGGATGTCGGCGGTCGATGAGGAGTTGAGCCCGAGCTTCTCCGCCTCGCGGGTGACCTCGAAGCCGTCTCGCACGACGAAGGCGCTGATTCGACTGCCCTCCCGGGCGAAGACGAGGATGGTGGCGGCGTGGGAGCCGTTGGTGATCCACTGCTTGGCGCCGGTGATGGTGCCGTCCTCGAAGCGGGTGCGCATCGACGAAGCGTCCGACCCCGATCCCGCCTCGGTCAGCGCGAACGCACCGATCTCCTCCCCGGAGGCGAGGGCGGGGACGTACTGAGAACCGTGGTCGAGCAGCGGCAGCGTGCACGCGCTCGTGTGGACGGCGACGGTGACGCCGACGCCGGCGTCCGCGCGCGAGAGCTCCTCGAGCACCTGGATGTAGGCGAGGAAGTCCGCGCCCGCGCCGCCCTGCTCGGCCGGGACGCAGACACCCATCAGGCCGAGCCCGCCGAGCTCTGCGAACAGCTCGCGCGGGAAGGTGTGCTCGCGGTCCCAGGTGGCGGCGTGCGGCGCGATCCTCTCGTCGGCGAAACGGCGGGCCAGCGCCCTGATCTCCTGCTGCTCGGGGGTCAGCTCGTGCAGGCTCACGACGCCGCCACCCGGCGCGCGACCAGCGAGCCCGCGCCGCCGAGCGCCGCGGCGCCCACGAGCGCCCCTGCGAAGCGCAGGCGGCGGTTGAGGCGCTCGAAGCGCAGGATCTCCCAGCCCTCCTCCTTCGCCACCCGGGCGAGCGTGCCGTCGGGGTTCACCGCGACGGGGTGGCCGACCGCGCGCAGCATCGGCAGGTCGGACTCCGAGTCGGAATAGCCCCAGGAGGCTTCGAGGTCGATGCCCTCGCGCTCGGCCAGCGCGCGGATCGCCTGCGCCTTGCCCTCGCGGTAGGTGAAGGGACCGCCGGGGCGGCCCGTGTACTGCCCGTCGACGACCTCGGACACCGAGCCGACCGCGCCGTCGAAGGTCAGGACGACCGCCATCAGGTCGGCCATCTCCTGCGAGGCGGCGGTGCAGATGACGATCGGCCGCCCGGCGTCCTGGTGGCGGTAGGCGAGCTCGAGCATCTGCGGGTACAGCCGCGGCAGCACGCCCGCGAGCACGGCGGGTGCGAGGCGCTGGAGGTCGCGCACCCGTACGCCGGTCAGCAGCTCGCCGATCCGCGCCCGCAGCGCGTCCGTCCCCGCGTCGGTCGAGCCGCGCAGGCGGAAGAGGATGTTCTCCCACGCGTCACGGGCGAGCACGCGGCGGTTGACGAGCCCGGCGCGGTAGGCGGCGCGGCCGAACTGGAACGCCGACGACCCCGCCATCAACGTGCGGTCGAGGTCGAAGAAGGCCGCCCCTGGCTCCTCGGGTCGCCGGAGGGCGCCTCCCCCCGGAGGCGCTGGGAGCAGGCGGGGCTGCGTCACACCTTGATGATGACGGCGTCGCCCTGGCCGCCGCCGGAGCAGATCGCCGCGCAGCCGTAGCCGCCGCCGCGCCGCCGCAGCTCGTGGACCAGCGCGCCGAGGATGCGCGCGCCGGAGGCGCCGAGCGGGTGCCCGATGGCGACCGCGCCGCCGTTGACGTTCACGCGGTCCTCGTCGATCCCGAGCATGCGGATCGAATTCAGCGTCACGGAGGCGAAGGCCTCGTTGATCTCCCACAGGTCGATGTCGCCCGGCTGCAGCCCGGCCTTGTCGAGCGCGACCTTGCTGGCGTTGGCAGGCGTGCGGGCGAGGTAGGCGTAGTCGTCGGCGACCTGCGCCTGGGCGATGATCGTGCCGAGGACCTCCTTGGCGTTGGCCTCGGCCCAGGCCTCGGAGGACAGCACCAGCGCGCCCGCGCCGTCGTTGACGCCGGGCGAGTTCCCGGCGGTGTGCGAGCCCTCCTTCGAGCTCAGGCCGGGTAGCTTGGCGAGGCGCTCGAGCGAGGTGTCGCGGCGCGGCGACTCGTCGACCTCGACGGTCGTGTCGCCCTTCTTCGAGGACACCGTCACGGAGACGATCTCGTCGGGCAGGCGGCCTTCGTCGGTCGCCGCGATCACGCGCTCGTGCGAGCGCAGCGCCCAACGGTCGAGATCGAGGCGGGTCAGCTCGAGCTCGTCCCCGACCTCGGTGGCCTCATCGAACATCTGCCTGCCGCTGAACGGGTTGCGCAGCCCGTCCTGGATCATCGCGTCGAGCAGCTTGGCGTCGCCCATGCGCAGCCCGAAGCGCGCCCTCGGGAGCAGGTACGGGGCGTTGGACATCGACTCCATGCCGCCGCCGACCGCGATCTCGACGTCACCGGCGCGGATCGCGGCGTCGAGGATCCCGACCGCGCGGACGCTCGAGGCGCAGACCTTGTTGATCGTCTCGGAGGAGACCTCCTTCGGGATCCCGGCCTCGATCTGCGCCTGGCGCGAGGGGATCTGACCCTGGCCGGCCTGCAGGACCTGGCCCATCACGACGTGCTGGACCTGGTCGGGCTCCACGCCCGCGCGCTCGAGGGCCGCCTTGATGGCGATCCCCCCGAGCTCGGTCGCCTGGAGCGGAGAAAGGCCGCCGCCGAGCTTGCCGACGGGCGTGCGAGCGGTGCCGAGGATCACGGTGTTGGACATACGCCAGCACTCTAGTATCGAGGGGCGAATGGATGTCCGCGCCACGATCGAGCCGCCCGCCGCCACCGGTGCCGACACGATCGCGATCGGGGTTTTCGAGGGAGAGGGCGTCGCTCACGACCTCCCGGACGGCGAGCTCGGCGCGCTGCTCGAGTCCGGCGAGGCCCGCACCGGCTTCCGCAAGCTCGCCCTCACGCACGCCGACGGGCGCCGCTGGATTCTCGCCGGCCTCGGCAAACGCGAGGACTTCGATCCCGAACGCGCCCGGGTGGCCGCCGCCGTCGTGCTCGGCCGCGCCCGCGAGCTGGTCGCGAGCAAGCTCTGCTGGGAGCTCCCCCACAAGCTCTCCGACGCCCACGCCTCCGCGTTCGTCGACGGCACGATCATGGGCGCCTACGAGTTCACGGCGTTCAAGAGCGACGCCGACGAGGAGGACGACGGCCACGGCCTCGACGAGCTGATCGTCTCGGCCCACGACGACCTCACCGAGGCGGTCGAGCGGGGCCGCATCATCGGCGAGTCGGTCAACCTCGCCCGCGACCTCCAGAACCGGCCCGCCAACGACCTCACGCCGACGCGGCTCGCCGACCACGCCACGCAGGTCGCGAGCTGGCACGACACGCTGACCGTCGAGATCATGGGCCGCAAGGAGATCGCGGCGGCCGCGATGGCCGCCTTCGCCGGCGTCGCCCAGGGCAGCGACGAGGAGCCGCAGCTGATCACGCTGCGCTACGAAGGCCCCGAGGCCACCGGCCCCGTGCTCGGCTTCGTCGGCAAGGGCGTCACCTTCGACTCCGGCGGCATCTCGATCAAGCCCGGCAACAAGATGAGCGACATGAAGTTCGACATGTCGGGCGGCGCAGCGGTCCTGGGCGCCACCGCGGCGATCGCGCGGCTCGGGCTGCCGGTGCGGCTGATCTCGGTGATCGGCGCGACCGAGAACCTCCCGTCCGGCCACTCGATGAAGCCCGGCGACATCCTGCGCGCGCGCAACGGGACGACGATCGAGGTCATCAACACCGACGCCGAGGGCCGGCTCGTGCTCGCCGACTGCCTCACGCACGCGGTCGAGCAGGGCGCCGAGCGGCTCGTCGACATCGCCACCCTCACGGGCGCGATCGTGGTCGCGCTCGGCACGACCTACGCGGGCCTCATGGGCCAGGACGACGAGTGGTGCGAGGAGGTCAGCGCCGCCGGCCGGCGCGCGGGCGAGATCCTGTGGCGGCTGCCACTGCACCCCGAGTACGCCGAGCTGATCAAGGGCCGCTACGGGGACGTCGCCAACGCCGTGGAGAACCGCCGCGCCGGCTCGATCACCGCGGCCGAGTTCCTGCGCCGCTTCGTCGGCGACGTGCCGTGGGCGCACCTCGACATCGCGGGCACCGCCTGGGACACCGGCAAGGCCTACGCGGCCAAGGGCGGCGCGGGCTACGGCGTGCGGCTGCTCGTCCAGCTCGCCTCGGCGTAGCCATGGACTTCGACCTCTCACCCGACCACGAGCTGATCCGCCGCACCGTCCGCGACTTCGCCGAGGGCGAGGTGGCGCCGGTCGCCGAGGCGCTCGATCACGAGAAGCGCTTCCCGTACGAGATCGTGGAGAAGCTCGGCGGCCTCGGGCTGATGGGCATCCCGTTCCCCGAGGAGTACGGCGGCGCGGGCGGCGACACGCTCGCCTACGCGATCGCGGTCGAGGAGCTCACGCGCGTGGACTCGTCCGTCGCGATCACGATGTGCGCCCACACCTCGCTCGGGACGCAGCCGATCTACCTGTTCGGCACCGAGGAGCAGAAGCAGGAGTGGATGCCGGACCTCACCGCGGGGCGGAAGCTCGGCGCCTTCGGCCTGACCGAGCCGGAGGCGGGATCGGACGCGGGGAACGTCAGGACTCGGGCGTACCGCGACGACGGTGACTGGGTGATCGACGGCGCCAAGCAGTTCATCACCAACGCGGGCACCGACATCTCGGGCGTGGTCTGCATCACCGCGCGCACCGGCGACGAGGAGATCAGCAACCTCATCGTGGCGAACGGGACGCCGGGCTACGAGCAGGGCGAGCCCTACCGCAAGATGGGCTGGAACGCCTCGGACACGCGGCCGCTGACCTTCAGCGACTGCCGCGTGCCGGAGGAGAGCCTGCTCGGCCCGCGCGGCAGCGGCTTCAAGCAGTTCCTGCACATCCTCGACATCGGGCGCATCGGGGTCGCGTCGATGGGCGTCGGGCTCGCGCAGGGCGCGCTGGATCAGGCGATCGCCTACGCGAAGGAGCGGCGCGCGTTCGGCAAGCCGATCTCGAAGTTCCAGGCGATCCAGGCCAAGCTCGCCGACATGGCCACCGAGATCGAGGCGGCGCGGCTGCTCACCTACAAGGCGGCGCTGCTGAAGGACGCCGGGAAGAACTTCACGCTCACCGCGGCCCAGGCCAAGCTCAAGACCGGCCGGCTCGCCGTGCGCTGCGCGGAGGAGGCGGTCCAGATCCACGGCGGCTACGGCTACATCGAGGAGTACCCCGTGTGCCGTATGTACCGCGACGCGAAGATCCTCACCATCGGCGAGGGGACCGACGAGGTCCAGCAGATGGTGATCGCGCGGGCGCTGGGCGCCTGAGGATCAGGCGACGACCGCGGCCTGCTTGGAGCGGTAGAGGTCGGCGTCGGCGCTGTGGTGGAGCGCCTCGGCGCTCTCGCCGTCCTCCGGCAGGGACGCGAGGCCGAGCGAGCCGGAGATCACCAGTCCGAGGCGCCGCTCGAGCCGCTCGGCGGCGGCCCGCATCTGGCTGGGGCCGGCCTCTGGCAGCAGCACCGCGAACTCGTCCCCGCCGAGGCGGGCGAGTACGTCCGACGGCCGCAGGTCCTCGCCGAGGGCGACCGCGACGCGGCACAGCAGGGCGTCGCCCGCCGCGTGGCCCAGGGTGTCGTTGACGGCCTTGAAGTCGTCGAGGTCGATCACGATCAGCCCCAGCGGGCGCCCGTCGTGGCGCACGTGGTCCGACAGCTCCGCCTCGAAGCGCTCGGTGAAGCCGCGGCGGTTCAGGCAGCCCGTCAGCGGGTCCGAACGCGAGAGGATCGCGAGCGCACGCCGCTGTCGCTCGCGGTTCGAGGCCTGGGAGACGCCCATCACCGCGCCGGTGGCGAGCAGCGCGGAGAACACGCCGACCGCGTCGGCTTGTGCGCCGCCCGCGAGCAGCGCCGCGGCGGCGTACGCGAGCACGGACATCACGCCGCAGATCGCCACCGAGCGCGCCGGATAGGAGAGCGAGGCGAAGATCAGCGGCAGGAAGAAGATCGCGCCCAGGACGCTCTGAGAGCCGCCGTCGGCGCCGACGATGGCGGCGATGAGCGTGAGGTCGGCGGCCGACCAGACGAGGAAGAAGTGCTCGCGCCAGCGGGAGCGCACGATCGCCGCGGCCGGCAGCTTCGACACCCCATAGGTGCTCGCCAGGGCGCTCGAGAGCAGCACGGTGATGAGCACGCGGTGCCAGCTGTGCCAGGAAGCGAGGACGTAGACGAGCACGATCAGGATCACCACGAGGCTCAGCCACATGCCGTCGCGGACCGACCGCTCGCGGAACTGCAGGAACGAGTCGTCGGCCTCCGGGTTGCTCCACCACTCCGCCATTGGAGGGAGCATCGGCAGATGACGGCTGCGGTTGAGCGCCGGAGCGCCCGGCTACGGTGCACGTGATGCGCGCGCTGGCCCTCTGGGCGGTCCTCTTCGCCGCCTATGCAGCCACGCTCGGGATCAACGCCGTGGGCGCGCGCGACTACGGCGGCGACGAGCCGCGCTACCTGCTGGTCGCCGAGTCGATCGTCTCCGATCGCGACATCGACCTGCGGGACGAGTTCGCAACCCGCGCTTACGCGGGCTTCTTCCGGGGCCGGTTGCGCCCACAGGGCCAAGTCGTCCTCGGCCGCGCGATGGAGCCGCAGGGCGTCGGCTTCGCGCTGCTGATCGCCCCGGCCTACGCGCTCGGGGGCCCGAACGCGGTCGAGCTCTTCCTCGCCGCGCTCACGGCGCTCGGCTTCGTGCTCGCCGCGGCGGTCGCCCGGCGGATGGTGCCGGAGCCGTGGGCAGGCGGCGGGGCGCTGCTGGTCGGGCTCTCGCCGCTGGCGCTCGCGCACGCGACCGCCGTCTATCCCGAGACCGCCGCGGGCACCGCGCTGACGGGCGCGGCGCTGTGCGCCCTGCGGGTGCGCGAGCGGCCGGCCTTCGGCAGCGCGGTCGCGGGCGCGGCGCTGCTCGCCGCGCTGCCCTGGCTGGGCCCGAAGTACCTGCTCCCGTCGGTGCCGATCGCGATCGTGCTCGTGCGCTGGACGGCGCGCCGCGGCCGCCGAACCGCCGCGCTCGCAGCGGCCGAGATCATGGTGGCCTCGATCGTTGTCTACGCGACGGTCAACGACCGCCTGTTCGGCGGGCTGACGCCCTACGCGGCGTCGTCCTCGGCCCGCAGCCCGACCGGCGCGGACTCGCTGTGGGAGCACCTCGAGCGGCTGCCGAGGCTGGCCGCGCTGTGGATCGACCGCGACCTCGGGCTGCTGCGCTGGGCGCCCGTGCTGGCGCTGAGCCTGTTCGCGGCCTGGCTGCTGTGGCGATCGCGGCGGGCGCAGCTCGCGCGGCTGGTCGAGGCGCGCGCCGACGCCGAGGCGGCGGCGGGCCTCGCGCTCGCGGTCTGGGCGGGGGTACTGCTCGTTGCCGCCTTCGCCGCGCCCTCGATCGCGGGCGAGTGGTTCGCGGGCCGCCAGCTCGTCGCCGGGCTCCCGTTGGCGGCGGCGCTGAGCGCGTGGGGGCTGCGCCACGCCCCGCGCACGGGCGCCGTCCTCGGCGCCATCACCCTCGCCGGCTCGCTCTGGCTCGCGCTCGCCTTCGCTTTCGGGAGCGCCGACGGGTGGGCCGACCACCGCACGGACGCTCCGCTCGGGCCGGCGGTCGAGCTGCTGCCGCGCTCAGGGTCGGTGTGGTTCGGCGTGTTGGCTTCGTTGCTCGCGGTGGCGCTCGTGGCGCTGGTGGCGCGGGAGTGGTGGCGAGAACGGCAGCCGGCGGCCTCCTGAGAGGAACTGCGCAGTGAGGAGAGGGTGCGAGCTGCCGCGGCGGCTCGCGAGGCCGGGTGTGCTGAGTTTGTGGGAACTCCTCCGACAAACTCCGCACACCCCCGCCACCCACACCCGAACCCTCCTCCTACCCAGCCGCCGTTGACGTTCGCCGGCACAACCACGACCGCTCAGCCCCGCGCCGCCTCGGCCTGCTGGTCCGGGCGCGCCGCGTCCCCGGCCTCGACCGCCCCGCGGGCGAGGATCGCGCTGGCGGCACTGGCGGGATCGAGTCGCCGCGCGACGACCTCGTCGAGCAGCGCCTGGACCTCAGCGTCCTCGTGCAGCGACGCCTCGAGCGCGCGGCGCAGGCGCACCGCGGCGATGCCGATCACCTCGTTCATGAGGTTGCGTCTGCGGCGCTCGGCCAGCAGCCCTCCGTCCTCGACGAACGTGCGGTGCTGGGCCAGCTTCTCCGCCAGCTTCTCCACGCCCTCGCCGCGGTGGGCCTCGGTCTTGATGATCGGGACCGGCCAGTCGCCCTGAGGCGCGAGCGAGAGCACGCCGCGGATCTCGCGCACCATCGTGTCGGTCAGCGGGTGGTCGGCCTTGTTGACCACGATGATGTCCGGGATCTCCATCACGCCGGCCTTGAGCGCCTGGATCGAGTCGCCCGAGCCCGGGATCAGCACGAGGACGACGGAGTCCGCGTGGTCGATCACGTCGACCTCGGCCTGGCCGACCCCCACGGTCTCGAGGAAGACGTCGTCCTTGCCCGCCGCATCCATCAGCAGCGCGGTCTGGAGCGCGGCCTCGGCCAGACCGCCGAGCGCGCCGCGGGTTGCCATCGAGCGGATGAAGACCCCCGGGTCGAGGAAGTGCTCGGTCAGCCGGATGCGGTCGCCGAGCAGCGCCCCGCCGCGGAACGGCGAAGAGGGATCGATCGAGAGCACCCCGACCTGCCGGTCGTCGGCGCGGCGCAGCTTCACGAGCGATCCGATCAGCGTCGACTTGCCGGCGCCGGGCGGCCCGGTGAAGCCGACGACGGCGGCCGAGCCCGTGTGCGGGTAGATCTCGCGCACGAGCGCCCAGCCCTCGGGATCGTCGTCCTCGACGAGCGAGATGCCGCGCGCGAGCGCGCGCTTGTCGCCGGCGAGGAGACGCTCAGCGAGCGAGGGCTTGGAGTCCGCCATCAGGCCGGGGATCATGCCAGGGCCAATACGATCAGCCGGTAATGGACACCCTCGTCGAACGGGTCAGGCGAGCGGAGGTTCGCGGCGAGCCCGCCCCGTTGAGCGGCGGCCCGGTCGCGCTCCTGCGCTTCATGCGCGCCCACCGGATGCTCACCTTCGGCTACCTCCGGCTGATCACGCGCTGGGCGCGGCTGAAGCTCCGCTGGCGCGGGCGCCTGCAGACCGACGGGCTGTGCTTCATCGGGCCCGGGGTCACGTTCGAGATCGGCAAGGGCGCCCACGTGAAGCTCGGCCGAGGGTGCTGGATCGGCCACGGCTCGAAGATCCGCGCTCATGAGGGCGAGGTCGAGATCGGGGCGAAGACGGTCATGGGCCAGGAGTGCACGATCTCCGCCTTCCAGCACGTCTCGGTCGGGCGCGAGTGCATCATCGCCGACCGGGTGATGCTGATCGACTTCGACCACGGCGTGGTCGAAGTCGAGCGCCCGATCCGCGCGCAGGGCATCTACAAGCGCGACGTCCATGTCGGCAACAACTGCTGGATCGGCTACGGCGCCTGCGTGCTGCGGGGCGTCACCGTCGGCGACAACTCCGTGATCGGCACGAGCTCCGTCGTCACCAAGGACCTGCCGGCCGACGCCGTCGCCGCCGGCCTGCCGGCGCGCGTGGTCCGGAACCGCGACGAGCCCGAGACGCTGCGCTGGCGCTGAGCCCGGCCCCCTAGCCGCAGACCGGCCAGGGGGAGGTGCCGCGCTGGGCGAGGAGCTTGGCCGCGATCGCGTCCTGAACGGACTCCGGCGCCTTGGCGGGATCGCCCTTGCCGCCCAGCGCGCGCCAGGTGGCGCGCGAGAACTGGTACTTGCCGCGGTAGCGGCCACTGGCGGAGATCGCGGCCGGGTTGCCGCCGGACTCGCAGCTGGCGATCCGCGCGAGCGTGGAAGCGCTGCCGCCGCCCGTCTTCGCCACCGTCTTGGTGGGAGGGGAGGCCGCGATGCCGAGCGCACCGAGCGTCGCCGGGCCGGCGATGCCGTCGACCGTGAGCCCGTGCGCGCGCTGGAAGCGCCGGACGGCGCGCCGCGTCATCGGGCCGAACGCGCCGTCGGCCGGCACGCCGAGCGCGCGCTGGAGGGCGACGACGGTGCCCCCGCCGGCACCCGACTTGAGCGTGGTGGCGCCGGTGCCGGCAGCGGGCGTGGTCCCGCCCGGTCCGTCGGCGGCGACGGCCGCGCCGGCGATCAAGGTCATGGACGCGAGCACGATGCTCGCCCCGCCGCGGCCAACGCGCTTTCGCCGGGCTCTCTGCGCGGCCTCGGCTCGACGACGGCGCGAGGCACGGAGCGACGCGAGCCAGGGGCTCGGGTTCGCGGGATCGACGTTCGGCACAGCTACCTCCTGGGTCTTGGCGCCTACGGGGTTAGCTGTCGGGCTCGCGCGAAGACCTGCGCTACGCCGCGCTCTGGCGGCGATTCGCCCCGGGAGCCAGCGGCTCCATTCGGGTCCCCCGTTCCCCGCCTCTGGTCGGCGGGGATTCGGCGTGTCACTTCTTGTCGGCCCGGAAGGATAGGCACATAAGTCCCCGCTCTGCGGCGTGATCCGGCAAACTCACCTCACCCTCAAGTCAAGGGTGAGACAGGTCGAGCGATGGTGCAAGGTTGCGAGTCGAGGGGCTCATTTCGCCGGGATCCG
>JBDTMF010000075.1:0-19331 GCA_039934455.1 Solirubrobacteraceae bacterium
CGCGCCGCCGCCTCGCACGCCGTCGCGGCGTCGCCGCGGTCGAGGGCGAGCAGCCCGACGAGCAGGGCGTGGAAGCGATGGGACTCGACCCGGGCCAGGAGCGCCTCCGCCTCGCGCGTCCGGCCCTGGCGGCGCCGGAGCTCGGCGAGGCGGGCGAGCGGGTCGACGTCGCGGCCCGGCCGCAGCACGCCAAGCTCCTGCACCGCCGCCGTGAGCTCCTCGTCGGCGCGCTCCCAGTCGCCGTGCCACAGCAGGACGTCCGCATAGGCGGTGCGGCAGATCGAGAACATCTGGCGGTCGGCGAAGCGCGTCGCGATCTCGCGCACGCGCAGGCACCACTCCGTCGCCCGCTCGAGGTCCCGGACCAGCTTGCAGGCGTCGATCATGTGACAGCACACGGTCTCGATCGAGTCCGCGTCGGTCATCTCCCCGCCGACCGCGGCGGCCGCGGCGGCGTCGAGCCGTCGCATCCCCTGCTCGATCTGGCCGCTGCTGACGAGCGCGAGACCGTTGAGCGCGAGCGCGAGCATCTCGACGTCGACCGCGCCCGCCTCGCGCGCGAGCGCGATCGCCTCCCCCGACCCCTCGACCGCCAGGTCGGGCCGGTGGTCGGCGAGCGCGAAGTGCGCCCGCAGCAGCGACACCCACGCGGTCGCGACGCTCGGCGGCTCGCCCTCGACCAGCAGCGCGGCGCGCTCGACCCAGCCCGAGGCCTCGGCCGGCCCGCGGAACGCGTAGGCGTCGTGGCAGAGCTGAATCGCGAGCCGCGCGGCCGTCGCGGCGTCCCCGCGCGAGCGGGCGAGGCGGTAGCCGCGCTCGTGCGCGTCGATCGCGCCATCGGCGTCGAGCTCGTAGCGCGCGGCCAGCCCGGCGCCCTCGAACGCCGCCGCCGTCTCCTCCCGCGCGAGCGCGTCCGCGAACCGCTTTCGCGCCTCGGCCCATGCGCCCCGTGCGAGCGCGGCGCGCCCTAGGTCGACCGCAGGATCGGTCATGGCGACCGATCCTACGCTCGGCGGGTCACACCGGTGAGCTCGGCCTGGCCAGCCCCTCCGCGAGGTCGCCGAAGCCCGGCGCGATGATCGCCCCGGGCTGCGCCGGCAGCTCCTCGGCCACGACGGCCTCGGTCGTCAGCAGCAGCGCGGCGACCGACGCCGCGTTCTCGATCGTCAGCCGCGTCACCCGCACCGGGTCGATCACGCCGCCGTCCAGGAGGTTGCCGAACTCGCCGGTGAGCGCGTTCAGGCCGCCGCCCTCGGGCATCGAGCGCACCTCGTCGATCGCTGCCTGGCCGTCGTAGCCCGCGTTCGTCGCGATCCAGTACAGCGGCTCGGACAGCACCCGCCGCACGAGCTCCGCCCCGATCGCGTAGTCGCCCTCGAGCTCGAGGTCCTCGAGCGCCGCCTCGGCGCGCAGCAGCGCGCTGCCGCCGCCGGGCACGATGCCCTCGCTGACCGCCGCGCGCGTTCGGCCTCGTTACGGATCTGCCCGAGCCGCGTCTCGAGCGTCCCGTGCGTGCCGGCGCCGTCGACGAACGTGCACGACTGCTCGGTCACGATCACGCGGCGGGCGCTGCCCAGATGTTCCCTGCGGACGTTCTCGAGCGTCAGGCCGGCCTCCTCGGTGATGACCTCCCCGCCCGTGAAGGCGGCCAGGTCCTTGAGGTGGGCGATGCGGCGGTGCCCGAAGCCGGGCGCGCGCACGGCGACCGCCTCGAGCGTCCCGTGCGACGCGTTGTGCACGAGCATCCCGAGTGCCGCGCCGTCGACCTTCTCGGCCAGGATCACGAGCGGCCGCGGCTGCTTCATGACCTGGTCGAGCAGCGGCATCAGGTCCTGGACCGCCGAGATCGGCTTGGTCGTCATGAAGATGTACGGGTCCTCGTAGACCGTCTCCATGCGCGTCTGGTCCGTCGCCATGTAGGGAGAGACCATCCCGTTCTCGATCAGCATGCCCTCGACGAACTCGACCGAGATCCCGGGCAGCGGCGACTCCTCGACCGTGACGACGCCCTCCTCCCCGACGTGGTCGAGCGCCTCGGCGACGGCCTCGCCGATCCCGACGTCCTCCTTGCCGGCGATGGTGGCGACGTGGCGCAGGTCGTCGCGCCCGGACACCGGCCGGGCCTGGCGGCGCAGGTGCGCGACGACGCGCTCGGTAGCGACCTCGATGCCGTGGGCGCAGCAGCATCGGGTTGGCGCCCTCGTCGATCGTGCGCATGCCCTCGCGCACGATCGCCTGGGCGAGCACCGTCGCGGTCGTGGTGCCGTCGCCGGTGAGGTCGCTCGTCTTGGTGGCGACCTCGCGCACGAGCTGCGCGCCCATGTTCTTGAACGGATCGGAGAGCTCGATCTCGCGCGCGATGCTGACGCCGTCGTTGGTGATCGTCGGCGCGCCGGTCAGGCGCTCCAACACCACGTTGCGGCCCTTCGGCCCCCGCGTCGGCTGGCTCGTCGACGCCCGCCTGCAACCGCCGCCGCGCGTCGTCGTTGAGTGGAGGAGCTCGCCCATGCCGTCCCTGCCTTCCTACGCCGCGGCGGGAACGAGGATGCCCCGCCCCTGCAGCCGGCCTCCTTCGAGGTCGGCCATCGCGTCGTTGATGGCGTCGAGCGGATAGGTGGTCGTGTGCAGCGTGACCTTGCCCTGCGCGGTCAGCGTCATCAGATCCTGCAGGTCGACGTAGGTCCCGACGAGGTTCCCGATGAAGGAGATCTCGCGCGAGATGACGTCGATCGTCGGGATGTCGATGTTCTGGCCGTAGCCGATGACGTAGTAGAAGCCGCCGTCCTGGATCATCGCCACGCCGTCCTCGACGGCGCCCTTCTCGCCCACGAAGTCGATGATCGCCTCGGCGCCCATGCCGTCGGTGAGCTCCTGCACGGCGTCGATGTGGCTCGAGCCGCCTGTGCCCGAGGACGAAGTCCTCTGGGTGTCGACCTTGATCGTGTGATCGGCGCCGAGCTCCTGCGCCAGCGCGAGCGCCTTCTCGTTCGGGTCGACAACGATGATCTCGGTCGGCGTGTAGGCCTTCAGGCACTGGATGCCGATGTGCCCGAGCCCGCCGGCTCCGATCACGACGACCTTGGTGCCGGCGCCGAGCACGGGGATCGCCTTCTTGACGGCGTGGATCGCCGTCAGCCCCGCGTCGGCCAGCGCCGCGATCGACGCGGGCTCGAGCGACGGGTCGAGCTTGACGACGGAGCGCGCGCTCGTGAGCAGCAGCTCGGCGAACCCGCCGTCGCGGTTGATGCCGGGGAAGGAGCCGTTGACGCAGTGCATGTCGTCGCCCTTGCGGCACGGGCGGCACAGCCCGCAGGAGATGAACGGGTGCACGATCACGGTGTCGCCGACCTCGACGTTGGAGACGCCGGAGCCGATCTCGTGGACCCAGCCCGCGTTCTCGTGACCCGGGATGTAGGGCAGCTCGACCTCGGACTTCTCGGCCCACTGGCCCTCCTGGATGTGGAGGTCGGTGCGGCACAGCCCGGCCGCGCCGATCTTCACCACGACGTCGAACGGCCCGGTGGCCTTCGGCTCGTCGACCTGCTCGACCTTCAGCGCCTGGTGATACTCGTGAAGCCGGGCCGCGTTCATGCCGCTACCTCCTCAGGGTCGGGGTCGAGGTCGTACCGCACGGCCAGCAGGGAGCGGCAGATGCCCCCGTTGGCCTCGAGGCTCGTCCGCACGAGCCTCGCCATCCGCAGCCAGTGGGTCAGCTCGGTGGCTGCGAGCGGCGCGCCGTCGGGCCGCACGAACGCCGGCGCGCCGGCGTCGCTGGGGATGTCCAGGTGCCCGCGCAGCTCGAGGCAGCGGCGCGCGCCGGGATCGTCGGGCAGGTCGGCCACCCGCATCGCGGCGACCTCCTCGGGCGTCGCGCCGGCGGCCAGGAGGTTCTCGCAGATCCCCGACTGGCGGGCGACCAGCGCCTTGCGGTGAAACAGCTCGCGCAGGGCGTCCAGCTCGCCCGCGGTCTCGCCGGGGAAGGCGCCCGCGAACGCCTCGCCTCGGTTGAGCGCGCCGTTGATCTCGTTCCCCGTGTAGTGGTCCTCGAGGACGACGGTCACGTCGCGCACCTCAGGCAACCGGCGCACGGCATCGCGTGCGTCGGCGGCCATGAGGAACGCGAAGTTGGGAGCGCACTGCGGGGTCGGGAGCCGCAACCGCACGTCCACGTCCCCGTCGGCCGACACCTCGCACGAGGTGACGAACCTCAGCGACGTGATCGACTCGTCGAGCTCGGGATCGAAGACGGTCCCGAGCGCGTCGAGGACGTGGGCGCGGTCTGTCACGAGCGGCTCTCGACCAGCTGAGCGTCGTCCTGGGCGGCCGGGGTGCCGGCCCCGTTGGAGAGCTGGAGCTCCTGCGGCACCTCGACGCCGTACAGCTTCGCCGCGTTGAGGCCCAGGATCTTCTTCTTCGACTCCGTCGTGAACGCCGGGTAGTCCGAGAACGTCTCGTCGGGGTAGTCCCAGTCGACGAGCCCCTCGACCTGCCACTTCGGCTCCCAGATGGCGTAGTCGGCGCCGAACAGCATCTTGTCCTCGCCGACCCAGAACATCAGCTCGCCCATGACCTTGGCGAAGAACCGCGGGCGGGCGTGCATGAGGCCGCCGATGACGACCGAGAGACCCGCGTAGACGTTGGGCTCCTGCGTCGCCATGAAGCAGAAGTCCTCGATGCGCGGCAGGCCCACGTGCTCAACGATGAAGTTGAGGTCCTGATAGCGGGTGGCCACCTTGTCGACGTCGGCGACGTCGAAGGCGTCCTTGTCCAGCGGCCAGATCGTCGGGCCCTTGTGGACGTGGACGTTCTTGATGCCCAGCTCGATGCACTTCTCGAAGAAGGGCTGCGCGAACGCGTCGTCGAGCTTGTAGCCGCGCGAGCCGGCGTTCCACTCGGCCGTGTAGAGCTTCACGCCCTTGAGGCCGAACTTCTCGGCGTCCTCCTCGAGCTGCCGCAGGCCGACGTCGCCGTCACGCGGGTCGAAGCGCCCGTTGACGATCAGCCGGTCCGGATGCTTGGCGGCCATCTCCGCGTCCATCTCGGTCGTGTTGAAGCCGGTCGTGTACCACTCCTTCAAATACGTCGGCTGGAACACGGCGACGTCGACGTGGCCGTCCTCGAACATGTCCTTCTCGAAGTCCTCCGCGGAGTACTTCTGGAACTTCTCGATCGGCCAGTGCGTCTCGGCGGGCCCGAGCCCCTGGTAGGCGTGGAAGCAGTTGATCCACCCCTCGGCGTACTCCTCGGCCCCCTTCACCCAGTTCTCAGGACTCGCGTTCCAGAAGTGGGTGTGGCTGTCCATGACGAAGTACTTCTCGCCGTCCTTCTCGTACATGAAGCTCCTCTCTCCCGGCGCTACGCGACGGGCTTCAGGGCGAAGTCGATGTACTCAGCCGCGTCCTCGGGGTCCGCGAACATGATCACCCGGTCGTCCTCCACGACCATACGCCCCTAGGCGAGGCTCGTCGAAGAGGGCTTCGCCCTGCACCCCGGCGGGGGTCCACCCGGGGCCCCGCACGTCCGGCTCGCGACGGCGAACTCGATGAACTTCGCGGTCGGGGCGCTGTGGAGCGAGAGCGGCGCGGGCAGGAACGCGATCGGCACCGCGCTGGCCGCCGATCACGCCGTGCAGCTGCGCCTGCTGGGCGACGAGCGCCCGCGGGTGGCATTCGCCACGACGTTTGCAGAGCAGCTCACTACGCTTCCGCGATGCCTGAGGAAGCCGTTCTCCCGGACGCGGGCGCGTCCGATCTCGCCGCGGCCGCCGCCGCGCTCCGCTCGCGACTGCCCGAGCCGATCGCCGCGCTGGCCGCGATCGCCTACAACTACCGCTGGTCGTGGACGCCCGGCGGCCCCGAGCTGTTCGCCTCGATCGACGAGGAACGCTGGGAGCTGTGCCTCGCCAACCCGGTCCGCGCGCTCCAGGAGGCGCATCCGGACCGGCTCGCCGAGCTCGCCGCGGACGAGGGCTTCCTCGCGCGCGTGACGGCGCTGGAGACGGCCGTCAACGCGGACAGCGCGGGTCCGATCAGCGCCACCGGCGTCACCGCCGAGCGCCCGATCGCCTTCTTCTGCGCGGAGTACGCGATCCACGGCTCGCTGCCCGTCTACTCCGGCGGGCTCGGCGTCCTCGCCGGCGACATCCTCAAGGAGGCCTCGGACCGCCGGCTGCCGCTCGTGGCAGTCGGCCTCATGTACCGCCACGGCTACTTCCGCCAGCGCATCGACGGGTCGGGCTGGCAGCACGAGTACTGGGTCGACACCGACCCCGACCGCGACCCCGCCGCGCTCGTCACGGGCGCCGACGGCGAGCCGCTGACGGTCAGCGTCCCGGTCGGCGACCGCGAGGTCGTCGCCCAGCTCTGGCGTGTCGACGTCGGCCGCGTCCCGCTGCTGCTGCTCGACGCCAACCGGCCCGAGAACAGCGTGGCCGACCGCTGGATCACGTCGCGCCTGTACGTCGGCGACCCCGGGGTGCGGCTGTGGCAGTACGCGCTGCTCGGCATCGGCGGCGTGCGCGCGCTCAACACGCTCGGCATCGAGCCCAGCGTCGTGCACCTCAACGAGGGCCACGCCGCGCTCGCCGGCCTCGAGCTCGCGCGCGCCGCGCGGAGCGACTCCGGCGTCGCGGCCGACGACGCGCTCGCCGCTGCGCGCGAGCGCACGGTGTTCACCACCCACACGCCCGTCCCGGCCGGCAACGACAGCTACCCGGCGACCCAGATGGCCGAGGTGCTGCGCCCGCTCGCGAATGAGCTGGGCGTCGACGTCGACTCGCTCGTCTGCCGCGGGCGGACCCATCCCGACGAGGCCTTCGAGCCGTTCGGCGTCACGCAGTTCGCGCTGCGCCTGAGCCGCGCCGCCAACGGCGTCAGCGCCCGCCACGGCGAGGTCGCGCGCGAGATGTGGCACGACCTGTGGGCCGACCGCGCCGTCGAGGACGTGCCGATCACGCACGTCACCAACGGCGTCCACATCCCGACCTGGATCGGCGCGCCGATGCGCGACCTGCTCGATCGCCACCTCGGCGAGGGCTGGGCCGACCGCGCCACCGACCCGTCGACCTGGGACGCCGTCGCCACGCTGCCGGCGGAGGAGCTGTGGGCGGCGCGCAACGCGCAGCGCGCGACGCTGATCGACCTCGTGCGCGAGCGCAGCGTGAACGACCGCCTCGGCCGCGGCGACACGCCGGAGTACGTCCGCGCCGCGGCGGAGGGCCTCGATCCCGATGCGCTCACGATCGGCTTCGCCCGCCGCTTCGCGACCTACAAGCGGCTCGACCTGCTGCTCAGCGCCGTCGACCGGGCGCTCACGCTGCTCGGCGACGCCGAGCGCCCCGTGCAGCTGCTCCTCGCCGGCAAGGCCCACCCGAAGGACGACGAGGGCAAGCGGCTGGTCCAGCGCCTGTTCGAGATGAAGGCCCATCCAGACGTCGCCCGTCGCGTCGTCTACCTCGACGACTACGACCTCAAGCTCGGCGCCGCCATGACCCGCGGCTGCGACGTGTGGGTCAACGTCCCGCGGCCGCCGCTCGAGGCGAGCGGGACGAGCGGCATCAAGTCCGCCATCAACGCGGGGCTGCAGCTGTCGGTGCTCGACGGCTGGTGGCCCGAGGCCTACGACGGCTCGAACGGGTGGGCGATCAGCGGCGAGGTCGACCACGACCACGGCGCGCAGGACTGGCGCCACGCTGCCGAGCTCTACCGGCTCGTGACCGACGAGGTCATCCCGGCCTACTACGACCGCGACGCGAGCGGGCTGCCTCAGGCCTGGCTGCAGATGGTCCGGGCCTCCCTGCGCACGATCGGGCCGCGCTTCGGTGCCGGCCGGATGATCGAGGACTACGCGGCGCGGATCTACCCGCCGGCGCAGTAGCGTCGGCGGATGCGCAAGAGGATTCGCGCGGGCCTGAGGCTCGATCGTCGGACGCAGGCCATGGGCGCGGTCGCGGTCGCCGGGGTGATCGGCGCCGGCGCGGTCGAGTTCGGGCGCGTGTGGCGCCGGGGCTCGGCGCCGCTGCCGACGGAGACCGACGACCTGCTCGAGGCCGCCGGCACCGCGACGCTCGAGACGATCGCGGTCGTGCGCGAGGGCTACCGCGTGACCTCCAGCCGCGAGAACGCCGTCTTCAACCTGCTCGTCTCGTTCACGGCGACGTTCGGCATCACGCGCGCCTCGACCGCGCTGATCCGCTCGGGCAGGGGCTACGGGGTCTTTCGCAACCTCACGATCGCCGACCGCCGCGTGCACCACTTCGTGCCCGGCATCGCGCTCACGCTGGCGGCGGGGAGCACCTCGATCTCCGTCCGCCGCAAGCAGCTCGACCGCTGGCTCGCGCTGCCGTTCGGCGCCGGCGCGGCCCTGATCCTCGACGAGGCGGCACTGCTGCTCGAACTCGACGACGTCTACTGGACCGAGAAGGGCGTGCTCTCGCTGCAGGTGTCCTTCGGCGCGATCTCGCTGCTGGCCGCCGTCGCCCTCGGGGTCCGGCTGCTGCGCCGCGGCGAGAACTCGGTCGGCATCACGCAGGCATCGTGATCCCCGCGGCTCGTGCTCAGGTGACGCGCGGTGCGAGCGCCGCCAGGGCCGCGGCGCAGTCCGGGTGGATCTCGAGCAGCTCGTTCGCGCCCGCGAGGGCGAACAGGCGCCCGACCGCGCTGCCCTCCAGCGCGGCGACCGCCATGCGGCGGCCGTGGGCGGCCAGCTCGCGGTCCGAGCCGATCAGCGCCCGCAGGCCGGCGGAGTCGCAGAACTCCGCGGTCGTGAGGTCGACGAGGATCCGCCGCGAGCCCGCGCGGCGCGCCGCGTCGATGCGGACGCAGAGCCGCGGCGCGGTCGCGAGGTCGAGCTCACCGCGCATCGCGATCACGTGCACGGGGCCTTCATCGTGCTCGCGGATCTCGAAGGGGTGGCTGGTCGGGGTGGCTGTCATGGGTGAGCGCTTCCGGCGACAATAGGCCTTCGGTAGCCTCGACGCCAATGACGAATCTCGCTTCTCTCAACGGCACGATCGGTCCCGCGGACGATCTGCGCATCCCGATCACGGACGAGGGGCTGCTGCGCGGCGACGGCGGGTTCGAGGTCATGCGCCTCTACGGCGGCCGTCCCTTCGGCCTGGCCGACCACGACGTCCGGCTGCGCCACACCTGCGAGGGACTGCGGCTGGAAGCCGATCACGACGCGCTGGCCGGCGAGCTGGACGCCCTGCTCGAGGCCGCCGGCCCGGTCGACGCGCTGCTGCGGGTCGTCCTTACGCGCGGCGGCCGCCGAATCGCGATCATCGAGCCGCTGCCGCCGCGCCCGCCGGTCGCGCGCGTGGCGACGATCACGTACGCGCCCAACCGCATCCTCGACGGCCTCAAGACCCTCTCGTACGCGGGCAACATGCTCGCGGGCCGGCTTGCGAAGGAGCAGGGCTTCGACGAGGGCCTGTTCGTCACCCCGCACGGCCGCGTGCTCGAGGGCCCGACGTGGACGTTCTTCTGGGTCCACGAGGGGACGCTGTGCACGCCACCGCTCGAGGACCACATCCTCGCCTCGATCACCCGAGCGCGGCTGCTCGAGGAGTGCGAGGTCTCCGAGCGCCCGTGCACGCTCGACGACGTGCGAGCAGCCGAGGAGGCCTTCATCGCCTCCACCGTCCGCGAGGTGATGCCGATCTCCGTCGTCGACGAGATCGAGCTCCCGTCCGCCCCCGGCCCGGTGACGAGCGACGCGCACGCCCGCTTCCAGCGCCGCGTCGAGCGGGAGCTGGCCGCCCCCACGCCCGCCTAAGTGGTCTGGCGCCCGGGGGCCGGCCGGACCGCGTCCGTGCGGCCCGAGTGCCAGCTGACCCACCACAGGACGTGGTCGGTGGCGCCGATCACGCCTTGTACCGTTCCGCGGATGCTGCCGATTAGCGACGACATGTCAGTAAGGGACCTGGTCCCCCGGACATGCGGGTTCTAACCGTCGTCGGCAACCGGCCGCAGTTCATCAAGGCGGCCGCGGTGTCCCACCGGCTGCGGGAGCAGGCTGACGAGGTGCTCGTCCACACCGGGCAGCACTACGACGAGGAGCTCTCGCAGGTCTTCTTCACCGAGCTCGGCGTCCCGGCGCCCGAGCACCGGCTCGACCTCGGCGGCGGCTCGAACACCGCCCAGACCGCGCGCATGCTCGAAGCGCTCGAGGCGCTGCTCGCGAGCGAGCGCCCCGACCTGGTGCTCGTGTACGGCGACACCAACTCGACGCTCGCGGGCGCGCTCGCCGCCGCCCAGGCCGGCGTACCGGTCGCCCATGTCGAGGCGGGGATGCGCTCATTCGACCGCGCGATGCCGGAGGAGCTCAACCGCGTGCTGACCGACCACGCCTCCGCGCTGCTCCTGTGCTCCTCGGAGGCTGCGGCGGAGAACCTGCGCGCGGAGCGGATCGCGGGGCGGGTGGAGGTGGTCGGGGACGTGATGGTCGATATCGCGCTGTTGCTCGGCCCGCGCGCCGCCGCTCGCACGGAGGTCGCGGCGGCCCACGGCGTGGAGCCCGGCCGCTTCCTGCTCGTGACCGCCCACCGCGCCGGCAACGTCGACGACCCCGCCCGGCTCGAACGGCTCGTCGGGCTGCTCGAGGCGCTGCCCGAGCCTGCCGTCCTCCCGCTGCACCCGCGCACCGCGGCGCGCCTGGAGGCGAGCGGGCTGCGCGCGCGCCTCGACGCCGCGCCGCACCTGCGGCTCGCGCCGCCGCTCGGCTACCTCGAGTTCACCGCGCTCCTGCACCACGCCCGCGCGGTGCTGACGGACTCGGGCGGCGTGCAGAAGGAGGCGTACCTCGCGGGGGCGCCGTGCGTGACGCTGCGCTCGACCACGGAGTGGACCGAGACGGTCGACGCGGGCTGGAACGTCCTGGTCGACCTCGACGCCGAGGCGGCGCTGGCGGCGCTGCGGCGATCGCCTCCGCGCGAGCGGCCCCGGCTCTACGGCGACGGGCACGCGGGCGAACGCGTCGTGGCCGCCCTTAGGATGGGCTCGTGACGATCCGAGTGGGCGTCGCGGGCCTCGGCTACTGGGGCCCGAATCTGGCGCGGAACTTCGCCGGCCTGCCCGGCTGCGAGCTGAGCTGGTGCTGCGACGCCTCCGAGGCGGCGCGCGAGCGCTTCGCGCGCACCTGCCCGGGCGCGCGCTTCACGGCCGACCTCGGCGACCTGCTCACCGACCCCGACCTCGACGCCGTCGTGCTCGCCACGCCCGTGCCGACCCACGGCGCCCTCGCCGAGCGGGTGCTGCGCGCGGGCAAGCACTGCTTCGTCGAGAAGCCGCTCGCGCAGTCCGTCGCCGACGCCGAGCGCGCGGTCGCCGCGGCGGCGGAGACCGGCCGCATCCTGATGGTCGGGCACCTGCTCCAGTACCACCCCGGCGTCGCCAAGCTGAAGGAGATCGCCGACTCGGGCGAGCTCGGCGACATCCACTACATCTATTCCAACCGCCTCAACCTCGGCCAGCTGCGCGCCGACGAGAACGCGCTGTGGTCGCTCGGGGCGCACGACGTCTCGGTCCTCCTGCACCTCGCCGAGGAGGAGCCCTCCGAGCTCGACGCGCGCGGTGAGTCCTACATGCGCCAGGGGATCGAGGACGTCGTGTTCGGCTACCTGCGCTTCCCGTCGGGGCTGGCGGCGCATCTGCACCTGTCGTGGCTGGACCCGCACAAGGAGCGGCGCTTCACCGTCGTCGGCTCGAAGCGGATGGCGACCTTCGACGACATGGACCTGGAGCGCAAGGTCACCGTCTACGACAAGGGCTTCGACCAGGACACGGCCTCCTACGGCGAGTACATCACGCGCACGGGGGACATCTGGAGCCCGCAGATCCCGAACCGCGAGCCGCTGCGGATCGAGTGCGAGCACTTCGTCGAGAGCATCCGCGAGGGCCGCGCGCCGCTCTCGGACGGCGAGAGCGGGCTGCGGGTGGTGCGGGTGCTGGAAGGGCTGCAGGCGCGCCTCGATGCGACGCGCCGGGCGCAGAGTGCAGCCGTCTGACCTCGCCCCCGGGCTGTTCCTGGGGGACGGCGTCCGGTTGGGCGACGGGCTGCAGATCGGCGCGCACGTCGTCATCCACGCGGGCACCGTCATCAGCGACGGCTGCGTGATCCAGGACCACGCCGTGCTGGGCAAGCCGCCCAAGCTCGCCCGCCACTCGAGCGCGCCGCGCGAGGCGCCCGCGCCGCTCGTGCTCGGCCGCGGCGCGGTGGTCTGCTGCGCGGCGATCGTGTTCGCCGGCGCCGAGCTCGGCGACGAGGTGATCGTGGGCGACCAGGCCTTCGTGCGCGAGCGGGCCTTCATCGGCGCGGGCAGCGTGATCGGCCGCGGGTCGAGCGTCGACAACGACGTGACGATCGCGGCGCGCGTGCGCGTCCAGACCGACGTCTACCTCACCGCCGGATCGGTGCTCGAGCAGGACGTGTTCGTCGGACCTGGGGTCACGACGACGAACGACTCCACCATGGCCCGCCACGCGCCCGGCGAGCCGCTGGACGGCCCGACGCTGCGGCGAGCCTGCCGCGTCGGCGGCGGCGTCGTGCTCTGCCCCGGGGTCGAGGTGGGCGAGGAGGCGTTCGTCGCCGCGGGCGCCGTCGTGACGGGCGACGTGCCCGCGCGCGCGGTCGTCATGGGCGTGCCCGCCCGCGTCGTGCGCGAGGTCGAAGACCGTGACCTCGTCGAGCACTGGCGTTAGAGTCGCGCCATGACTGAGTCACCCAGCGGTTCCGGCGGCCTCTCCTCCGGCGATCCTCTCGGCGGCGATGCCCCCGAGCCCCCGCGCCACGAGTCCGGCCTGCCGGGTGCGCCGCCCGCGCCCGAGCGCCCGAGCACCCTGCCCGGCTACGGCTCGCCGCCGCCCCCCGGGGCCGGCGGCCCGATCGCGCCTCCGGCCTACGGCGGCGTGATGGGCCAGTTCGTCCTCGCGACCTGGCTCTCGCGCGTCGGAGCGCAGCTGATCGACGGCCTCATCATCGGCGTTGGCGCGCTCGTCCTCTTCGTGCCCATCGGCGCCGCGCTCGGCGTCGCCGGGGCGTCCAACAGCAACACCGGCATCGGCGCGGCGATCGTCGGCCTGCTGTTCTGGGTCGTCTGCGTGACGGTCGTCGCGTTCCTCTACGCGCCCGTGCTGATGGCGCGCACGAACGGCAAGACACTCGGGCGCATGGCGATGAACATCCGCGTCGTGCGGACGTCGGGGGAGCCCGTCACCTTCGGCTTCGCGATGGTGCGCGAGGTCGTCGTCAAGACGATCGGGTTCGGGATCGCCGGCTCGTTCACGGTCGGGCTCGCGCCCTTGCTCGACTACCTGTGGCCGCTGTGGGACGAGGAGAACCGCGCGCTGCACGACTTCATCGTCAACACGCGGGTCGTGAACGACTAGGCGCTAGGCGACGCCGACGGGGCGGCCGGCGGCGGTCGCTCGGCCTGCCTCCGTCCAGATGACCTGATCGCGCCCGGCGCCGACGCCGATCAGCGCGATCGGCACGCCGATCAAGTCGGCGACGAAGGCGAGGTAGTCGCGAGCCGCCTGCGGGAGGTCGGCCTCGTCGCGGACCTTGGTGATGTCCTCGTCCCAGCCCGGCAGCTCGGTGTACTCGCCGACGGCCTGGTGCAGCACGGTCTGGTGGTACGGGTAGGTGTCGAAGCGCGCCTCCTCGGCGCCGCGGTAGGCCGTGCAGACGCGCAGCGGGCCGAGCCCGGTGAGCACGTCGAGCTTCGTGACCGCGAGCGCGGTCATCGTGTTCAGCCGCGCGGCGTAGCGCAGCGCGACGAGGTCGATCCAGCCGACGCGGCGGGCGCGGCCGGTGGTCGTCCCGTACTCGCCGCCCGCCTCGCGCAGCGTGTCGGCCAGCTCGCCCTCGAGCTCGGTCGGGAACGGGCCGGCGCCGACGCGGGTGGCGTAGGCCTTCGTGATGCCCCAGATCTCGTCGATGTCCTTCGGCCCGGCGCCCGTGCCGGTGCAGGCCGAGCCCGCGACCGGGTTGGACGAGGTCACGAACGGATACGTGCCGTGGTCGATGTCGAGCATCGTCGCCTGCGCGCCCTCGAACAGGACGTCGCCGCCGCCGTCGAGCACGTCCCAGGTGAGGCGCGCGGTGTCGGCGATGTACTGCTCGATGCGGTGCCCGTAGGTCAGGTAGGCGTCGGTCATCGACTGCAGGTCGAGCTCGGGCGCCTTGGCGAAGGGACGCAGCGAAAGGCGCTTCGGCTCCATCGCGAGCACGATCTTCTTCTTCAGGATCTTCTCGTCGAGCAGGTCCTGGACGCGGATGCCCAGGCGCGCGGCCTTGTCGGCGTAGCAGGGGCCGATGCCGCGGCGCGTGGTGCCGATCTGGAGCTTGCCCAGCCGCGCCTCGCCCGCCGAGTCGAGCATCAGGTGGTAGGGCATGATCAGGTGCGCGTTGGCGCTGATGCGCAGCCCGGAGAGGTCGATGCCCTTCGCGCGCAGGTTGTCGAGCTCGCCGGTCAGCACCTTCGGGTCGATCACGACGCCGTTGCCGATCGCGCACAGCTTGCCGGGATAGAGGATCCCGGACGGGATCAGGTGGAAGGCCCACTTCTCGCCCTCGCGCACGATCGTGTGCCCGGCGTTGTTGCCGCCCTGAAAGCGAATCACGAGGTCGGCGTTCTCGGCCAGGAGGTCGATGACCTTGCCCTTGCCCTCGTCGCCCCATTGGGCGCCCACGATCACCATGCCGGCCATGCCGTGGATGAAGTCTACGAGGCCAGCGGACGCGCCCGCGGCGCGCCGTAGGAAAGCGGCCCGTCGTCAGCGAACGGATCCGGCAGCGAGATCCGCTGATCGGTCCCGCAGAGCATCAGCGGATCGCCGCACATCTCGATGATCCGCGAGACCGTCCGCTCTCCGATCTGCTCGCGCAGCTCGTCCGGCCGGAGGTTGGTCGTGAGCAGCATCGCCCGCCCGTCCTCGTAGCGCGTGTTGACGATCGTGTACAGCTGCTCCAGCACCCACGGCGAGGTCTGCTCGGCGCCGACGTCGTCGACGTGCAGCAGCTCGACGGCGGCGAGCCGGTCCAACAGCTGGCTCAGCGAGCTCTCCGACTCGTCGTTGAACGTCTCGCGCAACAGGCCGAGCAGCCGCGGGAGCGAGTAGATCGCGACCGAGTGGCTGCGGCGCAGGGCCTCGGCCGAGATCAGCATCGCGAGCGTCGTCTTGCCGGTGCCGACGTCGCCCTGGAACCAGATCCCCTTGCCCTCCTCGAGCCGCTCCTCGAGTGTGTCGACGTAGCGGCGAACCGTCCGGACCACGGTCGCGTCGATCTGCGTCACCGGCGGGCGGTCGAACGACACGCCCTGGTAGCGCCTCGGGATCACGCCCGCGAGCTTGCGCGCCTTGCGGCGCGCGAGCCGCCGCGGCCGGCACGTGCAGTCGCGCGCGCGGCGGGTGTCGTCGTCGTAGAGGAAGCCGGAGCCGTCGCAGCGGTCATCGGGACAGGCGGCCACGTCAGTAATGATCCTGGCCGACGTACGACATGAAGCGCGGGTACTCGCCCTGGAAGGTCAGCTTGATCGTGGAGAGGCCGCCGTTGCGGTGCTTGGCGATGTGGACCTCCGCGATCCCCTCGTCGTCGGAGTCCTCGTCGTAGTACTCGTCGCGGTAGATGAACATCACGAGGTCCGCATCCTGCTCGATCGCGCCGGACTCGCGCAGGTCGGAGAGCATCGGGCGCTTGTCCGAGCGCTGCTCGACGCCGCGGTTGAGCTGCGAGAGCGCGATCACCGGCACCTCGAGCTCGCGCGCCAGCGTCTTGAGCCCGCGCGAGATCTGCCCCACCTGCTCCGCCCGGTTGTCGGTCTGGCCGGTCGCCCGCATCAGCTGCAGGTAGTCGACCAGCACGAGCCCGAGCCCGTCGGCCTGCTGCTGCGCGAGCCGCCGCGTCTTCGCCCGCACGTCGAGCACGGACAGGTCCGAGGAGTCGTCGATGAACAGCGACGACTCGGCGAGCCGGTTGGAGGCGGCGAGGATCTTGCCCCAGCGCGCAGGCGGCACCTTGCCCTTGCGCAGGTCGTCGCCCTTGATCGAGGCCTGCGAGGCGATGAAGCGCTGGGCGAGCTCGGACTCCGACATCTCGAGCGAGAACAGCGCGACCGCCTTCTCGCTGTTGAGCGCAGCGTACTCGGCGAAATTGGCCATCAGGGCCGATTTACCCATTCCCGGTCTTGCGGCGAGGATGATCAGGTTGCCGGCCTGGAAGCCGCCGGTGATGCGGTCGAGGTCCTCGAAGCCGGAGGGCGTGCCGGTGACGGAGAGGCCCTCGGCGGAAAGCTGCTCGAGCTTGTCGAGCTCGCTGGAGAGCAGATCGTGGATGGCGCGGAAGTCCTTGCGCCGGTCCTCGTGCGCGACCTCGAGGATCGAGCGCTCGGCGAGGTCGACCAGATCGCGCGGTGACGCCTCGTGCGAGTGCACGCGGGCCTGGATCTCGTACGACGCGCGCAGCAGCCGCCGCAGCATCGCGTTCTCGCGCACGATGCGCGCGTACTGCCGGACGTTGCCGACGGCGGGCACCGAGCCCGCGAGCAGGTCGACCGCGGCGCGGCCGCCGACGCGGTCGAGCAGGCCGCTCTGCTTGAGGTGCTCGACGAGCGTGAGCGCGTCGACCGGCTCGCCGACCGTGTGGAGGTCGAGCATGGCCTGGAAGATCAGGCCGTGGGCCTCGCGGTAGAAGTCCTCCGGCTGGAGGCGCTCGTCGATGATCAGCGCCGGCAGCGCGGTGTCCGACAGCAGGACGGCGCCGAGCACGGACTGCTCGGCTTCGAGGTTCTGGGGCGGCGCGGCGGCGGCGTCCCCGTTGCGGTCGGCGATGGCCATCGGGGCGGTCGAGTCTAGGTCGGCCACCGGAGCGCTCGGCGATCGTGTGAGGGTTTCCCCGCTTCCTGCGCAGAGTTGTTGCGAAGCGCCCGTGTTCGATGGCGCGCCGCGGACTCGCCGCGGCGCGTCCCGGGCTACTTCTCTTCGACGACCATCGTCTTGATGGTCGCGGTGACGTCGTCGGCGACCTCGACGACGACCATGCGGGTCCCGACGGTCTTGATCGGCTCGTCGAGGTGGACCTTGCGCTTGTCGATGCGGATGCCGCGCGCCTCTTGGATCGCGTCGACGATGTCCTGCGTGGTGACGGACCCGAACAGGCGGCCGTCGTCGCCGGCCTGGTGGGTGATCGTGAGCACCGTCTTGTTGAGCAGCTCGGCGTTGTCGCGGGCCTTGGAGGTGGCCTCCTCGAGCGCCTTGTCGGCCTGCACCTGGCGGCGCTGCGCGGCCGCGACGGAGCCCTTGGTCGCGGGCTCCGCGAGCTTGCGCGGGATCAGGTAGTTGCGCAGGTAGCCCTTCGAGACGTCGACGACCGTCCCGCGGCCGCCCAGCGTCTCGTGGTCCTGGAGCATGATCGCCTGGGGCATGGGGCTACCTAACGGTCGCGGTCGCGATCGCGGTCACGATCCCGCCCGCCGCCGCGCTCGTCACGCGATTCGCGCGTGTCGCCGACGTAGGGGAGCAGGGCCACCTCGCGCGCACGCTTGACCGCCGTGGCGATCTGGTTCTGGTGCCGGCGGCACGCGCCCGTGATGCGGCGCGAGCGGATCTTGCCGCGGTCCGAGATGAACTTCCGGAGCGAGGCGATGTCCTTGTAGTCGACGTGCTCGACCTTGTCGCGGCAGTACTGGCACGACTTCCGACGACCGGAGCCGGGTCCGCCCTTCTTGTCACGCCGGCGCGTCGGCCGGCTGCGCTGCTTTGCCACTTGAAGACCTTTCGTGTGCTGCGGGTCACGGGGCGCCCGTGGGGCGCACGAAGCCGCCGCGCGAGGGGCGCGGGGGTCCCATTGTGGCAGACGCGCAGCGGCCGGCCGGCCACGAGGGCCGCCGGATCGGGGTAGGGCGCGGCCTAGAAGGGGATGTCGTCGTCCGCGGGGCCGGCGCCGGCGGGTGCCGCGACGGGCTGGAAGTCGCTGTTGTTGACCGGGACGTCGGACTGCGGCGTGAAGCCGTTGCCGCCGCCACCCTGGCCCTCTTCGCGACCGCCGAGGAACTGCACGGAGTCGGCGATGATCTCGACGTTCTGGCGCTTCGTGCCGTCCTGGGCCTGCCACTCACGCCACTCGAGGCGCCCGTTCAGCGCGACGGGACGGCCCTTGCTGAGGAAGCGGGCGCAGTTCTCGCCCTGGGCGCCCCAGACCGTCACATCGAAAAAGTTCGCCTTATCTTCCCAGTCGCCGCCCTGGCCCTTGCGGCGGGTGTTGGAGGCGATCCTCAGCGAGCAGACGGACATGCCGCTCGGCAGGGACCGGAGCTCCGGATCTCGCGTGAGGTTGCCCGTGAGGACGACGACATTGATGTTGGTGGCGGCCACAGCGTGGCTCCTTTCGAAGACTTCTCTCGACTCTCGGACGCCGAGTCTAGATCGGGGTTCGGACCGTCCGGCCACCGTGCCGCAAGTTGCGGCGAAATCGTCGCGAAGTCGTGACGAAGTGAGGCTAGGACTCGTCCGCGTCGCCCACTGGGGCGGCTGCGACTGCGGCGGCGCCCATCTCGGGCGGAGGGGGCGTGCCGGCGCGGAGCTTGATGATCCGGAAGCGCAGGACGCCGTCCGTGATCTTCAGCGTGTGGTCGAGCTGCTCGAGCAGCTCGACGCCGCCGCGGAACAGGAAGAGGTGGTAGTCCGCGTCCGGGCGCTTGTGGATCTCATAGACCGTCGGGCGAACGCCCCAGTCGTGGCGGCCGACGATCTCACCGGACGCCTCGATCGAAGCCTGGACGTTGTCCAGGATCTCGGTACGGCGCTCCTCGTCTGCCTGCGTGTCGAGCAGGAGGACGAGGTCGTAGACGGGAGGTTCGGTCGCCATGCGGCGCAGGATGCTAGCAACGCGGGGGCGAGCGGACCGGCCGTGGCGCCTAGCCCGGGGCATGCGAGGCGAGCGGCCCGGGCGGGTGCGGTGGGGCAACGCGGGGCGCGCCGCGGTCGTCCTGGCGCTGATCGGTCTGGCGGTCGCCTGGCCGCGCCTCGCCCCGGCGCCGCCACGGCTGCCGAGCGATGCGGGGATTCCCGTGGCACCGCCCGAGGCGCGCGCCTCGTCGGCGCGCCGAGGGTCGGAGGAGCTGACGCGGAAGCGGCGACGCGTGGAGCGCGCTCGAAGGGCGAACCGGCAGCGAGGGGAGGACGGGCAGCGCCCGGACCGGCGACGGCAGGCCGAGCAACGGCGCGCGGCGCGGCGGCGACAGGCGGGACGGCAGCGGCCGCGGGCGCCGCGACAGCGAGCGGCTCCGAAGCGGTCCGCGCCCGAGCGGCCGACCGCGCCGCACCCGGCGCACC
>JBDTMF010000076.1:0-19097 GCA_039934455.1 Solirubrobacteraceae bacterium
AAGCAGGCCGACCTCGTGCTCGCCCTGCACTTGCGTGGAGACGCGTTCAGCGCGCAGGACAAGGCCCGCAACTTCGCCTACTACGAGGCGCTGACGGTGCGCGACTCCTCGCTGTCGGCGTGCACGCAGGCGGTGATCGCCGCAGAGGTCGGGCACACCGAGCTCGCCTACGACTACTTCGCCGAGGCCGCCCTGATGGACCTCGACAACCTCGAGCACAACACGCGCGACGGGCTGCACATCGCCTCGCTGGCGGGTGCCTGGATCGTCGCGGTCGCCGGATTTGGCGGCATGCGCGACCACGATGGTGCCCTGAGCTTCACCCCGCGGCTGCCAGAGCGACTCACACGTCTGGCCTTCGGCATGTGCTTTCGCGCGCGGCGCCTCCGGATCGAGCTCAGCCACAGCCAGGCGCTCTACTCGCTCCTGGAGGGTCTGCCGCTCCAGGTCACGCACTATGGCCAGACGATCACCGTCAGCACAGGGCGGCCGCTGAGCCTGCCGATCCCGGACATCGCTGCCGGCGACGCCCCGAGACAGCCCGCCGGGCGCTCCCCGGTGCGCCGCAGGCCGCGCCGCGGCTGAGCGACCGCCGCTCGTCTGTCACCTGCCGACGCCGGGCAGAACCTCAGCCACCCTCACCGAGCAGCTCCACGAACAGCGCGACCACGACGAAGGTCAGGATGAAGTCGACCAGCATCACGGGCGCCAGCACCCACCACTGATCCACCGCTCCCACGAGCGTTACGCCGGCGACCATGATCAGCATCGCCGCGACGAAAGTGAGCACGACGCGGATGCCGCGATCCGGCAGGGACGCGCTCGTCTCGGACGGCGAGGGTCGCGCGCTGTGCGGGGGCGCCGGTCGTTGCGTGCGCGCGGTTGCGTGTCCGGCGTCGCGGCGCCGGCGTGTCCGGGGTGGCCGCGCGGTTGGGACGCCCGTGCGGGGGCTGCGAGCGGGACGGACAGGCTTGGCCTCGAGGACCATGAGGGCACCTCTGGAAGTAGTTTTCACACTCGTACTGTGTAAACTATCACATCGGATGCGGAGCAGCCCCGCGCCGACACCAATGTCCACACGCCTTCCAGCTGCAGGAAGCCGTCCTGCGGTCAACGGCTGCGAGCACGGCCGGAACCGCAGACCCGGACGAGATTGAGTACCAACAGCGCCGACCGGGTGGAGTCTGCGACGCCTGCGCGCGCCCGTCGGCGGCGCGCCGTCGGACGCCGAGGGGGTTATGCCGGGCGCCGCGGTGCGGCGGTCGGTCCTGCGGCGTCGATGGCGTCATCGACCATGCCGTCGTGCAGCTCGATCAGGCAGCCGGCGGTGTCGGGGTCGCGGGGCACGAAGCCGGTCAGCTTGGTCCCCGGGGCGAGCTCGTCGAGCAGGCCCAGCGTGATGCCCCGATGCAGCGTGCACACGACGTCTTGGTTCTCACGCGCCGCCTCGCGGTAGGGGCAGTTGCACAGGCGGTAGGTGAGCCTCCCCGACGCATCGACGTCGCGCCGTGGCTGGAACCCCAACGACGCCAGCGTGGCATGGAACGTCTCTTCGGGAGGAGATGTGCTGCCGACGGGCGCGAGATCGCGGCCAATCTCCCGACCGCTCGCCTGCACGCTCCGGCGACTGGTCCTGCGAGCTGAGATCAGACGAGCGAGCCAGCGCCCAAGGTCGGTGTACCCGCTCGGGGCCTCGTCCCACGGCCGGGCGTCGGATGCAACCGCCCACATGTCTCGTGGCCGTCCCGGACCCTGGGGGACTCGCTCACGCGTGACGAGGCCTGCGTCGCGCAGCCGCTCGAGCTGCAGGCGGACGCCGTTGGGATGCAGCGCGACTCGCTCGGCGAGCTCCTCGGTCCCAGCCGGCCGTCGCAGATCGCTCAAGACCGCGAAAAGGCGCCTGCGGGTGGGGAGAGCCAGGGCGTCCGGTCGCGTCGGCAGATCCATCGCGCCCTGAGTTTTGCACACCGTGGCTTGGTAAACGAAGGCTGACGCTGGTATTTTCCCACGCCCAGTGTGTAATCCCTCCGAAAGGTCGCTATGGCCTACGTGATCAGCGAGCCGTGTATCGCCACGAAGGACACATCATGCGTCGAGGTATGTCCGGTCGACTGCATCCATCCGACGCCGGACGAGCCGGGGTTCGAGGCGGCGGCTCAGCTCTACATCGACCCTGAGGAATGCATCGACTGCGACGCCTGCGTCGAGGCATGCCCGGTCGACGCCATCACCTCGGAGGACATGGTGCCGCCCGAATGGGAGGACTACATCGGACACAACGCCGCGTACTACCGCGACGCTCAGCGATGACGCCTGGCCTCGGTCATTCGACCGAGGCCAGTCCCCGCCCGTTCCCTCGCCCGTTGTCCCCGACTCCGCCGTTTTCCCCAACTCCGCGAGCGAGCGCGCCGATGATGTCCAAGGGCAGCGGTAGCAGCACAGTGGAGCCCTCGCCCTTGCCGACCTCGGAGAGGGTCTGCAGGTAGCGCAACTGCAGCGCCGCCGGGCTGGCCGAGAGCAGGTCGGCTGCCTCTGCCAGTCGCGCGGCGGCCTGGAATTCGGCTTCGGCGTTGATCACCTTCGCGCGCCGGTCGCGCTCAGCCTCCGCCTGGCGGGCCATGGCGCGCTGCATGTCCTGGGGGATGCCGACGTCCTTGATCTCGACCGCGACCACCTTGATTCCCCACGGCTCGGTCTGCTCGTCGATGATGCGCTGCAGATCCTCGTTGAGGTGCTCGCGCTCCGAGAGCAGAGTGTCGAGCTCGGCCTTGCCGAGCACCGAGCGAAGCGTGGTCTTTGCGATCTCGGAGGTCGCCCGCAAGTAGTCCTCGATGTCGATGACCGACGCGTCCGGGTCCACGACCCGGAAGTAGGCGACGGCGTCCACGCGAGCGGGCACGTTGTCACGCGTGATCACGTCCTGCGGCGGGATCGTGTGCGTGATGGTTCGCAGGGTCACCCGCACCATGCGATCGGCGATCGGGATCAGGAACACCAGGCCCGGACCCTTCTGGGCGACGAGGCGGCCGAAGCGGAAGACCACGCCTCTCTCGTACTCGCGCAGCACGCGCACCGACGCGCCGGCGAGCGACACCCCCAACATCACCAGAACACCAAGCACCACCAGCAGCACCAGAACAGCGCTCATCTCAATGCACCTCCCATTCCTCGGCCGGTCGGACAGTAAGAGTGAGGCCGTCGATCGACTCGACGACCACGGCGCTGCCCTCGGCCACGGGCACGCCTTGCTCCTCGAGCTCCCACATACGCGCGCGCCAGAGCACGCCGTCGATCTGCACCTGGCCGACGGGCGCCGGCAACGAGCGCACGGTCGCCACGCGCCCGATGAGGGCCCGGGGCCCGCTGCGGACTGCCAGCCGGTGTGCCGCGAGCGACGTCTTCAGCAGCAACCAGGCGAGCGCGAGGCCAGCCAGGGCGACGGCGACACCGGCCGCCGCCACGGCGCCGCCGGGAGCGCCGGCCCCGGCGAGCGCGAGCACGACGCCCGCGGTCAGCGCCGCCGCCGCACCCGTGCCGAGCGCGCCGTGCGTCGGCACATGCGCCTCCGCCACCATGAGCGCGGCGCCCACGACTACGAGAATGACGCCGAGCGTAGACATGGGCCTCAGACGCCGACGGCAATGCTCGACGCCTGCGGCGGCGTTGCTGTTGACCGGCGGTGGGTCACCCTCTCGGTGAACATGTGCAAGCACTCCTTCGGGCCACGGCTCTTCGGGTCACGGCTGATCACTCAGGCCCCGCGCCCGCCGGCACTTCCAGGTCGGATAACGAAGACTGCGCTGGGATGTACGCTCATCCGATCCTCCGGCTCAGCGTCTGGAGCCGATGATCACGACCTGCCGGCCGCGTTCCAATGGGTGCGCGTATGCATCTCGCCGTCGTCGCGAGCGTCACCGCGTCGCAGTCGGCGGCGGCTTGGCTTGAAGCCGCGTCATCGGCGGCGCAGCCGCAGCGGGGGGTCGTAGACAGAGGCGAGCCGTGCGAGCGTGAGCGCCGCGAGCATGAGCCCGAAGTCGCGCAGGGCGACGTCGTAGTAGCCAGAGGCGGTCAGGAGGTTGATGACGATGCCAGCCAGCCAGCCGGCGACGACGTAGGCGCCGTAGCGGGGCTTGAGCGCGACGATGACGCCGGCGACGATCTCGGTGGCGCCGACGAAGTACATGAAGTCCTGGCCGGAGCCGGGCGCGATGTCGTTGATCCAGGGAGCGAGGTAGATCGGCCAGTCGACGAGGACGTTGAAGAACTTGTCCAGACCGAACGCAATCGGCGCGACGGTGAACGTGATTCGCAGCAGCGCGAAGGCCTGGTAGCGAGCGTCGCGCCAATCGGTATGCGCGACGGACTGGGCCGTGTCGTCGAGCGTTACTGCACGGCCGCGCCGTGATATCGGTTGCCGGCCTGCGGAGGAGGCAGCCATGGAGAGCTCCTTTGTATCGGTGCGCCCGCCGCTGGGAGCGGGGGCTTCATCTGATCTGCGTCCCCGCGCCGGGAATCCTTACCTGGCTGCTGCAACATCCTGCACTGCGGGCTGGCTTCAGCTACCGGCGAACGATCATCACCGGGAACGACGCGACCTGGGCGACCTCGGCTGTTACGGATCCCAGGACGGCCGAGCACCATGCGCTGCGTCCTCGAGATCCGACGGCGAGGACCTCGGCCTCGCACCTGGCTTGCGCGAAGAGGTCGCGGACACGGCCGGCGCCGACGCCGACGAACATCTCGACGAAGTCCGATCCGGAGATGGATAGGAACGGCACGTCGGCTTCTCCGGCGACGGCGCGCGCGAGCAGCGTCTTGCCCGTGCCGGGAGGGCCGAAGAGCAGGACGCCCTTTCCACGCGGACTGGGTAGCCGTCGCGCGCGGGATGCTCGGCCGACCCCATTCTCGCGGCGCCCGCCCGCTGGCACGGTGAGGCCATGCTCTCAGAACGAACGAACGGCACCGCGGCGGACGAGTTGCTGGTCGCCGCCGCGGGAGTCGGCCGCGCCGATCGCCGCGGCGGCGTCGAGACGCTGCCCAGTGAACTCGAGGCGCTTGCCGAGGCGATCCGAGCCGCCGGCCGCGCACTTGCGGCGTCGGCCCCCAGGGTCGTGCCCGAGGCCGAGCCGCTCGATCACCGCGTCTCCAGCCGCTACCGGCGCGCCGCGGCGAGCTGGCCGACGTCACCGCCGCCTTCCCACGAACGGTTCGCGGCCACGTTGGCATCTCTTCACGACGCCGCCGACGCGGCGCGGCTCGCCGGACGGCGCTGCGATGAGGCGAGAAGGTGCGTCGAGGTGTTGCTGCGGACCGCCCCTGGCGCTTCGACGTCATGAGCTTCGACACCACCATGCCGGGCGGGCGCGCTCGCCTCGGACTGAGCCGCAGCCACGCGTCAGTCCGGCGCTCCGTCCGTCCGGCGCTCCCGACGAGCTCCGTGCGCGTAGAGGAGCGCGAGCCCGATCAGCGCGCCGGGGACGGGCCAGATCGCCTTGTTGAGGCCCGGGGGGTTGTCGATCGGCACCCCCGGTGACGGGAGGAGGTAGCCCGCCACAAGCGCTCCCGCGACCGCGGCGAGAAACGCACCGATGATGCCGCCGGTGAACCTGTCGGGCACCAGTACGGCGAAGTGCCACACGGCGATGCCGATCATGGCCCATACGAGAATGCTCATGCTGCTGCGAGGCCTTCGACGCCGTCCTGTACGGAGACGATGCGGAGCTCCTCGGCGCGGCCGTTCGGGAGCTTCACCGACACGAGCTCGCCAGGAACCCGGCCGATCACGGCCTGCCCCACAGGCGACCCGGCGGAGACGGCGCGGGGGCTGCCGAGGCCGACCAGGCTTCCCGTGCTGGCGATCCGATAGGTCGCCAGCTTGCCGCTCCCTGTGTATTCAACCTCGACGAGGCGCCCGGGGAAGGCGGTGCCGACTGCCTCGCCGTCGGCGATGACGTGCGCGTCACGGAGGAGCGCATCGAGGTGCGCGATGCGCGTCTCGACGAACACGTGGTCGTCGCGGATCTGCGCGATCTCCTCCTCGGCGTCACTTGCGACGAAGCCCCTTGCAGTTCGGAGCAGTTCGGGAAGGTCGCGGTCGCGCACGCGCCGGAGCTCTTGGAGGCGGTCTCGGTGCAGCAGGTACTCGGCCTGCGTCAGCAGCGATGAAGGCTTGGGTTGGTCTGGCTGGTTCATGGCAACAGCCTGTGCGAGGTCGGCGGCGGTTGCCATGAGCACGGATCACCATCTGCGCTTGGACAGCGATGTATTTGCAGGCGCGTCTGCCGGCGGATCGCGGGCGGTGTGTCACGATCGTGAGGTGGCTGCGCGAACCGCACCTGCTGTTCCTGAGCAGCGCTCGCGTCGCGGTCGCCGTGTGCGCCGCATGACGCTGTTTCGCCGGCTCTTCCTGACCTATTCGGCCGTGGTGGGGTTCGCTGTGGCCGTGTTGGTGCTGGCGCCGATCACGGTGTCTGTGCCGACCGCCCTGACCGAGCTGGCGGTGATCCTGAGCGGATTCGTCGTAACGCTGTTGATCTACCGTGCTTTCCTCCAGCGGGCTCTCGCGCCGCTGCAGACCCTGACGGAGGTCATGCACAAGGTCGACCCGCTCGCTCCCGGTCAGCGCATCGACGCCGATGTCGGCGATGAGGAGGTCGTGGCGCTGGCGGAGGCCTTCAACGAGATGCTCGATCGCCTCGAGGGCGAGCGACGAGACAGCGGCCGTCGCGCCCTGGCCGCCCAGGAGGCCGAGCGACGACGGATCGCGCGAGAACTGCACGACGAGATCGGCCAGCTGCTCACGGGGCTGATCCTGCGCGGTGAGACGCTCGCGCGCCGCGCTCCCGAGGAGTTCCGCGCGGATGTCGTCGGGCTCCGGGAGGGTGCCCGAGAAGCTGCGGAAGAGGTGCGACTCATCGCGCGGCGGCTGCGCCCCGAAGCGCTTGACGAACTTGGGCTCCAGAGCGCGTTGCTGGCACTCTGCACGACGGTCGCCGATCAGGCCGCGCTCGAGGTCGAGCGCCGGCTCGAGCGTGACCTGCCCCTTACGTCCGAGGAAGAGCTCGTGATCTACCGCGTCGTGCAGGAGAGCTTGACGAATGTGGTTCGGCACGCCCATGCCCGCCACGTGACGCTGACGCTCGGATCGAGCCCCGATCGTGGCGTGGTCGTGGCCGTGCGCGACGATGGTGTGGGGATCTCGGCGCAGGCTGCGGGCGACTCGAACGGGATCCGCGGCATGCGTGAGCGGGCGCTGCTCGTCGGGGCACAACTCACCGTCCGAACCGTCGAGCCTCACGGCACCGAGGTGTCGTTGCAGCTGCCGGCCAGGGACGGCTCATGACCGATCCGCTCGTGACGCGCGTGCTGCTCGCGGACGATCACCCGGTCGTCCGCCACGGGCTGCGGGAGCTCCTCAGCGACGAGCCCGACTTCCAGGTCGTGGCCGAGGTCGACGATGGGGCCGAGGCGGTCAAGCGTGCGCTCGCCGACGACGTGGAACTGGCGATCCTCGATGTGACCATGCCGCGCATGACGGGTCTCCAGGCAGCGCGTGAGCTCGCGGCACGGAAGCCTGCGCTGCGGATCCTGATGCTCTCGATGCACGAGAACGAGCAGTTCCTGTTCGAGGCGCTGCGCGCGGGAGCATCGGGATACGTGCTCAAGACGGCCGCCGATCGAGACCTCGTCAATGCCTGTCGCGCGACCATGCGAGGTGAGACGTTCCTGTATGCGGGAGCGGTGGCGGCTCTGGTCCGCGAGCACCTCGAGCGCGCCCGCGGGGGCGATGCCGCGTCGCTGGATCCGCTTACGCCGCGCGAGCTCGAGGTGGTCAAGCTCGTGGCGGAGGGGTATACCAGCGACGAGATCGCCGCGATGCTCTTCATCAGCCGCAAGACCGTCGATCGTCACCGCGCGAACATCCTCGAGAAGCTCGGCATGCGCGACCGCGTCGACCTGACGCGCTATGCCATCCGGCGTGGGCTCATCACGCCGTAGCCTCGCGCGGCCGTGGGTGATGACGAGGGGGAGGATCGGGATTCCCACCCATTGTCCGTTCGCGCGCGAGCGACAAGGCTCCCGGGTGATGCAGTCGCCAGCCGTCAGCGTGCTCGTCGTCGACGACCATCCCGCCTTGCGGGCTGGACTCGAGCGCCTACTCGACCAAGAGCCCGGCTATCGCCTGCTTGGCGCCGTCTCGAGCGAGAAGGAGCTCGCGATCGCTCTTGGCCACCGGCAGCCTGACGTGGTGATCCTCGATTACGCGCTCCGCCGCGGCGATGGTCTGAGCGCCTGCTTTCGCCTCAAGCAACTCCCGCGGCCGCCCGGCGTCATCATCTACTCGGCCTACGTCGATCACGTCTTCGCGGTACCCGCGACGATCGCCCAGGCCGACGCGATCGTCTCCAAGAACGCTCCCGTCGAGGTGCTCTTGACCGCCATCGACGCCGTCGCCGCCGGCGAAGCAGAGCTGCGCTCGCCGGATCCCGAAGCGATGGAGGCAGCCTCGTCCCGACTGGGTTCTGAGGATCTTCCGATCCTCGGAATGCTGTTCGCCAGGGTCCACGTCGACGAGATCGCCACCACGCTGGGCCTCGACCCACGGGAGGTGAGGTCCCGCGCGCTGCGCATCATCGGCGAGATGCAGGCGCAGGACCGCCGGCACGGTCACGCGGCGGTGTGATGCTTCAGGTCGTACGGCTTTTGACGGCAGCGCGCTCGGGGACGATCATCACCGGGCACTGCGCGAGATGCGCGACCTCCGTCGAGACGGAGCCCAGGACCGCGGAGCGCCATGCCCCGCGACCGCGGGACCCGACGACGATCAGCTCTGCGTCGCAGTTGGCGGCGACCTCGGCGAGCACGACGGCCGGCTGACCGAGCCTGACATCGCGGTCGGCGCTCGAGGCGGTGACCTCGGGCGACAGCGCGTTGAAGGCGGCCTCGGCCTCGGAGAAGGCCAGCTCGGTCGAGCGTGGATAGGTGCTCGGGTCGACGCCGAGCGGGAAGCTGTCGACGGGCACGACGGTCCGCGTCGGCGTGACATGAACGAGCGTCAGGCGTGCACCGAGGCGGTCGGCGAGGCGCAAGGCGGCGCTCGCGGCGTGGCCGGCCTGCTCCGAGCCGTCGACGCCGCAGACGATGCGGGGTACGGGCGTGCTTTCGTCGGTCGGGCGTGGGAAAGCAGGTCGTGTGGCTTGCCGGTTCATGGTCTCTCCTTGGTTGACTCGCTCGAGGGTCATGATCGAGTCGTGCGGCTGACCGTGCCATGGACTCGCCCACCCATCCTCGGCGCACCGCGACGCGGTCGGGTGCTCATCCGCCCTCCTCTGTCGTGCGCGGGAGCTATGCAGGGCGTGTCGGTTTCGATCGCTGCGTGCTCGAGCAGCCGGCCGGCCCACTCGCGCGAGGCGGTACAGCCGTCGCGCGATTCGATCAGCGTTTCCGCGGTCACTCTGAGATGCCACAGCAGCGCTCGCGCTTCCGCCGGGAGGCTGCGTTCGTCGACGATCGTGCAGTCGTCTCCTTGGCACCACTCCGCGGCGGCCTGCGCCATCAGGCGCATGGCCACAGCGAGCTGATCAAAGGCCTCCTCCAGATGGGCCAACGTGACCGGGAGGTTGGGTACCGCATTGGGGCTGCCCGACCGTTCGCGCAGCTCGCCGGCCGCGCGCTGTAGTCGGTTTGCAGTGGCGGGAACCTGACCGAGAGGGATGAATGCGTCTGGGAACATGCCGCAATCGTCGCTGTCCGAGACGCTGCACGCCATGGGCTCGCGGCCTCATCAATGGTCCAGCGGCGCCGCCATCTCGCGCGACCTTGACCCCATGATCGAGTTGGTGGCCCGCCACCGTGAACCGGCGCGGGTCCGGGCCTAGAGCTCGACGAGCCCGCGTCGAATCGCGTAGCGCGTCAACTCGACGCGATCGCGCATGCCGAGCTTCTCGAGGACATTCGCGCGGTGGCGCTCGACTGTCTTCTTGCTGATGTGCAGGAGATCTGCGATCTCGTCGTTCGTGTGGGCTTCGGCAACGAGCTTGACGACCTCCTCTTCACGCGGGGTCAGCTCGTGCAGGGTCTCGCCCGCGCGGGCGCGCTCGAGGTGCTCGCGCATCAGCGCCCGGACGGCGCCCGGGTAGAGGAACGGCTCGCCGCGCATCGCGGCGCGGCACGCCTCGACGAGGTCGCGGTCGACGGCGGTCTTGAGCACGTAGCCGGACGCTCCGACCTTGATCGCCTCGAACAGGTACTGCTCGTTGTCATGCATCGAGAGCATCAGCACGCGGACCTCAGGCTTGCGGTGCGTGATCTCGCGCGCAGCCTGCAAGCCGGTCATGCGCGGCATCGAGATGTCCAGGATCGCAAGGTGCACGTCTTCGGAGAGCGTGCGCTCGACGGCCTGCTCACCGTCCGTCGCCTCGGCCACGACTTCGAGGTCGGGCTGCGCGTTGAGGACCAGGCGCAGTCCGCGCAGCACGACCGGGTGGTCATCCGCGATCAGGAGCCGGCTGATGAGTGGCGTCGTCATGGTCCTTCCTCAGCGATGGGGAGCAATAACCGCACTTCGGTGCCGCCGTCCGGCGGCCGGTCGATCGTCAGCTGCGCACCGATCAGCATGGCGCGCTCGCGCATGCCTCGAATGCCGTGCGAGGAGACATTGCCGCTCGGTGGCAGTCCGGTTCCGTTGTCGCGAACGATGAGGAGGGCTCCCTCGTCGGCACGCCTGAGATGCAAGACGACCCGAGTCGCGGCGGCATGTCGCGCGATGTTCGTCAGCGCCTCCTGCGCCACTCGGTAGAACACCAGCTCTTGCTCATCAGACAGTGGCAGATCCGACTCCAGCCGACGCTCGACGCGGACTCCTGCCTGCTCGCCGAACCCGGTCGCCAGCGCCGCCAGCGCGCTCTGCAGTCCGAGATCTTCGAGTGCCTCGGGCCGCAGCTGGCGCACGATGCGTCGCACGTCCTCGGCTCCGCTGCGCGCGGTCTCGCGCAGCTCCTCGAGCTGCTCGCGGAGCTCCTCGGGGATCTTGGCGGCCAGCCCTTCCACCTGGAGCATGACGCCGGTGAGGGTTTGGCCGACTTCGTCGTGGAGCTCGCGCGCGACCCGATGCCGTTCACCTTCTTGGATCATCAGCGCCCGTCGCGTGCTCTCGCGCCGCTCCGCCTCCAGCCGGTCGAGCATCCCGTTGAAGGCCTGCGTCAGCGCAACCACCTTGGGACCTCCGTCCACCTGGATGCGCTCGCCAGGCTCGAGCGGGTCATGCCGGCGCATACGGTCAGTCAGCTCGTCGAAGGGACGGAACGCCGGGCGCATCAGCGCGAGGGAGATGACGAGCGTGATGGCCAAGCCTGCCAGCAGAGCTCCCAGCTGCGTCAACGTCGCCGGCGCCGACACTTCGAGCGGCCCGAGCGCGAGCGCCGCTATCGCCACGACGAGGACGACCGCGTTCGTCCAGAACACGCGCCAGAACAGCGGCGTCGACGCCAGGCGCTTGCGCATGCTTCAAGACTCGCACGCCAGAACGCACGTCATCCGGACCTCGCGACGCCCGCACCCGATAGCAACCTCGACGGGCGCGTGGCCGGTTGCGCGGACTTGATCTGCTCGGCGTCGTCGGGTCGCGATAGATACGGCGTGACATATCGGCCGGCGAGCTTCGCCGGTGGCCACCACAGCTCGTGTGTGGCGATGGCACCGTCCCCGTCCCCGCCGGCGACGGCGTGCTGCAGATAGCGCGTGTCGCCCCCGGTGAGGAGCATGGCGCGCAACACCGGTCGGAACGGCTCCGGCGTGACAGGGGCGCCGACGGCGGCCGCGATGCTCTCGGCGACCGCGTCAGCCTGCTGGGTCGCAAGGCCGCCCTGCTTGATCGGGAACGCGGTAGCGTCACCAGCCGCATAGACCCCGACGAGGCCAGGCACGCGGCCGTGCAGGTCGGCGAGGATGAAACCGGACGGATCGGCGGGCACGCCGGGCAGATCCGGACCGTCGAGCACCGGCGGGCTGACGACACGTGCTCCGCGCAGCCGGCGGCCGGCGGGGTCGAGCTGCACATCGCAGCGGTCGACGCTCGCGTAGGTCGTGCCGATGAACTCGATCCCGCAACCGTCAAGCAGCTCCCCGACGGCCTCGCTCGGCGCGCGACCGAACACTTCGAGCGGCCGCTCCTCGGGGGTGACCAGCGTGAACCGGACCCGGTCCATGCCCATGCTCCACGCCTGCCGGGCGGTCATGACGGCGAGCTCGTAGAGCGGCAGCGGCCACACGGTCCCGCCGGGGACGACGAACGCGACCTGCGTCACGTAGCCCTGCTCGATTTCGTGGAGCATGCAGTGCAGCGCCTCTTCGGCCGGATCCTCGCCGAACGTGATGCCGCGAGACCACGCCGGCCGGGCGTTGGCGCCGACGGCCAGGACGAGGTGGTCGTAGTCGATCACCTCGCCGCTCGTGCAGCGGACGCACTGGGCGTCTGCGTCGACCTCCGCCACGCTGTCGCGCACGAACACGTCCGCGATTTCGGCGAGCTCGACGCGGCGTAGGTGGCCCCGCGCGAATACGCGAGCCACTGTCATGGCGCTGGAGGTGAAGCCGGGATCGGGCGCGACGAGCGTGATGGAGACTCGTTCGCCGGCGAGGTCGCGCAGCGCGAGCACTGTCTCAAGCGCGGCGACACCACCGCCGGCGACCACCACTCGGGCGGGGGGCGAGTCCGGGTCGTATGGGTTGGGGGAGCTGTCTGTAGGCATGCCAGGAGCCTCGCGGCACCAGGACGTGACCGCTATGAGGTCGTCACTGCATATCCACTCATCCGCAGCTCCAGCTGTGCGGTCGGTCTGTCCGGATGGGCCGATCACGAAGTGCGTCTACACGATGGACCGCATGGCGAACGCGCGTGTTGCCGCGCACGCTTGCGGTCATGCACCGATCGGCCGTGTTGTCGCCGTCCACCCGGCCTCCCGACAACGAGCTCTACGACCGCGGATGTGAGCTCGTGGAGGCGGCCGCGGCCATCCGGCACCTCGCGGGCCGACCGACAACACTGCGCGAGCCGTACCGGCCGTCATCGGATGCATCGAGGCGGCGCTGCATGAGCCGGGCGCGGACGGGTGGCTGCCCAGATCCGCGGCAAGACGCGGCTCGAGATCGGATGGACGGTCGGCGCTGCGCTGATTCTCGTCTTCCTCACGGTTCTTCGGGCACCCCGAGGTCTACATCGTGATCCCGCCCGGCTTCGGGGTGATCTCCGTCGTGAGTACGGATCGCGCCAGGCTGGCGTCGTCGGTCAGCGGGGTGGCGTTCACGATCGCAGCGGCGGTGGCCTGCACGGCCAACGTCCTGGCACCCTTCGAACGAGGCTGGTGGCTCACCGCCTACCTGTTCTTGGTCGGCGGGCTCGCGCAGCTGCTGCTCAGCTGGGGCCAGGACGCGCTGGCGAGCGGTCCTCGTGAGCCGCCACCGGCCCTCCTGTGGGCGCAGTGGGGATTCTGGAACGCGGGAACGGCGATGGTGGCCGTCGCTGACATGGCACAGGTCATGGCGGTGGTCGACGTCGGCAGCATCGCTCTGCTCGTCGCGCTGCTGCTCTACCTGCGAGGCGCGCGGCCCGCTGTACGTGGGTCGGACCGATGCGCATCTGCCGCGCTCGAGTACGGCTACGCCACGCTGCTGCTCCTACTCGGGAGCTCCGTGCTCCTCGGCACCTTCCTCGCCGGCGCACTGCCGGGGCGGTAGAGCCGGCCGATCGGCGAAGCCTGGGTGGGGTCGCGCCGGGGTCCGCCTGCAGCGTCGAGCCGATGGCTCTGCGTGGCGGCTGGCCCCAGTGTTGAGATGCAACCCATCTCGTCTCGAAGGAGCCACCCGATGACGAACCATCCCCTCTATGACCTCGCGGTCCTCTTCTCGCACATCTTCGTCGTCGGCATGAGCATCGCCGCCGTCGCCGCGGTTCCCATCATGATCGCTATCGCTCTTCTGTAGCTCTCGAGCGACAGGGCCGGCGCCGCATGGGGTGCTGGGGGAGGAGAGCTGCAGTCCCGGATCACGGTGCGGGATCAACCGGAAGCAAGGGAAGTCCCATGACCAAGATCCTCATTGGTGTCGACGGCTCCGAGCGCTCAGAAGACGCCGTCGCCTTCGGACGTGCCCTCGCCCTCGCCGCCGACGCTCCCGTCCTCCTGACCATGGCGCACCGCTCGGAACCGCTTCGCCCGAACGCCCAGGCCCACGAAAGATCAGCACGAAAGTGCCGATCATCGGGAGAGCAGTTCGCCCCATGTCGTGCACCGCCAGGACGCCCCCGAGCGTGGTCCGATCGCGCGGGCGGCGGTGTCAGGCCACCGCCGCGAGGCGCTCGCGCGCTTTGCTCGGCGTGATCTCCGCGACCTCGGCGAGGACGACGACGTGCCCCGCGTGGAGCTCGTCCACGACTCGATCGGACGCGTCGTCGTCGAGCGCGGCCTCACTCAGCAGTCGCCGCAGCCCGCGATCGCCGACGACATGCGCGCGCGCGGCCGCGCCCTCGTGCGTGACGATCACGTCCGGGTTGGTGTCCGCGAACGACCCTTGTCGCTGGCCGTCGGCGTCGCCGGCGAAGGTGCCGGTTCCCTGGCGGCGCAACCGGCGGGTGTTCCCGAACGTCCCGACCGGCGCGTCCGGCGCGACAGGGCCGGCGAACCCGCCCCCGCGCTCCCGCCGGGTGTCGTGCGCCGGGCGCCCGATCAGCAGGTGGATGTCTCTTCCCGGGACGCCCGCGGCCCGGAGCGCCTCCACGCCGCTTCGCGCGACCGATGCATTGACGTAGCTACTGCAGAGGGTGGCCATGGCTCGCCTCCAAATTGCATATCGGGTTCCGATATCGTATCACGATACAGTCGGTTGCGACCGAACGCCGCGAGACACTGGTCCGATGACGCCGAGCCCGACTGACGAGGACTATCGCCGGCTCTTGGAGCTACGGACCGGCCTGCGCCGGTTCCTGCGATGGAGCGAGCACCAGGCTCAGGCGGCCGGCGTCGCCCCAGCGCAGCATCAGCTGCTGCTTGCGGTCCGTGGCCACGGCGATCCGCGCGGCCCTACCGTCGGCGACGTCGCCGACTACCTCGTGCTCCGCCACCACAGCGCCGTCGGTCTCGTCGACCGCGCAGCGACCGCGGGACTCGTCAGGCGTGGCAAGGATCGTGATAACTCCAGCACGGTGCGTCTGCGGCTCACCGATGAGGGAGCACGTCGGCTCGATGCCCTGAGCGAACTGCACCTACATGAGCTCGCACATCTCGCTCAAAGCATGCACGGTCTGTGGGAGGGCTTTGAGCAAACTCTCCGAGGCGGGCCGAATGACGGGGCCATCGGCGCCTGAGTCCCGGCCGTCCCTGGCCGAGGCGGAGCTCTCAGTCTGTGCTCGCCGGCGTGAACTCCGGCGGGAGAAGCTTCAGCGCTTCGTGGGCCTGACGTAGACAACCGTATGCCGTGCTCCCAGCCGCTCCGCGAGCGCGAGGACCGGTTGCGTTACGAGCCTGCGTCGAGCTGTCGAAGCCGCAGGCGATGGTGCTCACGGCGCGGTCTCCCGTGCAACTGCCGCGCGCAGCTGGGGTCGCGCGTCATGCGGAGGCTCGGAGAGCGCCGCGCCTGCGTCCAGATCGGCGCGGGCCGAGCGCACGTAGTCGATCAGCGTCGTGTCGTCGGACTCGCGGCGTTCGACGGGCAGACCGGTGCACTCGCAGAGGTCGATCACGACGTGCGCGGCGGAGATGTCGACGACACGCCACTGGGCGCCGAACAGCGCCCAGCGCTCGAGCTCATCGATAGTCAGCTCCGCGGCGGTTTGCCCCCGGCGGCTCATGGCCGCCCGTCGCGATAGTAGGCGGCGTTCGTCTCGATCGACGGCTGCCACTGGGGCGGCACCTGATCCTCGGCGGCGATCGCGTCGAGCACCTCGGCGCTGATGCGCTGAAACTCGAGCCTCAGCGCCGCGCGCTTCTCGGTCAGCAGATCGCGGTCCTGACTGGCCGGCGCAATGCGCGACCGACGCGCCAGCAGCTCGCTGCGGGTTGCGGTCACGGCGCTCCACAGCGCCTCGCAGACGGTCGTCACACCCGAGGCGGGCTCCAGACGGATCCTAACGAAGTCCGCGCCGCTGACCCGCACGCCCATCTCGGACACCTTCGCGCTCTTCCACAAGCGCGTGGCGATCGGGAAGACGGGCTGGAGCGGGGCCATGGCAACACGATGCCCCGTTGCCCGCCTGACACCCATGGGGTCACGTCCTCATATCGGCGCCCCGCCCACTCCATCCTCGACGCCATTCCGAGCCCGGTCGCAGCGCGAGGACCCGCCGGAGAAACGGCGGCGAGGAACGGCAGCGAGGGCTCGACGCACGCATGGGGTGCTCGGGGATGGGAAGTGCACCCTCGACCCAATGGTCGCCCCGTCGCCTCGACACCAGGATGCGGTTAGTGAGCGCATGGGATCGATTCCGATGCTGGCTCACTCGGCCCGGATCAGCGGGTCGGATGTCAACTCAAAGCGAGGGAGGGCTCATGACCAAGATCCTCATTGGTGTCGACGGCTCCGAGCGCTCGGAGGACGCCCTGGCGTTCGGGCGTACGCTCGCCCTCGCCGCCGGAGCTCCCGTGATCCTGGTTACGGCCTACCGGTCGGACCCGCTACGCCCGGGCGCCCAGGCTCACGAGACCTTGTTGCGAGCGGACGCTGCACGAACGCTCGCCCGTCTCGCCGCCTCGCTGCAGGATGACGTCGCCGATGTCGAGTTGCGACCGCTGGTCGTCAACACGTCAGCCGCTCACGCTCTTCAAGAGATCGCCGAACAGGAGGACGCCGGCATCATTGTCGTCGGCTCGAGCCACACCGGCCGGCTCGGAAGGGTGCTGCCGGGCAGCACCGCCGAGCGACTGCTGCACGGCGCGCCCTGCCCGGTCGCGGTTGTGCCTGTCGGCTACCGAACCCTCGCGACCGCTGCCGCGCATCCGGTCATCGGCTGCGCCTACCGGCCGACCGAGGATGGCGCGGCCGCTCTCGGCGCCGCCGAGGAGCTCGCCCTCGCGTTGTCGGCCTCGCTGCGGGTGATGCAGGTCATCGAACCGTTGGCGCGCATCTACGACGCAGGCGAGATGCCGTTGAACTTCCCCGAGATCAACGCGTCGATCTACACTGACACGGAGCGAATCCTGATCGAGCGGGTCGCGCGCCTCAGCGCCAATCTCGAGTCCGAGGGGACGCTGTATTCCGGCCGACCGGTCGATGTGCTGATCGGGCTTTCGGAGACCGTCGACATCCTGGTCATCGGTTCACGCGGGTACGGGCCGCTCAAGGCCGTCCTCCTCGGGGGTGTCTCGGGCCAGGTCATTCGCTCGGCGGCCTGTCCGGTGGTTGTCATCCCACGAGTGGCTTCCACGGCCGTCGGCTCGGTATTCGCCTCCGCGGCCTTCGCGGCTGGCTCGTTTGTCGCGCTTCGGGCGCGTTAGGTTGTGATAGGCGTCAGGCCGTCGATGTCGATCTCACAGCCGGCGTGGTCGGGATCGTGGGGGACGAAGCGCGCAAGCGTGGCGGTGGGGGCGACCTGGTCGAGCAGCCCGCGCGTGAGGCCCCGGTGAAGGGTGCAGACGACCTCTAGGTTCTCTCGCACCGAGTCGCGGTAGGGGCAGTTGCCCAATCGGCAGCTCAGCCGGCCGTTCGGTTGGCGTTCGAGCTGGGGCTCAAAGCCGAGCGCGGCCAACATGTCGCCGATCGCCTGCTCCGCGGCCGCGGGCGCAACGCTGGCTGGCGCGAGCTCGCGGCCGACCTCGCGGCCGGCGGCCTCGACTTCGCGCAGGCGGGCGGGCATCGCGGGGATGCTGCGCGCCAGCCAGCGCGCGAGGTCGCCGTAGGCTCGGGGCGGGTCGCCGGCCGGTCGGGCGGTGGGAGAGATCGCCCACTCGTCGCGGGGCCGTCCGCGCCGCCGGGCGGCCCGGCGGCGGGTCACCAGGCCGGCGCCGTGCATGCGGGCAAGATGCTTTCGCACACCGTTGGGGTGCAGGGCGAGGCGCTCGGCGAGTTCGTCGGTGGAGGCGGAGGCGCCGAGCTCGCCTAGGAGCGCGAACAGCCGTCGCCGGGTCGGCTGGGCGAGCACGTCGTCGTCCCCGTTGAGATTGGGGCGGTCAACACCAACCAGTTTTCACACCTCGGTGGGAGAATCCGTCTGCCCATGATACGGTCGCGGAGCTTTTCGGGCGAGAGCGGAGTGCGATGACGTTGCCAACACCGGGCACGGGACTGTGGAGGGACGAGGGTTGAGCGCGGACGCGAGGCTGCTGGCGGCGCATCGCTTTCTGCGCCGCGGGCCGGTCAACGCGGAGGGTTGGAGCCAGCTGGTGGCCAAGGACCGCGACTGGGAGCGGTCCTACCGGGGGCGGTGGGCGCACGACAAGGTGGTGCGTTCGACGCACGGGGTGAACTGCACGGGGTCGTGCTCGTGGAACGTGTACGTCAAGGATGGGCTGATCACCTGGGAGTCCCAGGCGGTGGACTACCCCTCGACCGGGGCCGAGATGCCGGAGTACGAGCCTCGGGGGTGCCCGCGGGGGGCGTCGTTCTCCTGGTACACCTATTCGCCGCTGCGCCTGAAGTATCCGTACATCCGGGGGAGCCTGCTGCAGATGTTCCGCGAGGCCCGCGAGCGGCTCGGCGACCCGGTCGACGCGTGGGCGGAGATCGTCGACGACCCCGAGAAGGCGCGGCTGTACAAGCGCCAGCGCGGCAAGGGCGGCTTCGTGCGCGCCTCGTGGGACGACGCGGTGGAGATGATCGCCGCCGCGCATGTGCACACGATCAAGCGTCATGGACCGGATCGCGTCGTCGGGTTCACTCCGATCCCGGCGATGTCGATGGCCTCCTATGCGGCGGGGACCCGCTTCCTGTCGTTGATCGGCGGGACGATCCTGTCGTTCTACGACTGGTACGCGGACCTGCCGCCGGCCTCGCCGCAGGTGTTCGGCGACCAGACCGACGTGCCGGAGTCCGGTGATTGGTTCAACGCGGGCTACCTGCTCGTGTGGGGGACGAACCTGCCGACGACGCGCACGCCGGACGCGCACTTCATG
>JBDTMF010000077.1:0-18875 GCA_039934455.1 Solirubrobacteraceae bacterium
ATGAGCGCGGGTGCCCGGATCCGCGCGCGGGAGGCGAGCAAGCGCTTCGTCACCGAGGCCGGCGTCGTCCAGGCATTGGACGGCGTCTCGTTCGAGCTCGACGCCGGTGCCGGGCTGGCGGTGACCGGCCCCAGCGGCTGCGGGAAGTCGACTCTGTTGTCGCTGATCGGCGCGCTGGAGCGCCCCAGCAGCGGAAGTGTGTCGATCGACGACGCCGAGGTCTCGGTCCTCGACGACTCCGGCCGCGCGGCGATCCGGCGCGAGCGGATCGGCTTCGTCTTTCAGTCCGACAACCTTCAGCCGTTCCTGACCGCGGTCGAGAACGTCGCCCTCGCCCTGGCCCTCGCCGGGCGCGAGCACGAGTACGACCGCGCGCCGGCGCTGCTGGCCGCACTCGGGCTCGAGCCCCTTGCCGGGCGCTTGCCCGACCAGCTCTCCGGCGGCGAGCGCCAGCGGGTCGCCGTCGCCCGCGCGCTCGTGCATCGACCGCGGCTGATTCTGGCCGACGAGCCGACGGGCGCGCTGGACGGCGACAACGCACGGGCGGTGGTCGAGCTGCTGTGTGAGGCGCAGGCCCAGACGGGCGCCACGCTGATCGTCATCACCCACGACGAGGACGTCGCTCGGCGCATGGATCGCCGCCTGGCCCTCGAGGACGGCCGCGTGCGCGGCGAAGCCCCGGAGGCCGCCCGTGCTTAGCTACGCGCGCCGGGACCTGCTGCGCAACCCGCGCCGGACGCTGGCCTCCCTGGTCGGCGTGGTGCTCGGGATCGGGCTGTTCAGCGCCGTGCTCTTCTTCGTCGACGGCTCGGGCGCCTCCATGACCAAGCGCGCCCTCGCGCCGCTGGCCATCGACCTCCAGCGCGTCAGCACGGCGCCCCTCGGAGGGAGCGTGCGTCTCGCGCAGCGCCTCGCCGGCCAGGGCCCCTTGAAGCGCGGCCAGCGGCAGCGGGTGGAACTGGTCGTACGCAACGAGGGCGCCGCGGCGGCCGGCGAGGTGACCGTCAAGACCCGCCTACCGCCCGGGCTGACCTACGTGCCGGGCAGCGCGCGCCGCGGCGGCAAGTCGATTCCCGACGTGGCCGGCGAGAGCCCCTTCTCCCACGGCGCGGGCCACATCGGGCACAACCTCGGCGCGGTCGACGCGGGCTCCACCGTGCGCCTCGGCTACGAGGTGCGAGCCCGCCGCGCGATCCCGCGCCCCTGGGGTGCGGCACTGCGGGCGGCGATCGCCTGGCGCGAGCACCCCGTGCCCGAGCCGGCCAACCTGCCGGCGCTGGTGGACTTCGCCACGCTGCGAGACCGGGTGGCTGCCGTCCCCGGGGTGGCCGCCGCCAACCGCCTCGCCTTCGTGTCCCTGCCGGCCGGCTCGCTGCGCGCGGGTGCCACGAGGATCGACCGCCCCGTCAAGGTGTTCGCGTTCACCGCGGCCTACGCTCATCAGTACCCCGCGGTGCGCGTGGTCCGCGGTGGCTTCGCCCCGGGCGCAGCGCTGCTGAGCCCGGAGGCGGCGCGTGGGCTCGGCGCCGCGCCGGGCACCCGCATCAGCCTCGCGCTCCCGGGGGGCGGGGCGTCGGCGTCGCTGCCGGTCAGCGGCGTGGCCGACCTCTCCCGGGCGCGCGCCCTCTTCAACAGCCGCGAGGGCAACAAGCTCGAGGATTTCCTCTACGTGCCCGACTCGATCGTCGTCAGCCCGGACGTCTTCGACCGCCTGGTGATCCCGGCCTTCCGCCGGGCCGCGGCTCGTCGCGGCGACGTCCTCGCGCTCAAGAGCCCCCCGACCGTCGAGCTCGACATCGCCCTCCAGCGCAGCCGGCTGCAATCCGACCCCGGCCAGGCGCTGGTCCAGACGCGGGCCGTGGCGGGGCGCGTGCGGGCGATCGCCTCGCAGCAGGATTTCCTGCTCGACAACATCTCCAACACGCTCACCGTCGCCCGGGCCGACGCTGCGGTGGCCAAGCACATGTTCGCCTTTCTCGGTCTGCCGGGCCTGCTGCTGGCCGGGTTCCTCGCCGCCTACGCGGGCGCGGTGCTGGCGGCCGCCCAGCGCCGGGAGCAGGCCATGCTGCGCCTGCGCGGAGCCCGGTCGGGCCAGCTCGCCCGCATCCTCGCCTACCGGACCGTCGCGCTGGCCGGCCTCGGCTCGCTGCTCGGCACGGCGGCCGGGTTCGCCGCGACGCTTCTCGTCCTCGGGCCCTCGGCGATGCTCGAGGCCTCCGCCGGAAGGCTGCTCGGCTCGGCAGCGCTGGCGCTGGTCGCCGGCGTGTCGGCGACCGGCCTGGCGCTGTTCGTGCCCGGCTGGCGGGCGCTGCGCCGCGAGGTCAGCGGCGAGCGCCGCGAGCTCGCGGAGGAGCCGGTGCCCCTGTGGCGGCGGGCGCGGCTTGACATGCTGGGGCTCGCCGCGGCCGGAGCGGCGGCGGTGATCGTCGTGCGCACCGGAGGCTTCGACGCCCCGCGCGGGGTGGTCTCCACCGGAGAGGCGACCACGCTGCGCTCCGGGCTGCTGGTGGTCCCGCTCGCCGTGTGGTTCGCCGGCATCCTGCTGGCCGTCCGCGTGAGCGAGGCCGCAGCCGTGCGACTGCCGCATCCCGCTCCACCACGGTTCGGCCCCGTGGTGCGCGGCGTGCTCAGTCGAACGATCAGCCGCCGCGCGCGGTCGCTCGTCCTCGGCGTCGCCGGCGTGGGCCTTGTCATGGCCTTCGGCGTCGGCCTGGCCACGTTCGCCGCCACCTACGACGGCGCGAAGGCCGCCGATGCCGCGTTCACCGTCGGGGCCGACCTGCGCGTGACGCCCTCGCCGGTGAGCGGCCGCGCGCATCCGGCCGCGTTCGGGCGCCGGCTGCTCGTCGGCGGGGTGAACAGCGTCGCTCCGGTCGTGTTCGGCCTCGAGAACTCGACGCTCACGTCGGACTTCAACAGCGACGCTCAGGACCTCGCAGCGATCGACCCCGCCGCCTACGCCGCCACCGCTCCTCTGGCCGGAGCGGCCGTCGTGGGGACCACGGCGCGAGGGGCGCTCGCCCATCTCCGTGCGCATCCCCGCCACGTCCTGGTCCGCGCCGACGTCGCCGACGGCCTCAAGCTCAAGGTCGGCGACCGCGCCGAGGTGCTGCTGGCGCGCGGGACCCGGCACCAGAAGCTGCTCACGATGCGCGTCGGCGGGCTCTTCACCCGTCTTCCCGGGTTCCCCGAGGGCGTTGACGTCGTCGTCGGCCTCGACGTCTACCAGGGTGCAACCGGGATCCGGGACGTCGACTTCTTCCTCGCTCGCACCGCGCGGTCGACGCCCCAGGCGCACCGGGCCGCGGCCGCCGCGCTGCGGCGTGGCCCCGGCGCCGGCGAGCGCCTGAACGTCGACACCACCGAGACCACGTTCAACAAGGACGCCTCGAGCCTCACCGCCCTCAACGTCCGCGGGCTAGTCGACCTGAACGCGGGCTACACGCTGGCCATCGTCGGCGCGGTGATCGCCATCTTCGTGTTCGGGCGGATGTTGCAGCGCCGGCGCGAGTACGTTGTGCTGCTCGCGATGGGCCTCCCCGCCCGCCGGCTGCAGCTGGTGATCCTCGGTGAGGCCGGCTTCGCCGCGGCCGCCGGCCTGCTCGCCGGGCTGACCGTCGGCGCCGGGCTCGGGACGCTGCTCGTGCGGGTCCTGCAGCCGCTCTTTATCCTGGCCCCCGTCACCGCCGTGCCCTTGGTCCGCGTGACCGTGCTCGTCGTCCTGCTCGCGCTCGCCACCGCCGGCTCGGCGCTCGCCGCTCTGCACGTGCTGCGCCGCCTCAGGCCGTCGGAGATCCTGCGCGAGCGCTGACGAGCTGGCCGCCGGCCGTGGCCGCCCGGATGACCGTATGGCGCGGGTCACTGGCCATCGCGCTCTCGGACACGTTAATCCGGCGAACCCCGATGTGAGGCCGCCGAGTTCGTCCTCGAGGCGGCGGGGCCGACGCCGCGTCGGCGGCCTCCTCGGGGCTCGCGACGCCAATCCTACAAGCAGTGAACCGAGACCAAGATATCGCGCGGCGTGTCCGCTTGACCCAAACCGGAGCGTCGGATTTGCAGGCTCTTTCTACGCGCCCGACAGGATTCGAACCGTGACTCTTTCGGTTCCGTAGACCGCAGCTCGTGGGCAGATATTTGGCTCTAGCAAGCAAAATCCCGCCGCGGTGTCGCCAAAAAGTCGCCAGAAGATCAGCAGCGCGGCCCGTTCGAGCGGCGAACGGCAACGAGGCGAGGTACGAGGATCTCCCCGCCGCGTCGGACGTCGGTCCGCTGCTGGCCGAGATCGACGCCGACCCTGACGGCGCGTTCTGGGGTTGAGAACCGGCGGCTTCCCTGGCCAGGCCACGAGGTCGGCTCGCGACGGTATCAAGGCGGTATCTTCGCCTCGTGGCCATGACGCTCCGCCTCACCGACGAGCAGGCGCAGGCGTTGCGCGCCCGCGCCGAGCGGGAGGGTCGCAGCATGCAGCAGGTCGCCGTGAGTGCCCTCGACGACCACCTGCTGCGCACCCAGGACGACGAGCGAACCGACCACCTGGCCGCCCGGGGCGCGGAGCGGTTCGCCGATCTCCTGCGCCGACTCGGCGAGTGACGCAACACCTGACCGTCGAACCGGCGTTGCGGATCGCACGCGTCGCCGTCGGCGGACCGACCGAAGTCCGCGACATCGGGCTCCTCGAATCCGCTGTGCATCGACCGCGGGCCAGCGTGCTCGGGCAGGACGCCTACCCACATCTCCTCACCAAAGCTGCGCCCTGCTGCACTCGCTCGCCGGCAACCACCCGCTCGTCGACGGCAACAAGCGTCTCGCGTGGCTCGGCACGTACGTGTTACTCGCCAAGCACGGCGTCGAGCTCGCACGGACGACGACGACGCCTATGAATTCGTGATCGCCGTCGCAGCCGGAGACATCAACGATGTCGACGAGATCGCGACGGTCCTCTCCTCCTGGCAGCGACGCGCTCCCGGGACCGTCGTCTAGTCCCCTCGATCGGCTCCCGCGAGTTTTGGCGCCGGGACCCTTTTTGCGCCAGGCCATGCCTACAGCGCGAGGACGAGCTCCAACGCTTCGTCGACAGCTCGTTGTTCCTCGAGGGTGAGCCGGCCGACGTGCCGATCCAGGCGATCCAGGTCGACGGCCCGCAACTGCTCGACCAGCACGCGCGTCGCTTGGCCGGCAACCTCGACCGCGGGACGGAAGGTCGCGGGCGCCGCGCTTCGCGACGTCGGTGCCACGACTGCGGTGGACAGGCCGAGCAGCTCGTCGACTTGCACGATCACCGCGTAGCGAGGACCACGCTGTTCGTGCCCGCGCCCCGCCGGCAGGCGGATGCGGAAGATGTCGCCTCGGGTCACTCCGGCCAGTCAGCCGACGCGGCCTCCATGTCGGCCATCACCGCGCGTCGCTCGGCCGTGTCGACCGAGTCCTCGGCGAGGCGGCGCACCTCGTCGGCGAGCGCCGAACGCCTGTGCCGCCGGCGGCCGGCCTCGACCAGCGCCGCGCGAACCGCCTCGGACTCGTTGCGCCCCTCTCGCATCAGGCTGGCCAGCGCCCGTTCGGAGGGCTCATCCAGACGCGCACGCACGACTCGGGAAGCCACGGCCTCACTGTAGCACAGTCTGTGCTACATACATTGCGCGGCGCAGCTACGACACCGGTCCCTCGGCCGCTCACGTCTCTCGCGGTGCGGGAGTACGCAGCGCGACCTCCGACTACTCAGCTGGAGACGCCCGCCGCGCGGCGATCCGTGATCGTCTGGAGCGCCTCGTCGATGATGGTCACCGCGAGGTCGATCTCGTCCTCGGCAACGGTGAGCGGAGGCGCCATGCGCAGGCAACTGGCCTGGCCGCCGGTGCCTCCCCGCACGAGGTTGATGGAGAGCCCGCAGCGCTGGCACTCGTCGGTCAGCGCCAGGCCGAGGGCGTCGGCCGGCTCGCGCGTGTCGCGGTCCTCGACGAGCTCGAGACCGCACAGGAGACCGAGGCCGCGCACGTCGCCGATGTGCTCGTGACGCTCCTGAAGCTCGCCGAGGCGAGCCAGCAGGTACTCGCCGCGCGAGCGCGCCCGGCCGGCAAGCCCCTCCTCTTCGACGACGTCGATCACCGCCAGGGCCGCGGCGGCCGGCATCGGGTCTGAGACGTGCGAGGTCACGTGCACGAAGCCGCGCGCGTGGCACTCCTCCTCGATCGCGGCGCTGGTCGCGACGGCGCTGATCGGCACGCCTCCGCCCAGCGTCTTGGACAGCACGAGCAGATCGGGCACCACGTCGTAGACCTCGAAGCCATACATCCGACCGAGCCGCCCGAGCCCGGTCTGGCACTCGTCGAGCACGAGCAGCATCCCGCGCTCGCGCGCGAGCTCCGCCAGGCGCAGGAAGTAGCCCGGCGGCGGGACGATCACCCCACCGGCCGACAGCACCGGCTCGGCCACCACGGCCGCCGGCGAGCCGACCGAGGCCTGGTCGAACAGGTCGAAGCCCGCCTCCAGGCACGTGCAGTCACAGGCACCGTTGCAATGGCGGATCGGGCAGCGGTACGCGTACGGCGCGGGCAGCGCGAACGTCCCGGCCGCGGCCGGGCCGTAGCCGCTGCGCCCCGCCGCGTACGTGACCGCCGACGCCCCGGCTGTCACCCCGTGCCAGCTGCGCGTCAAGGCGGCGACCTCGAAGCGCCCGCTGGAGAGCTTGGCCATCCGCAGCGCAGCCTCGATCCCCTCGCCGCCCGTCGAGAGCAGCATCACCCGGCGAAGCGGCTCGGGCAGCGTCCCGACCAGGCGGTCGGCGAGCGCGAGCACGGGCTCGGACAGCATCCACGAGTTGAGGTGCAGCACGTCGCGGCAAGCCGCCTCGATCGCCGCGACCACTCGCGGGTGGTTGTGCCCGACGGTGGCGCAGATCTGGCCCGCCGTGAAATCCAGTACACGCTGCCCGTCCACCGTCTCCACGAACGACCCCGACGCCCGTGCCACGATCCCCTCCAGGAAATCGCCCCCGTAGCGGATCAGCAGGCCGGCCCGGTCGTCCACGCCGGCAGGCTACCGCGCCGACCGCTCGACGTGGGCGAACACTGCCCGTGCTGGTCGCGGTGACCCTTCCCAGCGCACGCTTACGAATCGTATGTGGCCCACGGAGCAAACCGCGGTCAGCACGGAGGTCTTGCCGACACCCGGCGGCTCGGTGATGAGGACTGTGAACACGCGCCCAGGCTACGTGCAGTCCGCCGGCCGCTCGGGCTCGACCATGCCCGCGATCGGACTCGGTCCGAGTGGTCGCCCGCGGCTCGCGGACGCCGCCTGGCGGCGGCGGTTCGCCCCAGCCGCTGCGGTCTTCGCACGTTCGCTGACACGGGCGTAGCCGGAGTCGCCACCAGGCGCCGTCCGGGGTACGGCTGAAGTAGAGCCCACGGCCGGCGATCGCGAGCTGGGCCGAGTGCCGGCCGCTGCGACACTGGTGACCATGTCCGCCGCCGACCTCGAGCTGCTGCGCCGAGCGTGGTCGGCGTTCGCCCGCGGCGACGTCGAGGCGGCCACCGACGTGCTCGACCCGCAGGTGCGCTGGTACGGCAGCGACGCTGAGGCGCCCGACGATGGTTGCCACAACCGCGAGGAGGCACTGGCGTTCGTCCGTCGGGCGCTCGAGGACGGCGTGACCGCCGAGGCGCTGGAGTTCCGGGACGCCGGCGACCGCGTCGTCGTCGTACTCCAAAGACACCAGCCGCCCGAGTGGGGCGAACGCCCCGAGCCCCACGGCGAGGTCGTCACCGTCCGCAACGGCAAGGTCGTCGAGATGATCGTCTACCCGAACGTCGATGACGCGCTCGCCGCCGCCGGCCTGCAGCCAGCCGCTGACCGTGGCACGGGCGGGACGAAGACATCACCGTGACCGATGCGCCCGTGGTCGAGCTTCTGTACTTCGACGGCTGCCCAGCCACGAGCAGCTGCGCCCGACCGTCACGCAGCTGGCTGCGCAGTCCGGCGCCGAGCTCCGGCTCCCGCGCGTCGAGAGCCCGAAGCCGCCGAGCGCGAACGCTTCCTCGGCTCACCGACTGTCCGCGTCCATGGCGCTGACGTCGACCCCGGCGCGGCCACACGGACCGACTTCGGCCTCAAGTGTCGGATCTACCGCTCCGAAGCCGACCCGTCACCGCTCCCGCCCGAACCGTGGCTCCGCGCAGCGCTCGGGGTCCGCGTCGAAGCGTGAGCCACGCGCCGATCAGCGGCGTGTCCAGCATGCCCGGTCGATCGGCGACGCAGCAGTCGCAGGCCGTTGAGGGTGACCAGCAGCGACATGCCCATGTCGGCGGCGACCGCGAGCACGAGCGTGACCAGGCCGAGCGGCGCGAGCACGACGAAGATCGCCTTGACCACGAGTGAGGCGATCACGTTCTGGCGCATGACGCGGGTGGCCTGGCGCGCGCCGGTGAGCGCGTCGGGCAGTCGCGCGAGGTCGTCGGACATCAGGGCGACGTCGGCGGACTGTAGAGCGACGTCGGCGCCGGCGGCGCCCATCGCGATGCCGACGGGCGCGGCGGCGAGCGCGGGCGCGTCGTTGATGCCGTCGCCGACCATGGCCACCGAGCCGCGCTCGGCGTTCAGTGTTTCGACGGCGCGTAGCTTGTCCTCGGGGAGCAGCCCGGCGCGGAACTCGTCCAAACCGACGGCGCCGGCCACGGCGGCGGCGACGCGCTCGTTGTCACCGGTGAGCATCACGATCCGTCCGACGCCCGCCCGGCGGAGGTCTGCGATCGCCGCGGCGGCCTCGGGCCGAGGCGCGTCGGCCAGCCCGAAGACGGCGAGCGCGTGGTGGCCCTCGCCGAGCACGATCGCGGTCTGACCGCGGCCCTCGAGCGCGGCGACCGCGTCGGGCGCGGCGCCGAGCCGCTCGGAGACCAGTCGCGGGCCGCCGGCCCACAGCTCGCGCCCGCCGACGAGGGCGAGCACGCCGCGCCCGGGCAACGCTTCGAACGCCTCGGGCTCGCCGACGTGCACACCGCGCGCACGCGCGGCGCGGACGAGCGATTCGGCGAGCGGGTGCTCGGAGCGGCGCTCAACCGTTGCGACGAGCGCCAGGACCGCATCGCTGTCGTCGCCGTCGAGGACCTCGATGTCAGCGAGTTCCGGTGTGCCCGCGGTCAACGTGCCGGTCTTGTCGATGGCGACGGTGTCGACGCGCGCGAGGTCCTCGAGCGCCTGGCCGCCCTTGATGAGCACGCCCTCGCGGGCCGCGCGGCCGACGGCCGAGACGACCGCGACGGGGATCGAGATCACCAGCGAGCACGGGCACGCGACGATCAGGAGCGCGAGCGCCCGGTACAGCCACGTGTCCACGCTCCCGCCCAGCGCCACGGGGACGACGACGACGGCGAGCGCGGCGGCGAACACCAGCGGGGTGTAGATGCGTGCGAAGCGATCGACGAAGCGTTCCGATGGGGCGCGCGAGCCCTGGGCCTGCTCGACGAGCGCCACCACGCTCGCCAGCGTGGACTCCGCCGCTGAGCTGGTCGTGCGGACGGTGAGCGCGCCCTGGGCGTTCAGGGTGCCGGCGAACACGGTGCTGTCGGGCTGCTTGTCGACCGGGACCGACTCGCCGGTGATCGGCGCCTCGTCGACACTGGATGCGCCGTCGACAACGAGGCCGTCGAGCGGGATGCGCTCGCCCGGGCGGACGACGAAGCGCGTGCCGACCGTGACCTCCTCGACCGGGACCAGGTGCTCGCTGCCGTCGTCGGCGATCACGCGCGCCTGCTCGGGCGCGAGGTCCATGAGCTCGGCGACGGACCGGCGGCTGCGGTCGAACGCGAAGCTCTCAAGCGTCGTGCCGACCGCGAACAGCACGAGCACCCACGCGCCCTCGGCGTAGGAGCCGATCCCGACCGCGCCGACCGCGGCGAGGGTCATCAGGACATTCATGTCCAACGACCCCCGGCGCAACCCGGCCAGAGCGGCACGGGCGATCGCCCAGCCGCCCACTGCCATCGAGGTCAGATACAACGGCTCGGCGACGGCTCGCGTCGCGCCGGCGAGCGTCGCCGCCACGGCGACCGCGAGCAGCACCACCGAGGCGACCGTCGACACGCTGCGAACGTCGCGACGCCAGAACGGCTTCTGCGGCTCGGCGCGTCGCCGGCTCAGCGGCTGTGCGCGATAGCCCGCGCGCGACACCACGGCCTGCACCCGCTCGGCCCCGACCTCACCCTCGACGGCCAGGGTTGCGTTGCCGAAGGAGACGCGCGCGGCGCGCACGCCCTCCATCGCCGCGACGGCCTTCTCGACCGTCTTCGCGCACGACGCGCAGTCCATGCCCTCGACCCGGTAGCGCTCAGCGGCGGCGCTCGGAAGCGCGGTCTCCTCACGGGCGGCCGGCTTCGGCAGAGCCATCGGCAGCATCGGGAGCTCGTGCGGGCCGCTCATGCGTCCAGGCTCTCCGTGGTCAGCTCGCATCCGGCGACGCGCTCGCCGACGCGAACGAGCAGAGCGTCGATCCCACCCAAGAGGTCGGGCACCCCCTCGGCCAAGGCGTAAAAGACCTCGCGCCCGCGCGGGTCGCGCTCGACCAGCCCACACCCGTGCAAGCACGCCAGGTGCTTGGACGTGTTCGGCCGCGAGAGCCCCAGCCCGTCACTCAGGTCGACGACGCGGCGCTCGCCCTCGCGCAGCGCGTCGAGGATCCGCAGCCGAGAGAGGTCCGCGAATCCGTGCATCAGCCGGTGCTGCAGCGTGACGTCGGTGCGAGCCGTGGGAACGTTCATCCCATGAATGGTAACCGAAGAGGAAACTGTCCCCAGTCGCCTGCGGATCCTCGCCGAGCTCGCACGACGGGCACGACGCGGCTCACGGCCACAGCCAGGGGCTCGTCCACGACTCCATCAAGCGCACGCGAGGGCCTGCGCGCAGTCGGGCTCGCGCTCCTCGTGCTCGCGCTCACGGCCGCCGCGCAGACCGCGGTCTTCATCGCCTCCGGCTCCGTCGCGCTGCTCGCCGACCTCGTCCACAACGCCGGCGACGCCGCCACCGCGATCCCGCTCGGCATCGCCTTCGCCCTGCGCAGCGCCCGCGGCGAGCGCCTGGCCGGGCTCGCCGTCGTCGCCGCCATCTTCATCAGCGCCTGCGTCGCCGGCTACGAGGCGATCGCCGCCTCATCGACCCACAGCCCGTCGACCATCTCATCGGCCTCGCCATCACCCTGGTCATCCTGCGCATCACCTGGCAGTCCTGGCAGACGGTCCGAGACCACCGTCACGGGTGACCGCTCAGCGCACCAGCCCGGTCAGCTGCCAGGCCGCGCCCTTGTGTGCGAACGTGGGTTCGAGTCCGCGCTCTTGAAGGACCACGAGCATCGCCGCGGGCGGATGCGCGAACGTCCGGAACTCCCTGCGCCTGAGTCGGAAGCCGATGTTCTGTGCCGCGACCACAGCGCGTGACAGCGCATTGCGCCGCGGATAGCTGAACACGAGAGCGCGGCGCGCGTGCGCCGCGGCGGCTCCCAGCAGGCGTTTGTAGCCCGGATAGGCGGGCGAAAGCTCCAGGTTCACGCTGCGTGCAGCGCCCCGCTTGAGCAGCTCGATCTGGACCTCGCCGAGCCCGCCGCCGACCTCAAGGACCATGGCACCCTCGATGCCGCGCTCGGCGAGGAACTCGACCATGTGCCGCGAGGTCTTGTCGAGCCGCGCTTGCGGTAGCGCTTTGCCATCCGGCGCGCGAAGCGCGGGCTGAAGAACTCGTCGCAGCCTCGAGAGTCACAGCAGCTCGGCATCAGCCGGTCAGCCTGACGCTGGTCACGCGCCAGTGCGCTCGAGTTCGGCGGGCTGCACTGGGAGACCCGCCGCCTTCCAGGCCTGAAAGCCTCCGACCACGTCGGTGACCGCGCGCTGCCCGAATCGCCTCACGGTCGCGGCCGCAAGGCTCGACTGATAGCCCTCGTCGCAAATCAGCACCAGCGGACGCTCGACCTGGGCGAGCAACGGATCGCAGTGCGGGCAGCCCGGGTCCAGACGCCACTCAAGGACGTTGCGTGACAGGAACCGCGCGCCGGGGATCACTCCGTCGGAGGCGCGCTGGCTTTCGGAGCGGATGTCGATGAGTTGTGCGCCCTCGCGCATCGCGACGTGCGCCTGTTCGGCCGTGAGTCGCTCCAGCTGAGCGCGAGCGGCGGCGAGCAGCTGCTCGACCGTGGTCGGCGCGTCGTGATGGCTGGCCGGGAGGCGCTGCACGGTGCTCTCCGTGACTGCCGACCCTACCTCGATCTCAGCGGGCGCTGCACGCGCCCCACGGCCGAGGTTCGATCCGGCCACGCCCGGTGTCGTCAGGACGTTTCGCTCGTGCTCGGGCGCCAGCAGGATCCTTGCGTGCTCTCCCTCCAGGAGAGCTCCGGCGATTCCCCCCGTCCAGAGGTCGATGCGCTTGCGCGCGTCCTCGGAGACTTCGTGGCGGATGAACACGTCGGTGATCTGAAGCCGGCCGCCGGGACGCAAGACGCGGTCGATCTCGGCGAACACCGAATCCTTGTCGGGGATGAGGTCGATGACGCCGCTGGAGATCACGACGTCGTGTAGGACTTCTCGATCTCGTGGCCCAGCACGCCGACGTCGACAAGTGCCTCGGAACCGATGGTCATGCGACCGCTGCGACGTCGTGGGCATCAGCGGTGACACGGGCGCGCATGTCGCTCTCCTGATCGGTTACGCGGCTCTGGATGGTTCCCGGGGCTGCTCGGCGAGTCGCCACTCCGGCCAGCCCTCCTCGAGACGTCGCGCGGTGCGACCAGCGGCCTGGAGCCGCCGCACGGCTTCATGCGCGTAGGCGCAGAACGGCCCGCGGCAATAAGCCACGATCTCGCGGTCCGCGGGCAGCTCAGCCAGCCGTTCCTGCAGCTCAACCAGCGGAATCGAGCGCGCGCCCTCGATGTGACCCGCGTCGAACTCTACGCCCGGGCGGACGTCGACAAGGACGACATCGCCGCGGCCGAGCCGCGCGATCAGCTCGTCGCGCCCGATTGCCTCGACGTCGCGGCCGAGGTACTCGCGCGCGGCCCGCTCGACCTCGGCCAGCTGCGTGACTGATGCGTTGCGCAGCGCCAGCCACAGTGCCAACGCCGCATCGCCGGCGAGCGAATAGCGGACCTTCGTGCCCTCGCGCGCCCGCGTGACCATGCCCGCCGCGTACAGCGCCTGCAGGTGCTGGGACGTGTTCGCCGTCGACTGATCGCTCGCTCTCGCGAGATCCTCGACGGTCCGCGGCGCCTGCGCGAGCAGGTCCAGCAGCTCGAGCCGCCGTGGACTGGCAAAGGCCTTTCCCATCAGCGCGATCGCCTCGAACAGCGCGTCTTTCTCAGGTCGACCGGTCACCTTTGCTATTCAATAGATCGCTTGATAACTTGTCAAGCACTCGGGTTGAACCTGTCCTCGGAGGCCCTACTTGTACTTCCGCCAGCTGCTCAACGACGACACGGCCTGCGCCTCCTACCTCTTCGGCTGTAAGTCGCAGCAGCGCTTCGCCGTCGTCGACCCGCACGTCGATCTCGTCGACGCCTATCTCGAGCAGGCGGAGCGCGAGGGGATGCCGATCGTCGCCGTGTTCGAGACGCATCTCCAGGCCGACCACGTTTCCGGGCTGCCCGAGCTCGTCGCGCGCACGGCCGCGACTGCCTACCTGCCCGAGGGCTCCGGGGTTGAGTTCCCTCATCACGCGCTCGCCGACGGCGAGGTGGTCGTGCTCGGCAACACGGAGGTCGAGGCGCTCGCCACGCCCGGCCACGCGCTCGCGCATCACGCCTATGTGGTGACCGACCGGACGCGTGGCGATGACCCGTGGTTCGTGCTCTCTGGCGACGCGCTGCTGGTCGGTGACGCCGGCCGTCCCGACCTGCACGCCCACGGGGAGCACACCGTTGAGGAGATGGCGCGCACGCTCTATCGCTCGCTGACCGAGCGGCTCATGACGCTGCCCGACCACCTCGCGCTGTACCCCGCGCACTACTCCGGCTCGGTCTGCGGCCGCGGCCTGTCTGCCAACCCGATCTCCACGATCGGCTTCGAGCGCCGCCACAACCGCGCGCTCGCGTTCGCCGACGAGGGCGCGTTCGTCGCGGCGCTGGTCGACGAGATCCCACCGGCGCCCGCGCGCCAGGCCGAGATCGTGGCCGCCAACCGCGCGGGCCGGCCGCTCAGCCCGAGCCGTTGAGCGAGCCGCCGGTTCAGCTGGGGCTGCGCGAGAACCTTGCGCAGTTCGGGCTGCTGGTCGCGATCAACGCGTTCGTCGGCGCGATGGTCGGGCTCGAGCGCTCGACCCTGCCCCTGATCGGTGAGGCCGATTTCGGGCTCGCGTCCAAAGCGGCAGTGTTGTCGTTCATCGTCGCCTTCGGCCTTGCCAAGGCACTCACCAACCTTGGTGCCGGCGCGCTGGCGCAACGGCTCGGCCGGCGGCGGCTGCTGATCGCCGGCTGGGCGATCGCGCTCCCCGTTCCGCTGCTGATCGCCGTCGCGCCGAGCTGGGGCTGGATCGTCGCCGCCAACGTCCTGCTCGGCATCAACCAGGGCCTCGCCTGGTCAATGACCGTCGTCATGAAGATCGACCTCGTCGGCCCCGAACGCCGCGGCCTCGCGCTCGGCCTCAACGAAGCAGCCGGCTACGGCGGTGTCGCGGTCGCCGCCGCGGCCAGCGGCTGGCTGGCCGCGGAGTTCGCACCTCGCGACGTGCTCGTCGCGGCCGGCGCCGGCATCGCCCTCATCGCCCTCGTCCTCTCCGCCGTGTTCGTCCGCGACACCGGCGCGCACGTCGCCCTCGAGCAACAGCGCCATCCCGGCAGCAATGAACCGCCGCCGACGCTCGGTGAGGCGTTCGCCGACGCCAGCTGGCGCGTCCCCGCACTGCGCTCCTGCTCCCAGGCCGGACTCGTCAACAACCTCAACGACGCACTCGCGTGGGGGCTCGTGCCGCTGTTCCTCGCCGCCCACGGCGCCGGCGTCGGCGAGGTCGGACTGGTCGCCGGCATCTACCCGGCCGTCTGGGGTCTGGGACAGATCTGGACCGGCCACTGGTCCGACCGCATCGGGCGCAAGCCACCGATCGTCGGCGGCATGCTCCTCCAGGCCGCCGCGCTCGTCCTGCTCGCGCTGTGCGACGGAGCCGTCGGCATCGCCGCAGCAGCGGCCGCGCTGCTCGGGGTTGGCACCTCGCTGGTCTACCCCACGCTGATCGCCGCCATCTCCGACGCCGTCGCACCGATCGCGCGCGCGCCCGCCGTCGGCATCTACCGCTTCTGGCGCGACATGGGTTACGTCGTCGGCGGCCTGCTCGCCGGAGCCGTCGCCGACGAGCTCGGCTACGGCGGCGCCATCGCCATTGTCGCGGGACTCACGGCGGCGTCCGGGCTCTGGGTCGCCTGGGACCTCCCGACGCCCCGCCCATCGCCGCCCGAGCGCCTGCGCGAAGCTGTAGCGTCATGAGTGAGTTCACCGCCGGCCAGATCACGGCGTTCTTCGACCGCGTCGCCTCCGACTGGGACGAGATGCGCCTCGTCTACTACGACGAAGCCGTCATCGAGCACCTCGCCGCCGCCGCGGACCTGGACGCGACGATGACCGTCGCCGACGTCGGGACCGGAACCGGCTTCGTCGCCGCCGGGCTCGCCGGCCGCGTCGCCTGCGTCATCGGTATCGACGACTCGACCGGGATGCTCGCGATCGCAGAGCGAAACCTGGCCGAGCTCGGCGCCTCGAACGTCCAACTACGCCGCGGCGACATCGAATCGCTACCCCTCGCCGACGACTCGGTCGACGCCGCCGTCGCCAACATGGTCCTCCACCACGCAGTCAACCCCACTGCGATGCTCGGAGAGATGGCCCGCATCGTCCGGCCGGGCGGCACCGTCGCGATCTGCGACGAGGCCGAACACCCCCTACACGTGGATGCGCGATGAGCACGCCGACGTCTGGCTCGGCTTCACCGAGCACCAGGTCCACGCCTTCTTCATCGCCGCCGGCCTCGAGCGCCCGACCATCGCGGCGCTCGGCCGCCAGTGAAGCATCGACTCGACGACCTCGGTCGAGGTCGCCACCATCGACATCTTCGCCGCTCACGCCCACGTCCCCGCCCGCGATAGCCGATGAGCTCCCAATCCGACGACGCGCGCGAGGCGCTCGAGCGGGTCTGCGCCGGCGGCAACCTGCAGCGCGCCCGCGAGCTCTACGCCGAGGACTTCATCGACCACGTCAATGCGCTCGACTTCCACGGCCACGACGGCATCGCCCGCTCCGTCGCGCTCTACCGTGCGATCTTCCCCGATCTCGAGATCCGCGTCCTCGACCAGACCGCCGACGGCGACCGCGTTTCCTCCCGATGGACGCTGCACGGCACCCACAAGGGCCGCGCCGTCACCCTCCCCGGCATCACCATCAGCCGCTTCGCGCACGGCAAGATCGCCGAGGACTGGACCGTCTCGGACAACCTCGAACTCCTCCGCCGACTCGGCGCCCGCCGCGGAATCGCGCTCGCCGCCCGCCACCTCACCGGGCGACTGCCCGGCAGCCGCTAAGCCGGTCAGCACCGCCACCACCCGCCATCAGCCGGACGCAACGCGGCGCTACCCGGCGCTCTCGAGGCGTTCTCTTAGGGCCTTCATGTTCTCGGGCATTTCCTTCGCCGCCTGCCGTCGGACGACAAGCGGCACGAGCAGCTTGCCGATCCCGTGCCCTTCGAAGTCGACCTCGATCGTCACACGCGAGTGCGCGCTCTCGCTGAGCGGTTCGACGCGGACGTTCACGATTGCCCGGATCGGTCCATCGAGACCGCGGACGGCCCAACGGCGGGGCGGACTCATCTCCGTGACCTCCGACGTCGCTGCCCGCTCGGCGCCGCCGATCCGGCGCGTTGTGATGCACTTCGCGCCCACGCCGTGCGTACCGCCGCCCTCCATGCGCCCGCTTACGACGCCCTGCTGCCACTCGGGAAACCGGGACGGGTCGGTGACGTAGGAGAAGACCTCCTCGGCCCGCCCGGCGACCTCGACCTCCGACGCGATCGCTGCCATCAGTTTGCTCCTTGGAGTCGGGTGGCGAACGCTCCGAGGACGCCCGTCCAGCCGCCCTCGCCGCCAACCGCGTCGCGAGTGTGCTCCCAGCCCTCGCCGTGACGGTCAAGGTGGCGGTGCTCGAGCTCGACGCGCGTGCGGCCCGGCCCTTCAGAGCTGAACCGCACCTCGACCTCGCTCGTCTTCTCGGGGTCGGTCTCGATCTGCCATCGCGGGCCGATGTCCCAGCTGATCACCACCCGGTTCGGCGGCTCGTAGCTCAGGACGCGCGCCCAGTGGCACACACTTCCGTCCGTGCCGCGGTCGTAGATGTGGCCGCCCTCGCGCGGCTCGAAGACCCGCTCGGCGATCTCGGTCTCGAGCAGGTTGTACTCACTCGGAAACCAGCTGCCGATGTCATCGGTGAAGACCGCGAACGCACGCTCGATCGGCGCGTCGACAACGATCTGCGCCTGCACGGATGTGTCCTGCGAAACGCTCATGAGACCTCCTCGTCTCCTTGCTCGGCGGAAGCCTTGAAGGCCGCCAGGGATCGATTCCAGAACTGGTCGAGGTAGGCGCGCAGCGCGCCGACCCCGTCCAAGTCGAGCTGGTAGATACGGCGGGTGCCGACGGGGCGGTCAATCACGAGGCCGGCGTCCTTGAGCACCTTGAGGTGCTGCGAGACCGCGGGTCGGCTGACCGGGAGCTCGCGTGCCAGCTCGCCGACCGCGCGCGGACGATCGGCGAGCTGCTCGAAGATCGCTCGCCTCGTCGGATCGCCAAGTGCCGTCAGGCCGTCAGTTCGGTAAGTCACTGCGAACGGTAAGGCTAAACTTACGGCAACGCACTGTCAACCGACTCTGATCGTGCGCCGTCGGGGACCTACACCGGCAACGATCCCCCGCCCAGGAGGTGCTTCCACGCCGCGTCGAGTCCCTCGAGGCCAAGGACGGCTGGCATCGGCACCCTTAGCGATCTCCAGCGCGCCCCATGAGGGCGTCTCTGTGTGACCGTTGAAGCGCTCGGCGACTCCACCTCGCGGCTGGAGCAGCTCGTCGAACCGGGCATGCCGGCCGTGATCGGCGGGCCGCACGGACGCTTCAGCACCTGCGGGGCAGAGAGCAGCAGGTGTGGATCGCCGCCGGGGTCGGCGTCGCGCCGTCCTCAGTTGGCTGCGGGCGCTCGACGGCCGCCTCCCCACCGCGTCGACTTCTTCTACACCGCGGACGGCGACGCGCCGTTCGCCGACGAGATCCACTTGATCGCCGGTCGTCACGTGTCGTTGCACGCCCCGATCTGCCCGACGTCCGCGCCCTCGAGCCCGAAGATGCCGAGGGCGGCCGGGTTGGCGTCGAGCACCTCGAGGTGCGCGTGCTCAGCGCTCGACACCTCCCGCCGGCCCCGCCGCTGTCGACACCGATCCGAGAGACGAAGGAGGCCGTTCGCGGCGGAGTGGTCCCACTGGGTACCCGGGCTGAGGCGGGAGACGACTACCGGTCTGAACGCGCCACCGCCAAACGACGGTGCGCCGCAGCCCGCCATCGAGGGCGCCCATTGGCCCTCAAGACCAGCGACCACTTCCGTTTGTCACGAAGAAGTGGGTCACCTAGACCGCTCCGTAAACAGGGCAACCGCGCTACAGCGCGGTTTCTGAAGCCCTCTGCCGGACTCGAACCGGCGACCCCTTCCTTACCATCGAGCACTTTCCCGCTATTTGCGGGAAGTACTCGTTAGGGCATGTTGCCGATTTGCAGGACTTTTCGGACTGGGCGGACTGCCGGTTCTGAAAAATGTGGCCCAAATGTGGCCCACGAAAGCACGTCACCGGCGATCGCAATGTGCTCGGTATGGACGGCCAAAGCTGCCATAT
>JBDTMF010000078.1:0-18721 GCA_039934455.1 Solirubrobacteraceae bacterium
CACCTGACGGAGGTCACATTGCTGTCGCGCGAGGACGCCTACCTGTTGTGCTCGCTGTGCGTCGACCTCAAGATCTCCGAGATCGTCGACGCCGGCCAGTACATCGTCAGCGCCGTGCTGCCCGAGGCGGTCCTGACCCCCGAGTGACGCGCCAATCGCCCGGTCGCTCTGACGTTCAGAGCGTCGCCATCGTCTCGTCGCGCACGTCCGTGACGAACATGTGCCCGGGCGCGTGGGCGCAGGAAGTCGAAGGCGTCGGCCTGCGGGAGCGCGACGAGGTTGGCCTGTGTAGCCGGGCGCGAGGCCCGCGGTCGGCCCGGTGTGCTCCCCGGCGCGGACCGCCGCGCGCAGCTCCCGGGCGTCTAGCATCACGCGCGCCATGCACGTGATCCTTCCCGACCGCTCGCAAAAGGAACTCCCTGACGGCGCCAGCGGCGCCGACCTCGCCGCCGCGATCGGGCCGGGACTCGCGCGCGCCGCGCTCGCGGTCAAGGCCGGGGGCGAGGTGCGCGACCTCGCGCGGCCGCTCGCCGACGGCGACGAGGTGGCGATCGTCACCAGCCGCGACGACGACTCGCTCGACCTCATCCGCCACGACACCGCGCACGTGCTGGCCGCCGCGGTGCTCGACCTCTATCCCGGGACGAAGATCTCGATCGGCCCGCCGATCCAGGACGGCTTCTACTACGACTTCGAGTTCCCCGAGGGCGTCACCGTCTCGGACGCCGACTTCGAGGCGCTCGAGGCGAAGATGCGCGAGCACATCAAGGCCGGTGAGGAGTTCGTGCGCGAGGACGTCACCCCGGAGGCGGCGCTCGAGCGCTTCCACGGCGAGGGCCAGGACTACAAGGTCGAGCTGATCGAGGACCTCGTCTCGGCCAACGACCTCGACACCGTCTCGCTCTACACCAACGGCCCCTTCACCGACCTCTGCCGCGGCCCGCACGCGCCCGCCACCGACCGCATCAAGGCGTTCAAGCTGCTGAGCGTCGCGGGCGCCTACTGGCGCGGCGACGCCGACCGCCAGATGCTCACGCGCATCTACGGCACCGCCTTCCATTCCAAGCAGGACCTCGCCGAGCACCTCGAGCGGCTCGAGCAGGCGCGCGCTCGCGACCACCGCAAGCTCGGCCGCGAGCTCGGGCTGTTCACGTTCTCCGAGCTCAGCCCGGGGAGCGCGTTCTGGCTCCCACGGGGCACCGCCGTCTACAACGCCCTCGTCGCGCGCTCGCGCGAGATGTCGGCGGCGCGCGGCTACCAGGAGATCAAGACGCCGCTGCTCTACGACGCCGAGCTGTGGAAGATCTCCGGCCACTGGGACAAGTACCGCGAGCACATGTTCGTCACGCAGTCCGACGACAAGCCGATGGGCCTCAAGCCCATGAACTGCCCGGGCCACTGCGCGTTCTACGCGATGGGCAAGCACTCCTATCGCGAGCTGCCGATCCGCTACGCCGAGCCGGGGCTGCTGCACCGCAACGAGCCGAGCGGCACCCTGCACGGCCTCCTGCGTGTCCGCCACTTCATCCAGGACGACGCGCACATCTTCTGCACCTACGACCAGATCGAGCAGGAGGTCCTCGACTGCCTCGAGTTCGGGTTCGCCTGGTACGACGCGTTCGGCTTCGACATGCGCGTCGAGCTCTCGACGCGACCCGAGCAGCGGATCGGCTCCGAGGAGAACTGGGACCGCGCCGAGGCCGCGCTCACGCAGGCGCTGGAGAAGGGCGGCTACGAGTACGACCTCAACGAGGGCGACGGTGCCTTCTACGGCCCCAAGATCGACCTCCACATGCGCGACTCGCTCAACCGCTCGTGGCAGCTCGGGACCGTGCAGCTGGACTTCACCTTCCCCGAGCGCTTCGACCTCACCTACACGGGTGCCGACAACGCGGAGCACCAGCCCGCGATGATCCACCGGGCGCTGGTGGGCTCCTTCGAGCGCTTCATCGGGATCCTGCTCGAGCACACGGGCGGCGACCTGCCGCTGTGGCTCGCGCCGGCCCAGGCCGCGGTGCTCCCTCTGGCCGACCGCCACAACGGCTACGCCAACGAGGTCGCCGCGGCGCTGCGCGCGGGCGGGCTGCGCGCGGACGTCGATGAGCGCACCGAGTCCGTCGGGCGCAAGATCCGCGAGGCCGAGCTGCGCAAGGTGCCCTACATGCTCGTGGTCGGCGACCGCGAGGCCGAGGAGCGCGCGGTGTCGCTGCGCCGCCACGGCGAGGGCGACCTGGGGACCGTCACGCTCGACGAGGCCGTGGAGCGCCTCGTGGGCGAGACCGATGGCCGCGACGGCGATTGAAGCTATACTTCGTCACGTTGATCAAGCGTTCTAACCCAGCAGCGCCGCGCCCAGCTTGACGCCGCGCCGCACCGAAATCGCCTAAGTGCCGGTCCCTCGCAGGTTTGACCGGCAGCCGCCGGAACGCGATCTCACCCGCATCAACGAGCGCATCCGTGTGCCCGAGATCCGGCTGATCGACGAAACGGGTCAGCAGGTCGGGATCATGAAGACGGCCGACGCGCTGAAGATCGCCGACGAGCGCGATCTCGACCTCGTCGAGGTCGCACCGGAGGCCAAGCCGCCGGTCTGCCGCATCCTCGACTACTCGAAGTACAAGTACGAGCAGGCCCAGAAGCAGAAGGCCGCGCGCAAGCACCAGACGCAGATCAATGTCCGCGAGATCAAGTTCCGGCCGAAGATCGCCCAGCACGACTACGACACCAAGAAGGGCCACGTCCTCCGCTTCCTCAACGGGCGCGACAAGGTCAAGGTGACGATCATGTTCCGCGGCCGCGAGATGGCCCACCCGGAGCGCGGCGAGCAGCTGCTCAACCGCCTCGCGGACGAGCTCGGCGAGCTCGCGGTCGTCGAGCAGCGCCCCCAGCAGGACGGGCGCAACATGGTGATGATGCTCGCGCCGTCGCGGGTGGCCGGCGACGACGGGGCGGCGGAGGCGGCTGTGGCCGAGGAGGCCGCCGAGGCGGCCAAGCCGCGCAAGGCGCCCCAGCAGAAGGCCCCCGGCTCGGCCGAGCCCGTCGAGATCAACCCCGACCAGATCTAGTTCGACGCGCCGACGGTCTCGGCGTCGACTTGGCGCTGCGCGGCGCGATCAGGGGAACTGGCGAATACCGACGGCGTACGTCGGGATTGGCCTGGAGGCCCGCAAGCTAAACTGCCTCGCCGCATGCCGAAGATGAAGTCTCACTCGGGCGCCAAGAAGCGCTTCCGCAAGACCGCGACCGGAAAGCTCCGGGCCCGTCACGCGTACTCGAGTCACATCCTCGAGAAGAAGTCGCCCAAGCGGAAGCGCTCGTTTCGCAAGCCGCGCGAGATCTCCAAGGCGGACACCAAGACCGTGAACAAGCTGCTCGGAGGCAACGGCCGATGACCCGCGTCAAGCGATCGGTCCACGCGCGCAAGAAGCGCCGCGCGACGCTCGACCGGGCCAAGGGCTACCGCGGGGAGGCGCATTCCTCCTACAAGCGGGCCAAGGAAGCGCTGATGAAGGCGGATTCCTACGCGTACCGCGACCGCCGCAACCGCAAGCGCGACTTCCGCCGCTTGTGGGTCACGCGCATCAACGCCGCCGCCCGCCAGGAGGGCATGACGTACTCGACCTTCATGCACGGCCTCAAGCTGGCCGGCATCGAGCTGGACCGCAAGGTCCTGGCCGACATCGCCGTGCGCGATGCCGAGACCTTCCGACGCTTTGCCCAGAGCGCCCGCGAGGCGTCCTCGGCCTGAGCGCCGACGACACCGAAGCCCCGGGCGCCCCTCCGACAGGACGGGCGCCCTTTTTTTCGAGCCGACCGATGATCACCAGCCCAAACAACGCGACCCTCACCGAGATCCGCAAGCTGGCGGGGCGCAAGTGGCGCGACAAGCTCGGCGCGTTCGTGGCCGAGGGCGAGGACCTGCTCGACGCCGCCGAGGCCGCGGGCTGGCAGCCGTCGGTGCGCCTGGTGGCCGCGGGCTCTGGGCTCGAGGGTGAGGAGATCGCGGAGCCGCTGCTGGCCAAGGTCTCCCAGCTCGGCTCCGGCACGCGCGCTCTGGCGATCTACGGCCAGCGCTGGGCGCCGGCGCCGGCCGGCCCGCTGTGCGTCGCACTGTGGGGCGTCAACGACCCCGGCAACGTCGGCACGGTGCTGCGCTCGGCGCTCGCGTTCGGGGCCGGCAGCGTGGCGCTCGGCCCGGGGACAGCCGATCCGTACGGCCATAAGGCCGTCCGGGCCTCGATGGGCGCGCTGTTCTCGGTGCCGCTGGCGCGCGTGCGCAAGGTCTCCGAGCTGCCCGGCCGTCGCGTCGCGCTGGTGCCGCGCGAGGGGCGGTCCCTGGCCGAGTTGGACGGCGGCGAGATCACGCTCGTGGTCGGCGCGGAGCGCGAGGGGCTGCCCGATGCGGTGCTCGCCCAGTGCGACGAGATCTGCCACATCCCGATCCGCTCGGAGTCGCTCAACGCGGCCATGGCCGCGACGGTGGCAATGTACGAGGTCTCGCGATGATCGACCGCATCCAGCAGATCGAGGAGGCGGCCGCGCAGGCCGTCGACCGCGCCGGCTCCTCGGAGGAGCTCGAGCGCGTGCGCATCGAGTACCTCGGGCGCAAGGCCGAGCTCCCGCAGCTGCTGCGCGGCGTCGCCCAGCTGGCGCCGGTGGAGCGCGGGCGCGTCGGCAAGGCGGCCAACCAGGCGCGGCGGGGCGTCGAAGCGGCGCTCGAGGCGCGCAAGGCCGAGCTCGACCGCTCCGAGCTCGACACGCGGCTGGCCGCCGACGTCATCGACGTCACGCTCCCCGGCACCCCCGCGCAGCCGGTCGGGCGCCTGCATCTGCTGACCCAGACGCGGCGGGAGCTCGAGGACATCTTCATCGGGCTCGGCTTCCAGGTCGTCGAGGGCCCGGAGGTTGACACCGTCGCCTACAACTTCGACGGGCTGAACCACGACATCACGCACCCCGCGCGCCAGTGGTCGGACACGTTCTACGTCGAGGACGACATCGTCCTGCGCACGCACACCTCGCCGATGCAGGTGCGGTCGATGATGGAACAGCAGCCGCCGCTCTACATCGTGATCCCCGGCGCCTGCTACCGGCGCGACAACGACGCGACCCACACGCCCCAGTTCCACCAGGTCGAGGGGCTCGCGGTCGACGAGGACATCACGCTGGCCGACCTCAAGGGCACGCTGCTCGCCTTCGCCCGCGCGGTCTTCGGAGACGACCGTAACATCCGCTTCCGCCCGCACTTCTTCCCCTTTACCGAGCCGAGCGTCGAGCTCGACGTCTCCTGCTTCGTCTGCGACGGCCGCGGCTTCATGCGCGACGGCTCGCGCTGCCACCTCTGCAAGGGCGAGGGGTGGATCGAGCTGCTCGGCGCGGGCGAGGTCGACCCGAACGTGTTCGAGTACGTGCGCGAGTACGGCTATGACCCCGAGCGCCACCAGGGCTTCGCCTGGGGCATGGGGATCGAGCGGATCGCGGCTCTGAAGTACGGCGTGCCGGACCTGCGGCTGCTGTACGAGAACGACCTGCGCTTCCTGGAGCAATTCGGCTGATGCTGCTCCCGACGCTCTGGCTCCACGACCACTGCGATCCCGGCCTCGACGTCAAGGCGCTCGAGGAGCGCCTGACCATGACCGGGACGAAGGTCGAGCGGATCTACGCCCACGGCGTGACGGCGCTCGAGAACTTCGTCGTCGGCCGGGTGCTGTCGGCCGAGCCGCATCCCGACGCCGACCGGCTGACCGTCTGCATGGTCGCGCTGGGGGAGGGCGACACGGCGCAGATCGTGTGCGGGGCGCCCAACGTGGCCGAGGGCCAGACGGTCGCGGTCGCGCGCCCCGGCGCCGTCATGCCCGGCGGCGTGAGGCTCAAGAAGGCCAAGCTCCGGGGCGTCGAGTCCGACGGCATGATCCTGGCCGAGGACGAGGTCGCCATCGGCACCCAGCACGACGGGATCATGGTGCTCGATGATGACCTGCTGCCGGGGACGCCGCTCGAGGACGTGCTGCCGATCGCCTCCGACGTCCTCGAGCTGGAGATCACGCCGAACCGGCCCGACTGCCTGAGCATCTACGGCGTCGCGCGCGAGGTCCACGCCGCCACGCTCGCGCCGCTCTCGCCTCCGCCGTGGGCGGACGACCCGGGCCCGCCGGTGGGCGACATCCCCGGCCTCTCCGTCGAGGTGCGCGACCCCGAGCTGTGCCCGCGCTTCACCGCGCGGCTGTTCGAGGAGGTCCGGCTCGGCCCGTCGCCGCCGTGGCTGAAGGCGCGCCTGATGGCCGCCGGCCAGCGGCCGATCAACAACGTCGTCGACGTCACCAACTTCGTGATGCTGGCCACCGGGCAGCCGATGCACGCGTTCGACGCCGACCTCGTGGCCGGCGGGAGGCTCGTCGTGCGGCGCGCCGAGGACGGCGAGCGGATCACCACGCTCGACGAGGTCGAGCGGACGCTGGACGGCGAGATGGTCGTGATCGACGACGCCGAGGGCCCGACCTCGATCGCGGGCGTGATGGGCGGCATGCGCTCGGAGGTCAACGAGAACACCACGCGCGTGCTGATGGAGGCGGCGACCTGGAACGGGCCGAACCTCCAGCGCACCTCGACGCGGCTGGCCCTGCGCACGGAGGCCTCCGGGCGCTTCGAGAAGGGACTCTCGCCCGAGCAGGGGATGGAGGGCCAGGCGCTCGCGACCAAGCTGATGGTCGAGCTGTGCGGCGCGCGCGAGGTCGGCGGAACGATCGACGTCGGCGGCCCCGGCGCGTCACCCCAGGTCATCCGGCTGCGCGAGGCGCTCGTGGCGGGGCTGCTCGGCGCGCCGATCGCCCGCGACGAGCAGGCCCAGATCCTCGAGCGGCTCGGCTTCGGGGTCGCGGAGGCCGGCGACGGCCTCGACGTGTCGGTGCCGCACTGGCGGCGCAACGACGTCACCCGCGAGGCCGACCTGGTCGAGGAGGTCGGGCGCATCTGGGGCTACGAGAAGCTGCCGGTCACGCTGCCCTCGCGCCGCGGCGCCAGCGGCCGGCTCGCGCCCGCCCAGCGCGTGCGCCGCCGTGCCGAGGACGCGCTCGCCGGCACCGGCGTCTCCGAGATCCTGGGCTGGAGCTTCGCCGCGCCGTCGCTGGTCGACCGCCTCGGGCTCCCGGAGGACGACCCGCGCCACCGCGTCGTGAAGCTCAAGAACCCGATGTCCGAGGACCAGTCGGTGCTGCGTACGACGCTGCTCGGGCCGCTGCTGGACAACGTCGAGCGCAACCGCAGCCGGGGCAACGACGACGTGCGGCTGTGGCAGTACGGGGCGATCTACATCGCGCGCGAGGGGGGCGGGAACGGGCAGCTCTCCGCCCTCGAGCGGCTCCCGAGCGAGGAGCAGCACCTCGCGGCGCTGCTCACCGGCCGCGTGCGCCCGCCGACGTGGCGCGACGCCGAGCCGCGGGGCGCGGACTTCTTCGCCGCCAAGGGCGTCCTCGGCGCGCTGATGGACGCGATCCGCGTCCCGTGGGAGGCCGAGCCCGCGCGCGAGCCGTTCCTGCACCCCGGCCGGGGCGCGCGCGTGCTCGTGGCGGGTGAGCCTGCGGGCTGGCTCGGCGAGATCCACCCGGCGGTCGCGGCGCGCTGGGACCTCGAGCAGGCCGCGGGCTTCGAGCTCGACTTCGCCGTGCTCGCCCGCGCCGCCGACGTCGCACCCGGCTATGAGGACCTGACCTCGTTCCCGTCCGTCCGCCAGGACATGGCGGTCGTCGTGCCCGACGGCGTCTCCGCCGCCGAGGTCGTCGGCGTCGTGCGCCAGGCCGGAGGGTCACTGCTCAACCGGGTGGAGGTCTTCGACGTCTACCGCGGCGCGCAGGTGGGGGAGGGCTCGGCGTCGCTGGCGCTGCGGCTGGAGTTCCGCGCGCCCGACCGCACGCTGACCGACGAGGAGGCCGGCAAGCGGCGCGCGAAGATCGTCGGCGCGCTGTCCGAGCGGCTCGGGGCGCAGCTGCGTGCCTGACGTCGCCGTGCTCGGCGCGTCCGGCTACGCCGGCGCGATCGCCGCCTCGCTGCTCTACCGGCATCCGTTCTTCGCGCTGAAGCACGTGACCGCGCGCTCGGAGTCCGGCGCGGTGCTCGAGTCGATCCACCCGCGCACGCGCGTGCCGCTGCTGCTCGAGGAGTACGACCCCGACGTCCAGGGCGAGGTCGACGCCGCGCTGGTCTGCTGGCCGCACGGCGTGTCGGCCCCCGCGGTCGCCGCGCTGCGCGAGCGGGGCGTGCGCGTGGTCGACCTCTCGGCCGACTTCCGCCTGCGCGACCGCGGGACCTACGAGGACTGGTACGGCAAGCACGGCGCGCCAGAGCTGTTCGGCGACGCCGTGTACGGGCTGCCGGAGCTCTACCGCGAGGCGATCGTCGGATCCGATCTCGTCGCCAACCCCGGCTGCTACCCGACGGCCGCGCTGCTCGCCCTCGCCCCGCTGGCGCGCGCCGGCGTGATCGAGGACCTCGTGATCGACGCCAAGTCGGGCGTCTCGGGCGCCGGCCGCCAGCCGTCGGCGACCACGCACTACGTCTCCGCCGACGAGAACATGACGCCGTACAAGGTCGAGCGCCATCGCCACACCCCTGAGATCGAGCAGGAGCTCGCCGTGATGGGGGCGTCGCTGCCGATCACCTTCACGCCGCACCTCGTGCCGCTGTCGCAGGGCGAGCTCGTGTCGAGCTACGTCACCCCCGCGCGGAAGCTGACCGACCCCGAGCTCGCCGACCTCTACCGCGAGGCCTACGAGCACGAGCCCTGGGTCGAGCTGTCGCTCGGGCCGCCCGGGGTGCTCGAGGTCCGCGACACCAACTACTGCCGCATCTCCGTGCACGTCGACGGCCGCACGGGCCGGGTGCTGGTGTTCTCCGCGATCGACAACCTGTGGAAGGGCGCGGCCTCGCAGGCGGTCCAGAACCTCAACCTGATGTTCGGGCGGGACGAGAGCGAGGGGCTGTCATGAGCTCCGTGCCGGACCGCTCCGCGGCCGAAGCGCCGGTCGCCTCGCGCTGGGTCGTTCTGCCGGAGCATTGCGCCGAGGCCGAGGACACGCTGCCCCGGGGCTTCCGCGCGGCGGGGGTCGCCTGCGGCCTGAAGCCCAGCGGCGGCATCGACCTCGGCCTGCTCGTCTCCGATTCCCCCGACACCGTCAGCGCGGCGCGCTTCACGCGCTCGGGCGTGCTCGCCGCCCCGGTCGTGCTGTGCCAGGAGCGCTGTCGGCTCGACGGGCTGCGCGCGATCGTCGCCAACGCCGGCAACGCCAACGCGGCGACGGGGCGCCGCGGCATCGACGACGCCGCGAAGATGCAGGGCGCCGCGGCGATGGCGGTCGGTGTCGAACCCGAGCGGGTCGCGGTGGCGTCGACCGGCGTGATCGGCGTGCCGCTGCCGACCGACCCGGTCGTGAAGGGGGTGCTCGGCGCGCGCGGGGAGCTCTCGGCGGACGGCGCCGCGTCCTTCGGCGAGGCGATCCGCACCACCGACCGGTTCCCGAAGCGCGCAAGCGTGGACGTGACGCTGCCGAGCGGCACGGTGCGCCTGACCGCGCAGGCCAAGGGCGCCGGGATGATCTCGCCGAGCTTCGCGACGATGCTGTGCTTCGTGCAGACCGACGCGGCGCTCGAGCCGGAGACCGCCGACCTGCTGCTCGGCGTCTGCGTGAAGCGCTCCTTCGACCGCATCTCCGTCGACGGCCAGCTCTCCACCAACGACACCGCGATCCTGATGGCGAGCGGGGCGAGTGGCGTGCGCGTCGAGCCGGAGTCCGACGACGAGCTGCGCTTCGGCGAGGCGCTCGACGCGGTGCTGCGCCGGCTCGCGCTGCTGATCGTGCGCGACGGCGAGGGGGCGCGGCGCGTCGGTCGCGTCGTCGTCAACGGCGGCCACGAGCCGACGGTCGACGCCGCCGCCCGCGCGGTGGCCAACTCGCCGCTGGTGAAGGCGGCGCTCCACGGGGGCGACCCCAACTGGGGCCGCATCGCCCAGGCCGTCGGCGGCGCGCTGCCGGAGACCGCGCCGCTGCCGCTCGACATCTGGATCGAGGACGTCCAGGTCTGCTCGAACGGCGCCGCCGTGCCGTTCGACCTGCCCGCGCTCGAGCAGGCCGTCGCCGGCGAGGAGGTCGAGTACACCGTCGGCCTGCCCGGCGAGGGGGTCGAGACCGAGGTCTTCTTCTCCGACCTCTCGCACGACTACGTGACGATCAACGCGGAGTACACGACGTGAGAGACATACACACACTTCTCGAGGCGCTGCCGTACATCCGGGAGTTCCACGGCAAGACGGTCGTGATCAAGTACGGCGGGGCGGCGATGACCGACCCGGACCTGCGCGAGGAGTTCGCCCGTGACGTGGTGCTGCTCAAGTACGTCGGGCTGAACCCGATCGTGGTGCACGGCGGTGGGCCCGACATCACCGCCTACATGGAGCGGCTGAACATGCCGGTCGAGTTCGTCGGCGGCCTGCGGGTCTCCGACGCGAGCACGGTCGAGATCGCGAAGATGGTGCTGGTCGGCAAGGTCAACAAGGACATCGTCCTGCGCATCAACCGCCACGGGCAGCCGGCCGTCGGGCTGTGCGGCGACGACGGCCTGCTCTTCCGAGCGGCCACCATGGGCGGCCCGGAGGGCGAGGACATCGGCTACGTGGGCCGGATCGAGCGGGTCGACGTCAGCGTCATCGAGCACATCGCGGCCGACTACATCCCGGTCATCGCGTCGGTGGGCGCCGACCGCGAGGGCAACTCGCACAACATCAACGCCGACGAGGCCGCCGGCGCCGTCGCACGCGCGCTCGGTGCCTACAAGGTCATCTTCCTCACCGACGTCGCGGGCTGGCTGCGTGACCCCGCCGACCCCGACTCGGTGATCTCCGAGACCACCGCCGACGAGGTCGAGACGGCGATGCCGGGCGTCGCCGGCGGGATGCGGCCGAAGCTCGGCGCCTGCCTCGACGCGATCCACGGAGGGGTGACCTTCGCCCACATCATCGACGGCCGCGTGCCGCACTCGCTGCTGCTCGAGGTCTTCACCGACGCCGGCATCGGCACGAAGGTCCGGCCCGCGCGGTGACCGGCGCGCTGATCCCCAATTACGCGCGCTCGGACGTCGAGTTCGAGCGTGGCGAGGGCGTCCGCCTGTGGGACTCGGAGGGCAACGAGTACCTCGACTTCCTCAGCGGCATCGCGGTCTGCAACACGGGCCACTGCCACCCGCAGGTCGTCGCCGCCGTCCAGGCGCAGGCCGCGAAGCTGCTGCACGTCTCGAACCTCTTCTACACGGCGCCGATGGTCCGGCTGGCCGAGCGGCTGGCGAAGCGCTCGCTCGGCGGCAAGGTGTTCTTCGCCAACTCCGGCGCCGAGGCCAACGAGGCGGCGCTCAAGCTCGCGCGGAAGCGGCGCCAGGGCGGGCGCTTCGTGGTGCTCCACGGCGGCTTCCACGGCCGCACCTTCGGCGCGCTGTCGGCGACCCCGCAGGAGACCAAGCAGGCGCCGTTCGCCCCGCTCGTCCCGGGCTTCGACGCCGTGCTGCCCGAGGCGGCCCCCGCGGCCGTCGGGCCCGACACCGCGGGCGTCGTGATCGAGCTCGTCCAGGGCGAGTCGGGCGTGCACCCGCTGCCCGTCGAGCTCGTCCGCGAGATCCGCGCCGCCTGCGACGAGCACGACGCGCTGCTGATCGTCGACGAGGTGCAGACCGGGATGGGACGGACCGGCACGCTGTGGGCCTACGAGCGCTACGGGATCCTTCCGGACGTGATGACGCTCGCGAAGGGCCTCGGCGGCGGCCTGCCGATCGGCGCGCTCGTCACGACGCCGGAGCACGCGGACGTCTTCGCGCCCGGCGACCACGGCTCGACCTTCGCCGGCAACCCGCTGGTCAGCGCCGCCGCCAACGCCGCGCTCGACGGCATCGACGACCCCGGCTTCCTCGAGGCGGTCCGCGAGCGCGGGACGCTGCTTCTGGAGGGCGTGCGCGAGCTTCCAGGCGTCTCCGACGTCCGCGGCGCCGGGCTCATGGTGGCCGCCGAGCTCTCCACCGACGCGCCTGAGATCGTGCGGCGCGCGCTGTTCGAGCAGCGGCTCGTGCTCAACGCCACCGGCCCGCGCACGCTGCGCTTCCTCCCGCCGCTCGTGGTGAGCGAGCCGGAGATCGCCGACGCCCTCGGGCGGCTGCTCGGCCTGCTCGCCTAGGCGCAGACGGTGAAGCGGCGTACGACCGTCTTGCGGTGCAGCTTCGAGCTGCCCGCGCGCTTGTGATAGGCGCGGGCGTACACGTGGTGCGGGCCGGCTGGGAGCTGGATCGGCAGCGTCCGCCGATAGGGCCTGCTGCCGTCGCTGCGGGCGACGACCCGCTTCCCGCGGTTCTGCTTGCGGTACGTGGACTTGGTCACCACGCGGGCGAAGACGCGGTGGCCGTCGCCGGCGCGGTCGCAGATGTCGACGGTGTGCGCGGAGTCGCGCACGCAGACCACGCTCGGTCCTTGGGGTGCTCCGCGCAGACCTTCGCCTGCGCGCCCGCGCCGACGGGCCACGCCACCGCGACGGCGATCAGCACCAGCAGGGCAAGGAGCGAGAGGCGCACCTCGCTCTCCTACCCCTCATTCCGGTCCGTAGCCCAGGGCCACGAGTCCGACCCAGAACACCAGCGCGATCTGCGCGAACAGCGTGATCGCCGCCCAGCCGAGCGGCTCGAGCCGCCCGCGCCGGCGCGCGAGCCAGGCGCTGACGGCCGCGGGGAGGCCGAAGACGGCGGCGGCGAGGAGCGCGACCGACCCGCTCGACCAGCCGCTCAGGTCGCCGCGCTCGAGGATGGCGAGCGCGACCGCGGCGCCGGCGAGCGGCAGGAGCAGGGGGGCGAAGAGCCACAGCAGGATCCGCTCCCGCCGCGCGCGCTTCGCCGCCTTGCGCTCGCGCTCGCGGTCGCGCGCGGCGATCCGGGTCTGTGCCTCGACGGCGAAGTCGGCGTCCTGATCCATCTCGGCCTCGTTTCGCGTGTCGTCCGGCATTCCTTGCGTCGAGTCTCGACTGAGTCGGCCTGAGGCGTACGGAGTCGACGCCCGGCGCTAGCGTCGCCTGGCCAGGAATGCGGCCACGTTGCGCCGGAAGCCCTCGCTGCCGTAGGCCTCGCGCACGAGGTCGTCTCCATCCGGCGTGGTCGCCGTGCGGAGCCGCCGCAGCGCCTCCTTGGTCACGGGCGCGTGCGAGCCGAGCAGCTCGCAGAGCTCCGCGACGCGCGCCTCGGCGCGCTCGGGCTCGACCAGCTCGGTCGCGAGCCCGATGGCCAGCGCCTCCTCAGCCCCGATCGAGCGCGCGGTGAAGACGATGTCCTTCAGCCGCGCCGGTCCCAGCAGCGCGGCCAGGCGCGCGTAGTTCTCCATCGACAGATCGACAGGGCGAGCGCGGCCTCGAACAGCGACCGTGTCGACGTACTGGCCGCGGCCCGTACGCTCGCGCGCGTGCAGCGCGCTCAGGATCGCGACGGCGCAGAACAGCCCGGCCGACAGGTCGCCGAGCGGGATCCCGCACTTGACCGGGTCTCCGCCGGGCTCGCCGGTGACGCTCATCACGCCGGCGAGACCTGGGCGATCAGGTCGTAGCCAGGGCGCTGCGCGTAGGGCCCGGTCTGGCCGAAGCCCGAGATCGATGCATAGACGAGCCGCGGGTTGAGCTCCGACAGCGTGTTGTAGCCGACCCCCAGTCGCTCGGCGACGCCGGGCCGGTTGTTCTCCAGCACGACGTCGGCGTCGCGCGCGAGGCGGTGGAACGCGGCCCGGTGCGCGTCGTCCTTGAGGTCGAGGGTGAGCGAGCGCTTGTTGCGGTTGACGGCCAGGAACGCCGCGGTGTCCTCACCGGACATCCGGAAGCCGAGCGAGCCGCGGGTCGCGTCGCCGGCCGGCGGCTCCACCTTGACGACATCGGCGCCCATGTCGGCCAGCACCTGGCCGCAGAACGGGCCGGCCATCGCGTGCGTCAGCTCGAGGACGCGGATGTCCTCGAGCGCGGTCACGCGAAGAGAGCAGCCTCGCGCTCGAGCAGCTCGAGCGCCGCGGGCACGCCCGGCGAGATCGGGACGCCCGCGAGCCGCAGGCCCATCTCGACCCCGCACAGCGTCCCGGCCAGCATCAGATCGTTGAAGTCGCCGAGGTGGCCGATGCGGAAGATGCGGCCCTGGAGCTTCCCGAGCCCCGCGCCCAGAGACATGTCGAAGCGCTGGAGGATCACGCGCCGGACCTCGTCGGCGTCATAGCCCTCCGGCATCACCACGGCGGTGAGCACCGCGGACAGCTCGCGCGGGTCGAGCGCGAGCACCTCGAGGCCCCAGGCCTCGACCGCGGCGCGCGTGGCGGCGGCGAGGCGCGCGTGGCGGGCGAACGCGGTCGACAGCCCCTCTTCGCGCAGCAGCATCGTCAGCGCCTCGCGCAGCCCGTAGAGCAGGTTCGTCGCCGACGTGTAGGGCCAGAAGCCGGTCTCGTTGGCCTCGATGATCGGCCGCCAGTCCCAGTACGAGCGCGGGGTCCGCGCGTGCTCGGCGGCGGCGAGCGCCTTCGGGCTGACGGCGTTGAAGCTGAGGCCGGCGGGCAGCATCAGGCCCTTCTGCGAGCCGCCGACGGTGACGTCGACGCCCCACTCCTCGTGGCGGTAGTCGATCGAGCCGAGCGAGGAAATGACGTCGACGAGCAGCAGGGCGTCGTGGCGGGCGGCGTCGATCGCGGCGCGGAGCTCGGGGATCCGGCTCGTCACGCCGGTCGACGTCTCGTTGTGGACGACCATCACGGCGCGGATGTCGCGGGCCGTGTCGGCCGCGAGCAGCTCCGCGGCGCGCTCGGGATCCGCGCCGTGGCGCCAGTCGCCCTCGACCCACTGGACCTCGAGACCGAGGCGCTCGGCCATCGCCCGCCACAATGTCGCGAAGTGGCCGGTCTCGAAGGCGAGCACCCGATCTCCGGGCGACAGCGTGTTGACGAGCGCCGCCTCCCACGCGCCAGTGCCCGAGGCGGGGTAGACGACGACCGGGCCGCTCGTCTTGAAGACCCCGCGCAGGCCTTCGAGGACCTCGAGGCCGAGGCGGGCGAAGTCCGGGCCGCGATGGTCGATCGTGGGCGCGTCGATCGCCCGCAGAACGCGGTCCGGGACGTTGGTCGGTCCCGGGATCTGCAGGAAATGCCGTCCGCTGCGATGTGCCATCGGCGTAGCAGGGTAGGGGTCACCCATCCTCTCGCGTGAAGACACCCGGGGCGAGGCGCTGGCCGCGGAGCTGGAGAGGGAGCTGCGAGGCGAGGTGCGCGCGGACGCCTACACGCGCCACCTGTTCGCGAGCGACGCCAGCCTGTACTCGAGCGCGCCGTTGCTGGTCGCGTTCCCGCGCGACGCGGCCGACGTCGCCGCCGCCGTCGCGGCGGCCGCGCGCTTCGAGGTGCCGGTTCTCACGCGCGGCGCCGGCACGAGCCTGGCCGGGCAGGGGCTCGTGCTCGACACCTCGCGTCACATGGACGCCATCGGCGCGGTCGACCTGCCGGCGCGGCGGGTGACCGTCGGCCCCGGCGTCGTCCAGGAGGACCTCAACCGCGCCGTCGCCGCCCACGGCCTCGGCTTCGGCCCCGACACCTCGACCTCCAACCGGGCCACGCTCGGCGGCATGATCGGCAACAACTCCTCGGGCAGCCACTCGATCGTCTACGGCATGACGATCGACCACGTCCACGCGCTGGAGGTCGTGCTCGCCGACGGCTCGATCGCCGGCTTCGGGCCGGTCGACGAAGCGGAGCGTGCCCGCCGGGCGCAGGCGGACACGCTCGAGGGCGCGATCTATCGCGGCCTGCCGGAGATCCTGCGCGACCACGCCCGCGCGATCGCCGAGGACTACCCGAAGCACTGGCGCCAGTCCGGCGGCTACCGGCTCGACCGCCTCGCGCGCGAGTTCGACCTCGCTCGCTTCGTGACCGGCTCGGAGGGCACGCTGGTGGCGATCACCGAGGCCACCGTCGGGCTGATCGAGCTGCCCACGGCGAAGATGTGCGCCGTCGGGCACTTCGACTCGGTCGACGCGGCGATCGCTGCCACCGGGGACGCGCTCGCGCTCGACGCGGCCGCGGTGGAGCTGATCGACGCGACGATCCTCGAGCTGTCGCGCTCCAAGCTCGAGTACGCGCGGATGGCCGAGACGATCCAGGGCGACCCCGCCGCGCTCCTGTACGTGACCTTCTTCGGGGACACGCCCGAGGAGGCCGGCGCCCAGCTCGACCGCCTCACCGCCGCCTGGCGCGAGCACGGCCACGGCTACCACACGCTGCGCGCCGAGACGGCGGCCGAGCAGGACGCGCTCACCAACGTCCGCAAGGCCGGCCTCGGCCTGCTGATGGCCTCGAGCGTGGGCTCGCGCCGCCCGGCGGCGTTCGTGGAGGACACTGCGGTCGCGCCCGAGCGGCTCGGCGACTACGTCAAGGCGTTCCGCGCGATCCTCGACCGCCACCGCCTCAAGGCCGGCTTCTACGGCCACTGCTCGGTCGGCTGCCTGCACATCCGGCCCTTCATCGACCTCACCGCGCCCGGCGGCGTCGAGACGATGGAGGCGGTCGCTGGGGAGATCGCGGAGCTGGTGGCGGAGTTCGACGGCGTGAACTCGAGCGAGCACGGCGACGGGCGCGTGCGCAGCCCCTTCAACCCGCGGGTGTTCGGCGACGACCTCTACGAGGCGATGCGCAGGGTCAAGGCCCTGTTCGACCCCGACGGGCGGCTGAATCCCGGCGTCATGGTCGGCGCCGCGCCGATCACCACCGACCTGCGCGACCCGGCGCTCCCGCCCGCGGGGCCGCTCAAGACCCACCTCTCCTTCGCCGAGCACGGCGGGATGCGCGGCGCCGCCGACCGCTGCCAGCGCATCGGCGCGTGCCGCAAGTCGGGCTCCGGAGTGATGTGCCCGTCCTACATGGCCACGCGCGAGGAGGAGCACGCCACCCGCGGCCGCGCGAACGCCTTGGTGAAGGCGCTCTCCTCGCCGGATCCCCAGGCCGCGCTGGGCGACGAGCGGCTGCACGAGATCCTCGACCTCTGCCTCGAGTGCAAGGCGTGCAAGAGCGAGTGCCCGCTGAGCGTCGACATGGCCTCGCTGAAGTCCGAGTTCCTCGCCCACTACCAGGAGGAGCACGGGGTCCCGCTGCGCTCGCGGCTGTTCGGGGCGATCCGGCGGATCAACCGCGTCGGCGCCGCCACTGCGCCGCTCTCGAACCTCCCGGTCCCGCGCGCGCTGCTCGAGCGCGTCGCCGGGATCGACCGGCGGCGCCCGCTCCCGCGCTTCGCCCGCGAGACGCTGCTGCGCTGGGACCGCAGGCGGACGCGGGTGGGTGGGGGCGGGTATGGCGCGCGCGGCGACGTCGTCTTCCTCGCCGACTCGTTCACGACCTTCACCGAGCCCGCGATCGGGCGCGCGGCGATCGAGCTGTTGGAGGCGGCGGGCTGGAGCGTGCGGCTGGAGAGCGCGGGCTGCTGCGGCCGCTCGAGCATCTCCAAGGGCCTCCTCGACCAGGCGCGCGGGATGGCCGAGGCGATGGTCGCGCGGCTCGCCCCCGAGGCCGCGCGCGGGGTGCCGATCGTCGGCTGCGAGCCGTCGTGCCTGCTGACGCTGCGCGAGGAGCACCTGAGCCTGCTGCCCGACGACCCGCGCGCGCAGGTCGTGGCGGACCAGACGCGGCTGGTCGAGGAGCTGCTGGTCGAGGCGATCGACGACGGCGGCCTGACGCTGCGCCCGGACGCGGAGGTCAGCGGCCGGCCGATCCTCTTTCACGGCCATTGCCACCAGAAGGCACTGGCGGGCACGGCCGCGACGGTCGCGCTGCTCCAGCGCATCCCGGGCGCGCAGGTGACCGAGCTCGACGCCGGCTGCTGCGGGATGGCGGGCTCGTTCGGCTTCGAGGCCGAGCACTACGACCTCTCGATGCAGATCGGCGAGTCACGGCTGTTCCCGGCGCTGCGGGAGGCGGCGGCCGGGACGCTGGTCTCCGCGACGGGCGTGTCGTGCCGCCAGCAGATCGGCCACGGCGTCGGGCAGCGCGCGTGGCATCCTGTCGAACTGGTGAAGGCGGCAATGGCATGAGCGGCGTGCGCTGGGGGGTGATCGGGACCGGCGGCATCTCGCAGACGTTCGCCGCCGACCTCGAGCTGACGGATTCCGGCAGCGTCGTCGCGGTCGGGTCGCGGCGGCAGGAGTCGGCGGACGCGTTCGGGGAGCGCTTCGGCGTCGCCAACCGCTACGACAGCTACGAGGCGCTCGTCGCCGACCCCGAGGTCGACGCCGTCTACGTCGGCACGCCGCACCCGATGCACCACCCCGACGCGCTGCTGGCGCTGGGCGCGGGCAAGCCGGTGCTGGTCGAGAAGCCGTTCACGATGAACGCCGCGGAGGCCGAGGAGCTCGTCGCGGCGGCGCGCGCGCGCGGGCTGTTCCTGATGGAGGCGATGTGGACGCGCTTCCTGCCCCACATCCTCGAGCTCCGGCGGCTGATCGCCGACGGCGCGCTGGGCGAGATCGTGACCGTGAGCGCCGACCACGGGCAGTGGTTCGCCGAGGATCCGGACTTCCGCCTGTTCGCCCCCGAGCTCGGCGGCGGCGCGCTGCTCGACCTCGGCATCTATCCCGTGTCGTTCGCCTCGATGGTGCTCGGCGAGCCGGAGCGGGTCGTGGCGATCGCCGACCCGGCGTTCACCGGCGT
>JBDTMF010000079.1:0-18649 GCA_039934455.1 Solirubrobacteraceae bacterium
CGGCCAGCTCGAAGCCCGCCGCGTCGGCGACCTCGGCGCGGAGCTCGAGGCCGGCGGCGCCGGCGCGGGCCTCGAGCTCGGCGAGCAGGGCGGCGTCGCGGTCGAGCGCCGTGACGGCGTGGCCGTGGCGCGCGAGCTCGAGCGCCACGCGCCCCGCGCCGGCGCCGACGTCGAGCACCGGCCCCGCCTCGGCGGCGGCCAGCTCGCGCCACAGCGGCAGGTCGGCCGCATAGCCACCGCACTCGATGTCGTGCCAGATGACGTCGCTCATCGCCAGTACTCCCGGGCCTGCCCGCGGTCGGACAGCAGCGCGCGCAGCTCGAGCAGGGCGGTGTAGGTGGGGAGGGCGTAGAGCGGACCCCGGCCCCCTTCCAGCGCGTGGTCGAGACCCGCCTCCAGCCCCTCGACGACGTGCAGGCGGTCGGTGGGGACGCCCGCGTACTTCATCCGCAGCGCCAGCTCGGCCGCGCGCGTGCCCGAGCAGGTCATGCGCGCCACGTGCGGCGCCACCGTCTCCCAGTCGGCGTCCCACACCCACGAGACGTCGCGCCCGTCGGCGATGCCGTCGTTGAGCACACCGAAGAGGTCGAGCTCGCCGCCCTCGAGCGCGAGCGTGCGCAGCACCTCGTTGGCGCCCGCCGGGTTCTTGACCAGCAGGATCGAGGTCGGGCGGCCGCCGAGGTCGATCGTCTCGGCGCGCCCGAAGGCCGCCTCGACGGCGCCGAGGCCGGCCGCGATCGCCGGCAGCTCGACGCCCAGGGAGAGGCAGAGCGCGGCGGCGCCGAGCGCGTTGTAGACGTTGTAGAGCCCGGGCAGCGGCAGCTCGACCCGGGTGATGCCGCCCGGCGTGCGCAGCGTGAAGGCGGCCGAGCGGATCCCGCGCAGCTGCACCGACTCCGCCGCCACGGCCGGGTCGGGCCGGCGGTTGCCGCAGCTCGGGCAGTGGTAGTCGCCGAGGTGGCCCATGTAGGCGGCGTCGTAGACATAGGCGTGCCCGCAGTTGCGGCAGTGCTTGGAGTCCGAGGCGTGCTGGAGCTCGGTGTGGGCGACGCTGCGGTCCTCGACGCCGAAGTACAGCGCCTCCGTCCTGCGGCCGAGGTCGGCGACGAGCGGGTCGTCGGCGTTGAGCACGAGCTGCGTGCCCGCCGGGCGCTGCTCGACCACGCCGGCCCAGCGGTCGGCGATCGTGTCGAGCTCGCCGTAGCGGTCGAGCTGGTCGCGGAAGAGGTTCGCGAGCAGCAGCGCGCGCGGCTGCAGCTCCTCGACCACCGGGCCGAGCCAGAACTCGTCGACCTCGAACAGCCCGAGGTCGCCGTCGAGCGCGCGGCCGCCGCGGCGCGAGGCGGCCGCGAGCGCCGAGGCGACACCGCCGGCCATGTTCGCCCCGGCGCGGTTGTGGACGAGCCGCGAGCCGGTGCGCTCGAGGATCGAGGCGACCATCGCCGCCGTGGTGGTCTTGCCGTTGGTGGCCGAGATCACGACGCTGCCGTGCTCCAGGCGCCCGGCCAGCAGGCCGATCGCGTGCGGCTCCAGGCGCGTGAGCACCTTGCCCGGCAGCGAGGTGCCGCCGCCGCGGCCGGCCCGCCGGGCGAGGGCGCCGACGGCCTTCGCCGCGGCCAGCTTGGGCGCGAGCAGGTTCATGGGGCGATCACGTTGAGCGCGCCCGGCTGGACGCGCACGGTGGCGGGCAGGTCGGCGATCGGGTCGCCGTCGGCCTGAACGTTGAAGGGGCGGTCGGCGTGAAAGGCGACCTCGCGGGCCTGGCACAGCTCCACGCCCGGCTCGCGCACGTGGGCGCCGGTGAACACCTTCGGGAGCGCCGCGAGGTACGTCCGCTTGGGCAGGTCGCCGATCATCACGACGTCGAGCAGGCCGTCGTCGAGCTTCGCGTCGGGGGCGAGGTACATGCCGCCGCCGAACACGCCCGAGTTGGCCACGGCGACCGAGTAGCCGGTGAAGGAGCGCGCCGCGCCGTCGAGCACGACCTCCCAGCGCGCGGGCCGCCAGGCGCGGACCGCGCGCAGCGTCGCGTAGACGTAGACGAGCCGGCCGAGCGCCAGGCGCGTGGCGTTGGCGATGTCGCCCGCGTCGGAGTCCAGGCCCGAGCTCGCGATCCCGAGGTAGGCGCGGCCATCGATGTCGGCGACGTCGATGCGCTGCTCGCGCCCCTCGCCGAGCAGCGCGCAGGCCGCCACCGGGTCGCTGCCGAGGCCGAGCTTGCGCGCGAAATCGTTGCCGCGGCCACCGGGCAGCACCGCGAGCACGCCGTCGGTGTGGCGCAGCTCGCCCGCCACCGCGCTGATCAGGCCGTCGCCGCCCATCGCGGCGGCGATCTCGCCGGCCGCCACGGTCGAGCGGCCGAGCTCGCGGGCGTGCTCGATCGAGTGCGTGCGCTCCACCCGGAACGCGATCCCCTGGCCGCGCAGCGAGGCCTCGACCGCCGGCAGCAGCCGCGCGGTGCGCCCCCCGCCCGCGCTGGGGTTGACGATCAGGCAGACGGGGCGCATCAGAGCGCGAGGCCCTCGGCCCGCAGCCAGGCCGCGACTCCGGCCGGATCGGACGTGACGACATAGGCGTCGATGACCGCGCCTTCGGTGTTGATCGTGATGGAGAGCCCCGACTCGATCTCGCGGATCTTGGAGATCGTGGCGACGGGACGCCCCGTGCCCATCCGGGGCTTGACCCGGCCGGTGGCGACGCGGTGGACGTCCTCGTGCGCGGCCAGCTTGTCGAGCAGCCGCCGATAGCCCTTCTTCGACGAGTGGTTGTGGTGGGTCTGGTGGCGGCGGCGCCTCACGGGGTCAGCACTAAAGCGGCCAGCGAGTCGGCGACGAACGTGGGGCCGTCCGTCTGCTTCTCGGCTCCGGTGACCTCCGCGGCGTCCGTGGCTCCGGTCAGCACGAGCGCCGAGTCCAGCCCCGCCCGCCGCGCGCCCGCGACGTCGGCGTCGAGGCGGTCGCCGATGGCGAGCACCCTGCCCTCGCCGAGCCGGTCGAGGGCGGTGTCGTACATCCCGGGCTCCGGCTTGCCCACGACCTCGTCGGCGACGTGGTCGCAGGCGGTCTCGAGCGCGGCCAGCAGCGCGCCGGCGCCGGGCCAGGGGCCGTCGGGCATCGGGAAGGTGCGGTCGCGCGTGAGGCCGATCAGCGTCGCGCCGCGCAGCACGGCCTGGGTCGCGACGCGCAGCTCGACGTAGTTGAACCCTTTGTGGTCGGCGATCACGACGATGTCGGCCCGCGTCGCGAACTCGGTGTTGTTGACGATCCGCAGCCCGGCCTCGGCGACGTGCTCGATCAGCGCGCGCGAGCCGACCACGAACGCCGCGCCGCCGTCGTGGCGCCCGGCGAGCGAGAACTGCAGGGCGGCGCCGGCGGTCACGACCTCCCCGAGCGAGGCCTGGAAGCCGAGGCGCCACAGCTTGCGGACGAACTCCTCGGGGGTGTGGCCGGCGTCGTTGGTGAGGAAGACGATGCCCTTGCCCGCCTCGCGCATGGCGGCGAGCGCGTCCGTGGCGCGGTCCGTCGGCTCCTCGCCGACCCACAGGCACCCGTCGAGATCGATCAGGAAATGGTCGTAGCGACGGGCGATGGCGGAGAGCGGCACGCGGGCCTCATTATCATCGGCGCGATGTCCAGGCTGCCGATGCCGGTCGCGCTGCTGCTCGCGTGCGCGCTGTTGATCTCTGCCTGCGGCGGCAAGGAGAACGAGAAGACCGCGGCGGCGCCGGCCGCGACCGATACGGCCGAGCCCGCCCAGCAGGCGGGCTGCGAGAAGGTCCCCCAGCCCCAGCCGGCCAACCAGGCCAAGCTCCCGAAGCCGACGCAGGAGCTCAAGCGGGGCAAGACCTACGTCGCCCGCGTGCTCACGAACTGCGGCGAGTTCGAGATCACGCTCGATCCCAAGCGCGCCCCCAGGACCGGCGGCTCGTTCGCGTCGCTCGTGAGCAAGCGCTACTACGACAACCTCACCTTCCACCGCATCGTCGCCGGGTTCGTGATCCAGGGCGGCGACCCGAAGGGCGACGGCTCCGGCGGCCCCGGCTACACGGTGACCGAGGCGCCGCCCAGCGACCTGACCTACGGCAAGGGCGTGGTGGCGATGGCGAAGACCGCCACCGACCCGGCCGGAGCCTCGGGCAGCCAGTTCTTCGTGGTGACCGGTGAGGACGCCGGCCTCCCGCCCGAGTACGCGCTGCTCGGCAAGGTCACCAAGGGCCAGGAGGTCGTCGACAGGATCGGCGTCCTCGCCGTCGACGCCAACGAGGCGCCGACGCAGCCCGTCGTCATCCGCCAGATCCGCATCACCGTCTCCTAGGCTCAGGCGCGAACCGCGGCGCCCTCGAGCGTCAGCAGCACGCGCTTGCGCTCCGCGCCGCCGCCGTAGTTGCCCAGCCGGCCCGAGGCCGGCAGCACGCGGTGGCAGGGCACGACGACCGGGATCGGGTTGGTGGCGCAGGCGGTGCCGGTCGCGCGCACCGCGCGGGGGTTGCCGGCCTGGCGGGCGAGTGCGCCGTAGGTGACGACCTCGCCGCGATGGACCTCGCGGTGCAGGGTCTCGAGCACGGCGCGGCGGAACGGGCCGCCCACGAGCGAGAAGTCGACCGGCAGGTCGAGCCGGTCGTCGTCGCCCTCGAGGTAGGCCGAGAGCGTGTCGCGGGTCGCGGCCAGCTCGCGGTCGGACTGCACGATCCGCGGGCCGACACCCGCCGCCACGCGGGCGAGCGTGTGGTCCAGCGGCTCGCCCTCGAACGCGATCCGGAGCACGCCACGGCGGCCCTGGACGACGACGAGCGGTCCGATCGGCGTGGAGAGGGTGGTGTAGACGGCATCGGCGAGCCCCTCGCGGACGGCGGCGGAGGCGAGCCGGTCGAGGAAGGCGTCGGACAGGGGAGTCATGCGGTGACCCTCTCTCGCAGGGTTCGGACGGCGGTGGACACGCGCTGGCGCGCGGCCTCGGGGGAGGTGCCCAGCTCGACCGCGATGCGGTCGTAGTCGAGGTCGTCGACGAAGCGCAGGCGCAGCGCGTCCTGGGCGGACTTGGCGAGCGGCGCGATCAGCGACTCGAAGGCGCCGTCGTCGTACTCGGCCTCGATGGCCGCGTGCGAAGCGGTGACGAGGCCTCTGGCCGAGGCAGTGGTGGGATCGTCGGTGACGACCTCGCGGCGGCGGGCGCGGTGGAGGTCGAGCGCGGTGGTCGTGGTGACGCGGTAGAGCCAGGCGCGCAGGTGGTCGCCGTGGCGCAGGCGCGGGTAGGCGCGCAAGGCTCGGAGCAGCGCGTCCTGCAGTACGTCCTCGGCGGTCTGCTGGTCGGTCATCCGGCGGGCGTGCGCGAGCAGCTCGTCGCCGTGGCGCTCGATCAGCGACCAGAACGGGGGGAGTGCGGTGGTGGCGCTCACTCTTCCTACAACGTGGCAGGCGCTCCGGTTGTGAGCCTCAGGCCATGTAGTACAGGAGCTCGCCGTCCTCGCCGATCCGGTGCATGCCGGCGCGCTCCATCACCGCCTGCGAGGCCACGTTGGTGCGGGTGGTGTCGGCCAGCACGCAGGTCAGGCCGTCCTGCCGGCTGGCCCACTCGAGCAGCGCGGCCAGGGCTTCCGTGGCGAAGCCGTGGCCGCGTGCGGACTCGGCCAGCCCGTAGCCGACCCGCACGGCGCCGGTGTCGTCGGGCCGGCCGAAGAACCCGGCGGCGCCGATCACCGCGCCGTCCTCGCGGCGGATGATCTCGTAGGTGCCGAACGGCCCGAGGTCGCGGCCGTGCTTGGCCGCGGTCATCACGAACCCGGCGGAGACCAGCGCGCCGTCGTCGGGGTAGCCGGGCGCCCAGGTGCGACCGCTGCCGCCGCGCCCGTCGACGAGCGCGATCGCCTCCTCCACGTCGAGCTGCAGCAAGCGAAGGCGTGGGGTGACGATGCGGTTCGCCATGGCCTCAGCCGACCCTATCCGGGTGGAGAGCGACGATGTGGAGGTTCGGGCGGCGCTAGCGGCGGCGGCCGCTGGTGACCGCCTGCGCGCGCGCCTCGGCCTGCTTCTCGCGCGCGCGCTTCTGCCTGCGCCGCCCGAAGAGGAAGAGCACGCCGAGCACGACGCAGACGAGCAGGAAGCCCCAGAAGATCCCGACGCCGGCGCCGACCCCGCCGAACGGCAGCGAGACGAGCTGGACGATCGCCCAGCCGAGCGCGAGCAGGGCGACGACGAGGAACAGGATCAGGAAGATGCCGCGCGCCCGCAGCCACAGCGGCGCGCCCGGGGGCGGGGCGACGAGGCCCATGAAGCGCAGCGCCAGCAGCTGCCGGTTGGTCGGCGGCGTCTGGCCGAGCTTCTCGGCCGCGGCCTTGAGGTCGGCGGGGCGGCGCTCGGCGAGCGCCAGCGAGGCTTCGGCCATCCGCCGCAGCTGCAGGCGCTGCTGCTGGCGGGCGGCGGCGATCGCGGCGCGGAAGTGCTCGCGCGAGCGCTTGGCGTCCATCCGCTCGGCGGCGCGGGCGCCGAGGATCGCCTGGGCGGCGGCGCGGAAGCGGGTCTCGGCCTCGAGCTCTTCGTCCGAGCGCGTCTCGAGCTTCTGCATCGCAGACAGCGCCGACTTGCTCTCCATCTTGACCTGGCGCTGCTTGGGTGGCATCGCGGTTGATTCTACGTCCGCCGGCGAAAGCCGGTGGGCTCATGCTCGGGTGCGAGCGGGCTGGGGGGCAGGTCGGTCGGAAACTCGGCCCAGTCGTACCCCGGCGGCGCGATGTCGTTCACGCCGTCCGGATGGAAGAGCGAGGCCAGGTACTGGATCTGCCCGCGCCCGACGCCGAGCTCGGACTGGCCGCCGCCGTAGATCTCGATCCCGCGCTCGGCGCAATAGTCATAGCCGGCGAACAGCTCCCTGGACGAGCCGAAGCGCGACGGCTTCACGTTGATCGTGCGCGGCGCGAACGCGAGGTTCTCGATGTCCGCGACGGAGTGGATGGGCGCGTCCCAGGTGATGCGGTGGCGGTAGGGCTCGAGCACGGCGTCGGCCTCGGGGTCGGTCAGGTCCGGGTCCTCCAGCCACGCGTCCGGCATCGTCTCGGCGATGCGGCGATAGAACGCCGGGTCGGTGTCGACGTCGACCGGCGTCCCTTTGTAGGCGCCCTTGAAGTCGATCGACGCGACCGCGCCGGTGGCCGCCAGCCGGTCGATCAGGCCCTGGTCCCAGTCCGGGGTGCCGTCGAGCTTGAACTTGAGCCATGGGTAGGCCTCGAGCCGGCGGCCGACCGGGTCAAAGCTCGGGGGGCTCCCGATCCGCAGCGAGGCGACGAATCCGATCGGCGACTCCTCGCGCCCGAGCGCCTGCGCCAGCGACCGGCCGGCCTGGCGCAGCGCGAGGTCGAGCGCGGCGCTCTCGATCGCCCAGCGGCGATAGAAGCGGAAGGCCGGCATGCCCGGCTCGTCACCTGCGAAGAGGTCGAGCCCGCCGACGTGCTCGCAGAACGACGCGTACGTCCACGTGCCGGCCAGCGGCAGCTCGGGCCCGCGCGCCTGCTGGGCGCGCTGGTCGTCGGGGCTGTAGGTGACGTCCTCCCCGAGCCCCTCCTCGCCGCCGCTCTGCAGGTGGAAGGTGGTGGTCACGCGCTCGAACTCCGGTGAGATCCTCCGCTCGCGGCCTTCCAGCGTGTAGGCGTCGATCGTCAGCGGCAGCTCGGCGATGCGATCGAAGGTGGCCATCGGGACTCGACATTAGTGTCTCGCGCAAGGAATGACCGCCGCGCTGCGCTTCTTCGTGCTGATCGAGGTACTGGGGCTGGCGGCGACGCCGCTGGCGGCGGTCGCGTTCGCGCGCCTGCCCGGACGCGGCGTCGCCTTCGCCAAGCCGCTCGGGCTTCTGCTCGCGACCTGGCTCGTCTGGATCGCGGGCTCGCTCGCCGTCGTGCGGCCGGGCCTGGGCGCGTGGATCGCCGCGGCGGCCCTGCTCGTGGTGGCGGGCGCACTCGCCTGGTGGCGCCGGCGGCCGCCGTTGTGGCAGGGGTTCACGCGCGCCTGCCTGCTGTGGTCGGAGGGGCTCGGGGTGCTCGCGTTCGCCGGGATGGCGGTGCTCGTCGCCTACTCGCCCGACGTCTGGCAGACGGAGAAGCCGATGGACATGGCGTTCATCAACGCCGCCGGCAACGCCGACTCGTTCCCGCCCGATGACCCGTGGATGGCGGGGGAGAAGCTCAACTACTACTACCTCGGCCACCTGATGGCGGCGGGGCTCGTGAAGCTCTCCGGCGTCGCGCCCGACGTCGGCTACAACCTCGCCGTCGCGGCGTTCTTCGCCTTCTCGGTGGTGGCGGCCTTCGGGCTCGCGGCGGCGCTGGCCGGGCGTGTGGTGGCGGGTCTGTGGGGCGTCGCGCTGTGCGTGGTGGCGGGCACGATCGGCTCCGGACTCCACCTCGTCGAGCACGGTGGCCCGCTGCGCAGCTACGACTGGTTCGGCGCCTCGCGGGTGATCGAGGGCACGATCAACGAGTTCCCGGCCTTCTCGTTCACGCTCGCCGACCTGCACGGCCACGTGATGGCGATCCCGTTCTCGCTGCTCGCGCTCGGCTTCGGGCTCCAGATGGCGGTGGCCGGGCCGACGCAGGAGCGCCGCGGCCCCGCGACGCTCGAGCTCGCGCTGGCCGCGATCGCGATCGGGACGCTGTACGCGATCAACGCCTGGTCGTTCCCGGTCATCGCCGGCCTCTTCCTGCTCGGGGTGCTGGTGCGCCTGCGCGAGCCGCTCGGCGTGCGCGAGCGCCTGCGCACGCTGACATGGGGCGCCGCCGCGCTGCTGCTCGCCGTGCTCGCCGTGCTGCCGTTCCTGCTCACCTACCACGCGGCCGCCGACGGGCTCGGCCGGGTGACCCAGCGCGCGCCGCTGGACACCTGGGCGAGCGACCACGGCGCGATCTACGGGCTGCTGGCCTTCCTGGTGGCGACGGCGTACGGCATCCGCCTCGCGTCCTCGGCGCACCCGTGGCGCACCGCGGCCTGGTCGGCGGCGGCCGCGATCTTCGCGGGGTCGCTGCTGGTCGCCGACAACCTCGCCGGGGTCGCGGCGCTGATCGCGCTCGGCTGGGTCGCGGTGCACGCGGCGTTCGTCCGCCCTGCCCCGGCCGTCGAGCGCTTCGCCTGGGTACTGATCGGCGGCGGGCTGCTGTGCCTGTTGATCCCGGAGGTCGTCTACGTCAAGGACTCCTTCGACGGCAGCGCCCTCTATCGCATGAACGCGGTGTTCAAGCTCGGCTACCAGGCGTGGCTGCTGCTCGCGATCGCGGGGTCCGCGACCATCGTCTGGAGCTGGGGGTGGCTGGGCCGGCGCGCGCGGCTCGTGCCCTTCGCTTGGGCGCTGCCGCTGCTCGCCCTGCTCGCGCTTGCCGCCGTCTACCCGGTGGCGGGCACCTACGCCCGCAAGAGCGGCTTCTCGCATTCCCCGCACCTCGGAGGGCTGGCCTGGCTGGCGGCCGCCGCGCCGGGCGACCCGCCGGCGATCGAGTGGCTGCGCGATCACGCGCCGCGCGGCTCCGTCGTGCTCGAGTCGGTCGGCGACGACTACTCGGCCTTCGGCCACGCCCGCATCTCGACCTTCACGGGGCTGCCGACGGTGATGGGCTGGACCGGCCACGAGCTGCAGTGGGCGCACGATCCCGGCACCCGCCGGGCCGACGTCGACCGCCTCTACGAGACGCCCGACGCGGCGGTCGCGCGCCCGCTGCTCGAGCGCTACGGGGTGCGCTACGTCGTGGTCGGGCCGATCGAGCGCGCCGACCACGGCGACGCCGGCCTGGCGAAGTGGGACCAGCTCGGCCGCCGCGTCTTCGACCGCGACGGGACGACGGTGTGGGAGCTGCGCTGATCGAGCTGGGCGACGCGCCCGCGGCCTGGGAGCGGGTCGGCTTCGCGCCCGACGCGGCGGGTGAGGTGGTCCTCGGCGACGCGCGGCTGCGCCTGACCGGCCGCGGCGGCGGGATCCTCCGCATCCAGTCCCCGGACCTCACCAGCCCGAACCCGGACGGCCTCCCGCTCCAACCCTCAAGCAGGGGTCTGGTCCCTGGTCGAGGGTTGCACCCCAATGGCGCGAGCGTGGTCGACCACGTCGTGGCGCTGACCGGCTCGCTCGGGCGCACCGTGGCCGCGCTGACGGGCGCCGGGCTCGAGCTGCGGAGGAGCACGGCGACGATGGCGTTTCTGCGCCTCGGCCCGACGATCCTCGAGGTCGTGGAGCGGGGCGAGGATCCGCCGCGCCTGTGGGGGCTGGTTGTCGTCGTGCCCGCGCTCGAGGGCCTCGGCCCGGTCGTGAGCGCGCCGAAGGACGCGGTTCAGCCGGGGCGGCGCATCGCGACGGTGTCGCGCGAGGCGGGGCTCGGCACGGCGCTCGCGCTGATGACGCCACGGCGGACGTAGAGATACTCGGGCATGCCGCCGGTGGGGTTCCAGACCTTGCGGTCGGCGATCCAGCGCAGCCACGCGCCCGGCGTGCCCTTGGCGTAGTCGCGCACCCACCAGACGCGGAAGGAGAAGCGTCGGCCCTGGTAGGCGGCGAGCTGCGGCCCGAGCCGCTGCGAGCTCGCCTCGGTCATGATCAGCACGTCGGTGGCCGGGGGCGTCGGCGCGGTGGAGAGGTCGAGGTAGCCGACGTGGAGGTGGCGGAAGTACCAGGCGTAGGGGAAGGTCGCCCCGTCGGAGGAGTCGATCGTCACCGACAGCTTCGGCTTCTTCCTCGCCATCGCGACGACCTGGTCGGCCACGCGCTTGACCTCCTCGGAGGACTGCGTCGAGACGAGCAGCTCGCGCGGGTTGGCGCGGTGCTCCACGTTCACGTACCAGGACGCAAGCGGGACGTAGAGCGCGACGACCGCGGCGAGCGCGAGGCCGGCCTTCCCGAGCCGCGTGCGGCGCGCCTCCCACAGCGCCTGGACGCCGAGGCCGGCGAGCAGGATCAGCGGCAGCAGCGGGTGCAGGACCAGCCACGCGAACTTCTCGCCCGCCCACGAGTAGATCGCCAGCGACAGCGCGAAGCCCCAGACCAGGAACGCGCGCAGCACGGTGGGCTGGCGGAACGCGACCACGGCCCCGACGGCGCCGAGCAGCAGCACCGGCCACTCCTCGCCGACCAGCACCACGACGTAGAAGTACGGCTTCTCGCCACCGCGGCCGACGCCGTGCTGGCCGATCCAGTAGGCGATGCTCTCGTACAGCCCGTCCCACAGGCCCGAGGGGTTGGTCAGGAAGACCGTGAACATCAGGGTGAAGGTCGCCGCGAACGCCGCGAGCGCCCACACCCAGCCCTCCCAGCCCACCGACCGCAGGGCAGCGCGGGTCGCGCCGCCGCGCCCCTCGCGCACGAGCAGGATCACGAAGAACGTGAACGCCACGAAGCCCGCGATGTACATCGTCTCCTTGGTCGCGAAGCCGAGCGCGATCAGTGCCCCGATCAGCGCCGGGTGCCAGCGCCGCGGGTCGTCGAGGAAGCGGAAGACCACCACGAGCAGCGCGAAGCTGATCGCGGCGAAGTAGATGTCCTCGCGGGCGAAGCGCGAGAAGTACAGGTACGAGGGGCCGATCGCGAGCAGCACGGCGGAGGCGAAGGCGGCGACGTGCCCGAGCTGGCGGCGCAGGAAGTAGGGCATCGCGACCATCGAGGTGCCCATCAGCGCGGGCGCGAGGCGAGCGGTGAAGTCGGAGTCGCCGAAGAACGAGAAGCTCGTGGCGGTCAGGTAGAACCGCAGCGGGCCGTGCAGGATCGGCTGGTACTTGTAGTCACCGTTCGTGAAGAGGATCCAGGAGAAGTAGGCGTCCTGGCTCTCGTCGTGGTGGAACGGGCGGTCGCCGAGGTCGTACAGGCGCAGCGCGAGCGCCAGCGCGACGAGTACTCCGTAGGCGATGACCTCGCGGCTCGGGCGCCGCCTCACGCGCGCCCCGCCCGGGCCCGCTTGAAGCCGCCGTAGCGGGTGGCGAGCAGCAGCAGGCCGACCACGGTGATCGGGACCAGCAGGGCGAAGCGCAGCATCACGAGATAGGACACGGCGGTCGCGCCCGTGCCCCCGATCGCCTTGATGCCGATGACCGTGGCCGCATCCTGGGTTCCTGCGTAGCCGGGGCCGGACGGGATCAGTGCGAACACGCTCGCCAGCGCCACGAGGTAGAGGCCCTCGAGGAAGCTCATGGCGAAGCCGACCGAGGCGCCGACCGCGATCCAAGCGGTCGCCTCGATGATCCAGATGCCGAACGTCATGGCGATCAGCAGCGCCCCGTGGGGGCTCAGCAGCCTCGCGGTCGAGGACAGCATCGGCGCGACGAAGCCGTGGATGCGCTTGTTGCGGCGCACGAGCACCACCGCCACGGCGACGCCCACGACCACGACGGCGGTCGCGAGCGCGATCCACTCGACCGAGCCGGCGCCGACCTCGCCCAGCACGGCGTAGCCGACGACGAGGAAGAGCACGAGGATCACGCCGACGTCGAGCAGCCGCTCGGCCACGATCGTGCCGAGCACGGTGCGGCGCGACGCCGCCGCGCGCGGCGCCATCAGCACGACCCGCGCCGCGTCGCCGGCGCGCGCCGGCAGCACGTTGTTGACCGCGTAGCCGATCGTCGTCAGGGCGTAGGAGTCCGTGCGCGCGGGCTGCGCGCCGTCGTCGACCAGCAGCCGGTGCCAGCGCTCCGAGCGCACGAGCGTGTTGAGGCCGTAGAGCGCGATCGCGCCGAGAAGCGCGCCGAGCTCGCCCGCACCGTGCGGGAGCCGCGGCGCGTCCTGGCGCAGCGCCCACCACACCACGCCCGCGAGCGCGACGACGGAGATGACGATGCCGAGCACCGACCCGACGCCGCGCAGCCGGTCGCCGCCGCCCTCGGGTGGCGCCTCAGGCGGCTGCGTCTGAGTGCTGGTCGGTGTCGCCGAGGGCGGAGTCGTCGTCATCGTCGGGCGCGGCCGGGAGGGTGTTGGCCGACCCGGACGTCTCGTCCTCCTGGTCCTCGGGGCGCTTCTCGTCCTGGTTCATGTGTGGTCCTCTCATGGTCGGCGCTGACATTGTGGCGAGGTAGGTTGACCCCGTGTCCTTTACGGGCCCCGAACCGCTGAGTACCAACCCGCTGCGGCGGGTCGCATTCGAGCTGCAGACGGAGCGCCGGGCGCGCGGCGGCTACCCGCCGGGGGACACCTCGCCGAGCCTGCGGCGCACGCACCGCATGATCGTCGACCCGCTCGCATTGCTGCTCGAGGCCTACGAGCGCCACGGGCCCGTGTTCTCGCTGCGGATCCTCAACGCGCGCAACGTCTTCATGCTCGGCCCGGAGGCGAACCACTTCATGCTCGTCTCCCACGCCGACCGCTTCCGCTGGCGCGACGGCGGCTTCGGCGACCTGATCCCGCTGCTCGGCGACGGGATGCTCACGATCGACGGGGACTTCCACCGCCAGTCGCGCCGGGCGATGCTGCCCGCCTTCCACCACGAGCGCGTGCAGGCCGCCCGCGGCGTCATGGACGACGAGATCGAGCGGGCGCTGGCGCCGTGGCAGGACGGGCTCGAGCTCGACCTCTACGCCTGGGCGCGCGAGCTCGCGCTGCGGGTGGCGATGCGGGCGCTGTTCGGCTTCGATCCCGACGCGCGCCGCGATGGAGTTCATCCGGCGCGCGAGTTCGAGCGTGCCCTCGGCTTCTACGGCCGCGAGTACTGGCTGCAGATCCTGCGCGGCCCGGGCACGCCCATGCGGGCGCTCACGAACGCGCGCGGCCGGCTCGACGGCCTGATCTACGCCGAGATCTCGCGCCGCCGGCGGACAGGCGAGCGGGGCGAAGACGTCCTGTCGCTGCTGCTCGACGCGCCGTTCACGGACCGCCACGTGCGCGACCACGTGATGACGCTGCTGTTCGCCGGCCACGACACCACGACCGCGACGATCGCGTTCTTCTTCTACGAGCTCGCCCGCCACCCCGAGATCGCCGACGCGATCAAAGGGAACGGCGCCCTGCTCGACCAGGCGCTCGAGGAGACGCTGCGGCTCTACCCACCGGCCTGGATCGGCCCGCGCCGCGCCGCCGAGGCGTTCGAGTTCGGCGGCCACCGCATCGCCGCCGGCGCGCCGGTGAACTACTCCTCGTGGGCCTCGCACCGGCTGCCCGACGTGTGGGACGCGCCGCACGAGTTCCGCCCCGAGCGCTTCTCGCCCGAGCAGCGCGGCCGCATCCCCAAGGGCGCCTACGTCCCCTTCGGCGGCGGCTCGCGGATCTGCCTCGGGATGCGCTTCGGCCAGCTCGAGATCAAGGCCATCGCGGCGGCCGTCACTGAGCGTTTCAGCGTCGAGTTGCCCGCGGGCTCTCAGCTCCGGATCCGCCAGACGCCGACGCTCGGGCCGTGCGACGGCCTGCCGGTGCGGGTCCGGGTGGCACGCGGAACGCGCGAGGACTAGGTTTCCTTTCGGAGAGAGAGACGTTCCGAGAAGGAGGAGATCTACATGGCAAGCCGTGTCCCGATCACGGTGACCGTGAACGGCCAGCGCCACGTCGGCGATGTCGAGCCGCGGCAGCTGCTCGTCCACTTCCTGCGCGAGTCGCTCGGCCTGACCGGCACGCACGTCGGCTGTGACACGTCCAACTGCGGGGCGTGCACCGTGCATCTCGACGGAGACGCGGTGAAGAGCTGCACCGTGCTCGCGGTCCAGGCCGACGGCGCGAACGTCACCACGATCGAGGGCATCGGCAGCGAGAGCGACCTGCATCCGATGCAGGAGGCCTTCTGGGAGCACCACGGCCTCCAGTGCGGCTACTGCACGCCCGGCATGATCATGGCCGCCGCCGACCTGATCGCCAAGAACCCCGACCCGAGCGAGACCGAGGTCCGCGAGGCGCTCGCGGGCAACCTCTGCCGCTGCACCGGCTACCACAACATCGTCAAGGCGGTGCTGTCGGCGGCCAAGGCCACGAGCGGGCAGGAGGTGACCCTGTGACCGCTGTTGAAGCCAACGGCAAGTGGGTCGGCCAGGCGCTGCGGCGCAAGGAAGACCCCCGGATGATCACCGGCCGGGGCAACTATGTGGACGACATGATCGTCTCGGGCATGCTCTACATGCACGTCGTGCGCTCCTCCGAGGCGCACGCGAAGATCGTCTCGATCGACGCCACCGGCGCGCGCGAGCACCCCGGCGTCTACGGCGTCTTCACCGCCGAGGATCTCGACATCGCGTCGGGACTCCCGATGGCGTGGGTGCCGCCCGGGGTCGAGATCAAGACCCCCGAGCACTGGCCGCTGGCCAAGGGCGAGGTCAAGTACGTGGGCCAGGGCGTCGCGATCGTTCTCGGCAGCGACAAGTACGGCGTCGTCGACGCGGCCGAAGAGGTGCTGGTCGAGTACGACCCGCTGCCCGTGGTCGTCGATCCGGAGAAGGCGCTGGCCGACGACTCCATCCTCGTGCACGAGGAGTTCGGCACCAACAAGACCCACGAGTGGTCGATCGGCGGCGGCGACATGGACGCCGCGTGGCAGGAGGCCGACGTCATCGTCGAGCGGCGGATCGTCAACCACCGCACCGCCGGCAGCCCGATCGAGCCGCGCGTCTGCCTCGCCGACTTCCGCGGCGGGTCGCTGACGCTGCACCTCACGAGCCAGAACCCGCACCTGATCCGGCTCTTCATGGCCGGCGAGTTCGAGATGTCCGAGGACCGCATCCGCGTGATCGCCCCGGACGTCGGCGGGGGCTTCGGCGTGAAGATCTCCCACTACCCGGAGGAGATCCTGGCGGCGTGGTCGTCCAAGCAGCTCGGCCGCCCGGTCAAGTGGACCGAGACGCGCTCGGAGAACCTGAGCTCGACCATCCACGGCCGCGACCAGATCGACTACGTGAAGGTCGGCGCCAAGCGCGACGGCACGATCACCGGGCTGGAGTGCAAGGCGATCGCCGACTTCGGCGCGTTCTACACGCTGCTGACCCCGTTCATCCCGGCGTTCACCGGCTTCGTGATCTCCGGTTGCTACAAGATCCCGAACCTGTCGTTCACGGCCATCGGCGCGTTCACGAACAAGATGGCGACCGACGCGACGCGCGGCGCCGGCCGGCCCGAGGCGACCCACCTGATCGAGGTGATGATCGACCAGCTCGCGGCCGAGCTGGACATGGACCCGCTCGAGCTGCGGCGGAAGAACTTCATCCCCAAGGAGGACTTCCCGGCCGAGGTGGCGATCGGCATCGTCTACGACTCCGGCGACTACCACGGCTCGCTCGACAAGCTGCTCACGCACGTCGACCTCGACGCGTTCCGCTCAGAGCAGGCGGAGCTGCGAAACCAGGGCAAGTACCGCGGCATCGGCTTCTCCACCTGGATGGAGATCTGCGGCCTCGCGCCCTCGCGCGTGGTCGGGCCGAGCGGCGTCGGGCTGCAGGCGGGCTTCTATGAGTCCTCGATCGTGCGCGTGCACGCGTCGGGCGGCGTGACCGTCTACACCGGCACGGCGCCGCACGGGCAGGGGCTCGACACCTCGTTCGCGCAGATCGTCGCCGACCGCCTGGGCATCACGCCCGACCAGGTCGACGTCCAGCACGGCGATACCGGGACCGGCCCGTTCGGCCTCGGCACCTACGGCTCGCGCTCGCTGGCCGTGGGCGGCGAGTCGATCGCCCGGTCGACGGCGAAGGTGGCCGAGAAGGCGATGAAGATCGCCGCGCACCAGCTCGAGGCCGCGCCCGAGGACATGGAGCTCGCCGACGGCAAGTTCTCCGTCAAGGGCTCGCCCGACAAGGGCATGACCCTCGCGGAGGTCGCGGGCGGCGCCTACATCCCGGAGAACCTGCCCGAGGGCATGGAGCCGGGGCTCGAGGAGACGACGTTCTACGACCCGGAGAACTTCGTGTTCCCGTTCGGCGCGCATGCGTGCATCGTCGACGTGGACGCGGAGACCGGGAAGATCGACATCTCGCGCTACGTCTGCGTCGACGACTGCGGCCCGGCCATCAACCCGAAGCTGATCGACGGCCAGATCCACGGCGGCGTCGTGCACGGCATCGGCCAGGCGCTCTACGAGCGCATCCACTACGACGACGAGGGCCAGCTCGTGACCGGCACGTTCGTCGACTACGCGCTGCCCAGCGCCGCCGACGTGCCGAGCTTCGAGACCGATCGCACGGAGACCCCGTCGCCGGTCAACTCGCTCGGGGTCAAGGGCGTGGGGGAGGCCGGCACCATCGCGGCCACCCCGGCGATCGTCAACGCGGTCATCGACGCGCTGCGGCCGCTCGGCGTGACCTACATCGACATGCCGCTGAGCCCGCAGAACGTGTGGGCGAAGATCCAGGAGGCCAAGGGCAGTGCGGTGCCACCCGACCCGGGCAAGCAGGGCGGGTCGTTCGACGAGCACGGGAGCGGCAGCGCCGGTTCCGGACCGACCAGCCCGAGTGAGGGAGGCGGACTGTGATCCCCGCAGAGTTCGACTACGTCGCGCCCGAGACGCTCGACGAGGCGCTCGCCGCGCTCAAGGACGGCGGCGAGGACGCGAAGCTCCTCGCCGGCGGCCACTCGCTGCTGCCGCTGATGAAGCTGCGGCTGGCGGCCCCGACGCTGCTGGTGGACCTGCGCAGGGTGCCCGGGCTGAGCGGCATCGCGCGCAGCAATGGCGGCTGGACCATCGGTGCGATGACCACGCACACCGCGATGGAGAGCGAGAGCGACCTCGGGCTGATGTCCGCGGTCGCCCACACGATCGCCGACCCGCAGGTCCGCAACCGCGGCACGATCGGGGGTTCGCTCGCGCACGGCGACCCGGCCTCCGACCAGCTCGCGATCCTGCTCGCCTACGAGGGCTCGGTCGTGATCCGCGGCGAGTCGGGCGAGCGCGAGGTCGCGGCCGCCGACCTGTTCGAGGACTACCTCACGACAGCGGTCGGCGAGGGCGAGGTGCTGACCGAGACCCGCTGGCCCGCTCTCGACGGCTACGGCTGGGGCTACGAGAAGTTCAACCGCCGCAAGGAGGACTGGTCGATGGTGGCCGTCTCCGCGCTCGTCAAGAAGGCGGGCGACGGCTCCTGCGAGGACGTGCGCATCGGCCTCACGCACATGGGCAACGTGCCGCTGCGCGCGACCGCGGCCGAGCAGGCGCTGCGCGGCGGGCCGCTCGACGCCGCGAGCATCGCCGCGGCCGCCGAGCAGGCCGCCGAGGGCACCGAGCCGCCCGGCGACCTCAACGCGTCGCCGGACTACAAGCGCCACCTGGCGCGCGTGCTGTGCCGGCGCGCGCTCGAGGAGGCGGCGAAGTAGCCGAGGGGTTCGCCAGCGCCGAGGACGTCACACGGTCCCTGGCCGGCGAGGGCTACCTCGCCGACCGGGGCCTGGCGACGTCCGTCTACCTGGCCGCGACGCTCGAGCAGCCGCTGCTGCTCGAGGGCGAGGCGGGCGTGGGGAAGACCGAGGTCGCGCGGGCGCTCGCGTCCGCGACCGGCGCCGAGCTGATCCGGCTCCAGTGCCACGAGGGCATCGATCTCCACCACGCGGTCTACGACTGGGACTACTCGCGCCAGCTGCTCGCGATCCGGGCGGCCGAGGCGGGCGCGGAGGCGCACGAGCTGTTCGGCCGCGAGTTCCTGCTGCGGCGGCCGCTGCTGGAGGCGCTCGAGCACGACGGCCCGTCGGTGCTGCTGATCGACGAGATCGACCGCGCCGACGATGAGTTCGAGGCGTTCCT
>JBDTMF010000080.1:0-18423 GCA_039934455.1 Solirubrobacteraceae bacterium
CCTCCTAAGGAGTAGGCCGCTGGTTCGAATCCAGCTCGGGGCGCTGCTCCCGCCCACGCCTCCCACCCTCGAGCTCGACGCGCTCCTCGGGGCGCCGCTCGGCGTCTGCACCAAGGGCCTGCCGGACGATCTCGCCGGCGTCCCCCTCGGGCGGATCGGCGAGCTGGGCCTCTCGCTGTGGGCGGGGGACCTGCTGCTCCCGGCGCTGACGCTGCGCGCCGACCGCCTGCATCACAACCTCGCGCGGATGATGCGCTTCTGCGACGAGCACGGCGTCGGGCTCGCGCCACACGGCAAGACCACGATGGCGCCCCAGTTGTTCGCGGACCAGCTCGAGGCCGGGGCGTGGGGCATCACCGCGGCGACGGTCGGGCAGGCCCAGGTGATGGCGCGCTTCGGCGTTCAGCGGATCCTGATCGCGAACGAGGTGCTCGATCGGCGGGCGATCCGCTGGATGGCGGAGTCGCTGGCGCGGGACTCCCGGCTGGATCTGCACTGCCTCGTCGACTCGGTCGCGGGCGTCGAGGCCCTCGAGGCCGGGTTTGCCGGAGCCAGGGCGCCGAGGCCGATCAAGGTGCTCGTGGAGATCGGCATCGCCGACCGGCGGAGCGGCCTGCGGGACACCGATCCCGCGCTGCGGGTGCTCGAGGCGGCGGCCGGCGCGCGCCACGTGGCGCCGGTCGGCGTCGAGTGCTTCGAGGGTGTGGTCGGCGCGGATCGCGAGGGCGTGCCCGCGGTCGAGGAGGCGCTCGAGCGGGTGGCGGACCTCGCGCTCCGCGGCGCCCGCCGGTTCGATGCCGAGCGGATCCTGCTGTCGGCCGGCGGCAGCGTCTTCTTCGACGTCGCGGCGAAGCTCGCCGGCGTCTCGGGCGCCGTGCCGATCGACGTCGTGCTGCGGAGCGGCTGCTACCTGACCCACGACGACGGGATGTACGAGGCCGCCTCGCCGCTGGCGCGCTCGCAGGACGCGAGCGACCCGCTCCTGCCGGCGCTCGAGCTCTGGGCCGACGTGCTCTCGTGCCCGGAGCCGGGACGGGCGATCATCGGCGCCGGGCGGCGAGACGCCCCGTACGACGCCGGCCTGCCGGCGGTCCTCGGCGCCTACCGCCTCGGCGAGCCGCTCGCGCTCGATGCCGCGATCCTGACCGAGCTCAACGACCAGCACGGGTTCGTCTCACTCGCGCCGGCCGATGCGCTCCGGCCCGGCGACCTGCTCCGGCTCGGGATCTCCCACCCGTGCGGCGCGTTCGACCGCTGGCGGACGCTGCTGGAGGTCGACCCGGACTACACGGTCACGCGGGCGATCCGGACGTTCTTCTGAGCTCAGCGGAGCCTGCGCGTGACGAGCACGAGCAGCGCGACCACGACCGCGAGCGCGCCGACCTGGATCAGCACGGTCACCGCCGTGCTCGAGTCCTCCGTCGCGCGCCGCAGGGCGCCGAAGAGGACCGAGCCGGCGATGAAGACGACGAGCGTCCAGAGCAGCGGGGAGTCGCGGCGCATGCTGCGCGCACGGTACGCGACCGCCCCGCCCATAGGATGGATGGCCTGAACACAGAGAGGGCGACGGCGTGACGACGTGGATGGGCGCGGGCAGGCGCAGCGATGCCGTGACCGCCGCGGTGGCCCTCGGGCTGTTCGCGGTGGTGAGCCTGCTGTTCAGGATCGCTCACGCGCCGGCTGACGGCGTCGGCTTCCTCTACGTGGTCCCGATCGGCCTCGTGGCGGTGGAGCTCGGGTGGCGATGGGGCGTCGCCGCAGCCGCCCTGTGCTTCGGGTCGTACGTGATCTGGGCCGCCTTCAACGACACCGGGCTGAGCGTCGTCGGCTACGCCACGCGCGCGGTCGTCCTGTTCTCGATCGGCGGCGCCCTGGGCTGGGTCGCGGCGAGGGCGCGGGCGGCGGGGGACGAGTCCGAGCGCTGGTTCTCGATGGCCCACGTGATGCTCGCCACCCTCAGCCTCGACGGGCGCTTCGCGCACCTCAACCGGGCGTGGGAGGCGACGCTCGGGTGGACGCGCGAGGAGCTGATGTCCAAGCCCTACGCCGAGTTCATCCATCCTGACGACCTCGAGGCGACGGTCGCGGCGGAGCGAGCCCTGATCGGCGGATCCTCGAGCGTGGTCGACCTCGAGAACCGCTTCGCGGCCAAGGACGGAGGCTGGCGCTGGCTGCTGTGGAGCTCCTACTCCGACGGCGGCCGGGTCTACGCGGTGGCGCAGGACATCACCGCCCGCAAGCGGCTCGAGGCGGAGCGCGAGGAGCTGCTGGCGCGGGTCGAGGCGCTGGCGCGCACCGACGCGCTGACCGGCCTCCCCAACCGCCGCGCGTGGGACGAGGAGCTGCGCCGCGAGCTCGCGCGCGCCGGGCGCCACGGCCACCCGCTCGCCGTGGTCATGCTCGACCTCGACCACTTCAAGGTGTTCAACGACACGCACGGCCACCAGGCCGGTGACGGCGTCCTGGCCGAGCTCGGCCGCGCGTGGCGGACGCAGCTGCGGGTGAGCGACTTCGTGTCCCGTTACGGGGGCGAGGAGTTCGCGGCGCTGCTGCCGGCGTGCCCGCCCGACGAGGCGATCCCCGCGATCGAGCGCCTCCTGGCCGCGATCCCCGCCGCCCAGACCTGCTCCGCCGGCGTCGCCTATTGGGACGGTCATGAGAGCCCCGAGGCGCTGACCGGACGCGCGGACCTCGCGCTCTACCGGGCCAAGCGCAGCGGCCGCGACCGCGTCGTCACCGCCGCGTAGGCGGCAGCGCCCACCACGCGCGCACGCGCCCGCGCCAGCCGAGCCCCGCGGCGAGCTCGCGGCGGAACGCGCGTCGCTGGTCGGGCGTCGGCCCGCTGGTCGCGGACCCGTAGCGGGCGGAGCGCAGCGCGCCCAGATAGCCGGCGCCCCCGCGGCCGCCGAGCCGGCGCTCGAGCTCGATCAGCGTGACGCCGGGCGGCACCGGCCGCCCGGCCCGGCGCAGCGCGGTGACGAGGTCGGCGATCGCGCGGTCCGCGGGCGAGGTGACGACCGAGCGGTCGCGGCGGCGCCACAGGACGAGCACCGCGATCACGGCGAGCAGCGCGAGAGCGGCGACGGCGTACAGCCATGGGGACGGCCCGCTGTCGCCGGCGACGTCGGCGGCGGTGCCGCCGGCGTTGGCCTGGTCGAGCTCCCGGCGCGCGCCCGCCGGGTTGCGGACGCCGGGTCGCCTGGCCGCGGCGTCGGCCGCCGTCCCGCCGGCGTTCGGCTGGGAGGGTGCGGCGATCGCGGCGATCAGCGAGCGCGCGGGCGTGGCGCTCGGGGTCGGGTCGAACGTGACCCAGCCGATGCCGTCGAACCATGCCTCGACCCACGAATGGGCGTCGCGATCGCGCACGACCCACTCGCCCTGGCGGCGGCGGAAGCCGCCGGGCGAGAAGCCGGTGGCGACGCGGGCGGGCACGCCGCCGAAGCGCAGCAGCAACGCCATCGCGCCCGAGAAGTGCTGGCAGTAGCCCGCCTTCCCGTCGAACAGGAAATGCTCGAGCGGCGGCACGCCGGGCGGCGCGGGCGCGGGCCGCTCGTCGTAGCGGAAGCCCTTGTCGAAGTAGAGGTCGATGCGGCGCGCGAACTCGTAGGGGTTGCGGGCACCGCGCTTGAGCCGCTGCGCGAGCCGCCATGTCCGCCAGTACGGCGAGTTGCGCAGCGCGCGGAGGCCGGGCTCGGTCGTCCCGCGCCGTGTGTTGCCGGCCAGCAGCGGAGCGTGGACCGAGAACGGCGGCGGCTCGAGCGTGAGCGCACGGACGGTCCGGCCGCGCGTGTCACCCGGATCCGGCAGCTCGGGTCGCAGCAGCGGCAGCAGCACGGGCAGCGCGTCGGCCTGCTGGCCGCGAGAGCCGCTCGACGCGGCCGCGAGCTCGAGCGGGTTCGGCCGCGGCGCGTAGAACTTCACGCTGTAGGAGTCGCCGGCGTGGAGCTCGCGGTCGGCCTGCCAGGTGCCGGGAGAGAACGTCGGCACCACATGGCGGGCCCCGGCGTCGACCGACGTCGTGGTGCCCGCGCCGGCGATCTGGTCGCCGCGCAGGCCACGCACAGTGACGCGCGCCTCGCCCGCCCACTGCGGGTTCTCCGCCCAGTTCTGATCGAGGTCGGCCTGCGGCTCGGGGCCGAACTGGTCGGGCACGCCTCGCATGACCCAGCGCTCGCCGTCGAAGTCCTCGAGGTTCTCGAGCTTCCAGTACTGCGGCCGCGACGTCCGGATGCGCAGCATCTCGCGCCCCTCGCGCTGCCAGGTCAGCGGACCGTAGGAGTGGTCCCAGTCGAAGCGCACCGACGCGGGAGTGCCGAGCCCCTCGGCCCAGGTGCTGTAGTCGAACCACGGCCCGTCGCGGTCCGCCGCAGCGCTCAGCGGCAGCGCGCCCGCGAGCGCGATCCCCGCGAGCACGGCCACCCCGAGCCCGGGGCGCAGGGGCAGCCGCTCGAGCCACAGGAAGCAGACCGTCAGCGCGGCGATCGCGAGACCCAGCACGAGCGAGCGCGGCGTGCCGATCGCCGTCACGGGCGTCGCCACGAGCACGAGCAGCGCGGCCAGCGCGAAGAACGGGAAGCCGCGGCTCTCCCCGCGCGGCCAGGACGCGAGCACCGCGGCGAGTGTCACGAGCAGCGCGCCGCCGAGGCGCAGCGTGATGTCGGGCCACGGGTCGACCCCGCCGTAGGGCAACGTCACGCCGCTCAGCGCCTCCAGTCCGCCGCCGATCCCGACGCTCAGCTCGTCCCAGTGCGCCGGCGTGAGCAGTCGCGGCTCGAGCCCTGACGCGAGCGCCGCGAGCACGAGGCCGACCACGGCCGCGAGGGCCGCGGCGGGCACGCGCAGGCGCAGCGGGAGCGTGCCCGCGGCGCCCACCGTCTCACCGGCGAGCACCGCGGCGAGCACGCATGGCAGCGCAAGCGCGAGGCCGCCGTCGCTGACCATGCGCGCCCACTCGGCGGCGCCGAGCAGGGCGAGCAGCGCGAAGCCGACCGTGCGAGCGACGGACGCGGGCAGAAGCGCGGCGGGGCGCCGTGCGGTGGGCACGAGTTACAGCATGCCCGACCGGCGTCGTGTGCGGGACGGGGCGGCGCACCGAGCCGTTCCTGCGGGGCAGGCGAACGTCAAAGGCGGCTGGTGAGGAGAGCGTGTGAAGTGCCGCGGCGCTCGTGTGAGCAGGGGTGTGCTGAGTTTGTGGGAACTCTTGCCATGAACTCAGCACACCCGGCCGAATGAGACCGCCGCGGGGCGAAACCCACCTTGTCACCAGCCGCCATTGACGTCCGGTTGGCGCTGCCGCGGGCGCCGCGAGCCGCTACCCCCGGTCGGGCCGGTCCGGGTAGATGTCGTCGATCGTGGCGAGCGCCTCATACGGCGCGCCGCCACTCGCCGCGGCGATCGCGTCGGCGCCCCCCGCGAGGCGGTCGAGGATCGCGACCACGCCGCAGACCTCGTAGCCCGCCTCGCGGACCGCCTCGATCGCCTGGACCGTCGAGCCGCCCGTGGTGACGACGTCCTCGACGACCAGGCAGCGCTCGCCAGGCTCGAGGTCGGGGCCCTCGATGCGGCGCTGCAGCCCGTGTGACTTGGTCTCCTTGCGCACGAAGAACGCCTTCACCTCGGCCCCGCCGGCGAGCGCCGCGCAGGCGGGCGCGTCGGCGCCCATCGTGAGGCCGCCGACGGCGGTCGCGCGCAGCCGCGCCGCGTGCCCCGCGAGCAGCTCGGCGAGCGCGCCGAAGCCCGCGGGGCGCAGGATCGCGCGCTTGGCGTCGACGTAGTACTGCGCGGTGCGACCGGAGGTCAGCGTGACCTCGCCGACGATCAGCGCGTGGCGGCGGAGCTCGTCGTGGAGGGTGGTGCGCGGGTTCACGGCCGGCCGATCCTATGATCCCGACCCGATGGAGCATCTCTTCGGCCGAGCGGCGCCGTTCGCCCTGGGGGTCGAGGAGGAGCTTCTGCTCGTCGACGCCGGATCGAAGGAGCTCGCGCACGTCTCGAGCCGGCTCGTCCCGGAGCTCGCCCCGCCGTCCGGCAGCTTGATGCACGACGTCTACGAGGCGCTGGTCGAGTCGGCGTCGGAGATCAGTCACGACGCGATCGAGGGCACGCGCGCGCTCGAGGCCCTGCGCGCCGAGGTGCGCGCCCAGGGCGGCACGCCGATCGGCGCCGGCATCCACCCGTCCGGGGCGTTCGGCGAGGCGCCGCACGTCGTGTCGGAGCGCTACCGCGAGATCGGCGACCAGATGCGCGGGCTGCTGCGGCGCACGCCGACCTGCGCGCTGCACATCCACGTCGGGATGCCGGATCCCGAGACCACGATCCGCGCCTGCAACCGCATGCGCGCCGAGTTGCCGATCCTGCAGGCGCTGGCCGCCCACTCGCCGTTCTGGCACGGCATCGACTCGGGCTTCGCGACGGCGCGCGCGCAGCTGTTCCGCGGCTACCCGCGCGCCGACATCCCGCGGGCGTTCGCCGACTGGACGGACTACGAGGCGACGATGAGCGCGATCGTCGCAGCCGCCGGGGTCGAGGACTACACGTTCCTGTGGTGGGACATCCGTCCCCACCCGAAGCTCGGGACACTCGAGGTGCGCGCGATGGACGCGCAGGCCCGGCTCGGATCGGTCTGCGGCCTCGCGGCGCTCGTGCACGGGCTCGTGATGGCGGCCGCCGAGCCGGAGAGCGGCGTCGCAGAGCTCCCGCGCGAGGTCCTCGTCGAATCCTCCTTCCGCGCCGGCCGGGACGGTCTCGACGCCACGATCTGGGACGCGGGCGAGCTGCGGCCGGTGCGCGAGCTCGCCGCCGCCGCGGTCGAGCGCGCCCGGCCCTACGCACGGGAGGTCGGGGCCGAGGCGGCGCTCGAGGAGATCGACCGGATCCTGCGCGACGGCAACGGCGCGCAGCGCATGCGCGCGGCGCACGCCGAGGGCGGGATGGCGCGCGTGCTCGAGCGGCTCGTCGCCGAGTCGGCCGAGCCGCTGGTGCTGCCATGACGATCCTCGCGCAGATCAGCGACCTGCACCTGCGCGTCGGCGAGGACGACCGCGGCGCCGAACGCGCCCTGCGCGCCGCCGTGGCGGCGCTGCTGGAGCTGCGCCCCGCCCCGGACTCCGTGCTGGTGAGCGGCGACCTCGGGGAGCGCGGCGACCCGGCCGAGTACGCGCTGGCGAGGGAGCTGCTCGCGCCGCTGCCGATGCCCGTGCACGTGCTGGCCGGCAACCACGACGACCACGAGGCGATGAGCGAGGCGTTCGGGACGCCGGTGCGCTACACCGCCGAGGTCGGGGAGCTGGCGCTCGTCGTCTGCCACACCCCGCTGCCGGGGCGGATGGAGGGCAGGCTCGACCTCGACTGGCTCGAGGCCGAGCTGGAGGCGGCGCGCCGAGGCCCGGTGATGGTCGCCATGCACCACCCGCCGCTGCTGACGGGCATCCCCGTGCTCGACGACATCGGGCTGCCGGCGCACGAGCGCGCCGCCCTCGGCGAGCTGCTCACGCGCTTCCCCAACGTCCGCCGCGTCGTCGCCGGGCACGTCCACCGCGGCGCGTTCGGCGTGCTCGGCGGCTGCGGCGTCGTGACCGCGCCCAGCACCAACCTGCAGGCGACGCTCGAGATCGGGGCCGGCGCGTTCGACTTCCGGGCCGAGCCGCCGGGCTTCCTGCTCCACGTCGAGCTCGACGGCGAGATCGTCACGCACCTACAGGCGCTCACCCGCGACTGAACAGCGCGGGGCGCTGCGTCACCGCGGCGGCCACGGCCACCGCCGCGCCGCTGGTCGCCACCACGATCGCCACCGCCTCCGGCCACGGCAGCGACTTGGTCGCCGCGAAGGAGATCGCGTTGTTGATCGCGTGCAGGGCGATGCAGGGCAGTAGCGAGCCGGTCTGCAGGTAGAGCACGCACAGCAGCGCGCCGAGGATAATCAGCACGCCGATGGTCTCGATCGGCGAGCCCGCCACGTGCACGAGGCCGAACACGACGCCGGTCGCGGCCACCGCCCACGGCGCCCCGATCTTCTCGCGCAGGACGCCGAACACGAACCCGCGGAAGAACAGCTCCTCCGCCAGCGGGGCGACGAACGCGAGCAGCACCCCGTAGCCGATCAGCGCCGCCAGCGACTCCTCCTCCTTCAGGTCGCGCGTGAGCTCCTGCTGGTCGGGCTGGCCGACGGCCTTGACGTAGATCGCGGTCAGGATCCAGAACGCGATGAAGGCGAGCACGGTCCAGCCCGCGGCGGGCCCGAGCGGCACCCGCCGGAGCCCGAACGAGGCCGGCGTGAGCCCGTTCGCCCACATCGAGGCGAAGAACACCGCCGCGATGATCAGCGCGGCGTCCTGGACCAGCGTCGCGGAGATCACCAGGCCGGGCGGGCCGCCCGCGCTGACGTCGCCGCCACTGGCCTCGATCGCGGCAGCGATCACGAGGTAGGCGAGCGTGGCGACGACGAAGGCGGCGATCATCGCGGCCAGCGGCGCCCACGCCGGGACGGGGCTGAGGCTGCCGGGGCGCGCCCTGCCGTCCGCGCCCGGCGCGCCGGGCGGGGGCTCCGAGGGCACGACCCCGGCCGGCAGCTCGGGGTGGGTGTGCAGCGATCCGGAGGGCTGAGAAGGAGGCGGAACGCTCGTCATCGCTGCGAGTCCACTCTACGCACAGAGCGCCGGCAGCTCGGTCAGCGAGGTGATGCGAACCACCCCGGCCGGCGCATCCATGGCGCGCTCGCGGTCGATCAGCACGGGTCGCACGCCGGCCGCCCGGGCGGCGCCGACGTCGGCCTCGAGATCGTCGCCGACGCGCCGCGCCGCGCCGGGCTCGGCGCCCGCGATCTCCAATGCGCGCACGAGGATCGCCGGGTCGGGCTTGGCCGCGCCGGCCTCGGCGGAGGACACCGCGCCGTCGAGCAGCGCGCTCAGGCCCGTGCGCTCGAGCTGCTCGTGCAGCGAGACGTCCCAGTTCGACGCCGCAACGACCCGCACTCCCGCCGCCCGCAGTTCGCGCAGCGCCGGCACGGCGTCGGGAAACGGCTCGAAGCGGATCGCCTCGAGCAGCACCTCGGTCAGCGCGCCGAGGTCGAGCTCCGGCACGGCGAGCGTGTCGCGCAGCACCTCCGCGCAGCACCGGCGCAGCGCGTCGAGGCCGGCCTGGTCGCGCCCCAGGTGCAGGTGCGCGCGGTAGAAGCCGATCTCCGCCCGCATCGCCCGCCCCGCCTCCGCACCGGACACCTCGAGCCCGAAGCGCTCGCGCAACCCGGCGCGCAACCGCGGCGCGGGCGGGACCAGGGCGAGCAGCGTGCCGAGCGCGTCGATCGTCACGGCTCGTCTAGGGTGCGGCGCCATGCCGGCGAGCACTGTAGGGCTCCCCCTCGCCGCCGCCTTCTGGGCCGAGAACTCCGACGTCGTCACCGCGGTCATCTCGATCGTGCTCGCGGTGGTCGTCGCGACCGTGCTCGACCGCTCGTTCGCGCGCCGCGGCCACGCCTTCGCCGAGGCGGTCACGCGCGGGCACATGACGCCGGTGCTCGACACGCGGCTGCGCTTCATCCGGCGGCTGATCTACGCGACGATCCTCCTGATCGGCATCGCGATCGCGCTGTCGCAGTTCACCGGCCTGTCCAAGCTGGCGACGAGCGTGCTCGCCTCGGGCGCGCTCGCGGCCGCCATCATCGGCTTCGCCGCGCGCCAGACGCTCGCCAACGTCGTGGCCGGGATCATGCTCGCGGTCACGCAGCCGCTGCGCGTCGGCGACTGGGTGACGTTCGAGGAGGAGTACGGCGTCGTCGAGGACGTGCGGCTGAACTACACCGTGCTGCGCACGCCCGGCGACGTCCGCGTCGTGATCCCGAACGAGCGGCTCGCGGCGGGCATCCTGCGCAACGACACGCTCGGCTCGGACCGGATCGCGCTCGACGTCTCGGTCTGGCTCGCCCCCGGCGCGGACGTCCAGCGGGCGCTCGCCGTGCTCGCCGACGCGACCGACAGCAAGGTCGCCGTCGCGGAGATCACGCCGGACGGCGTGCGCATCCAGATCGCGGGCGATCCGGTGCCGCCGCACGAGCGCGGCCCGCGCCAGGCCGAGCTGCGGGCGCTGTGCCTGGCAAGGCTTCATTCAGAACGGCTGCTCGACGGCGGCGGACAAGGGATCGCGCCCGCCTAGGCGAATCTCCGCAGGGCTACACTTGGAGGTTCGCGCCGTTATGGAGAGCGCGTTCGCAGCATGAGCCGGTCGCAACGGAACAGGCGACGTCACCGCGGCCGCGGTCGCCCACGGAACAAGGCCTTCCTCGCCATCATGGTGGTGATGGTGCTCGTCGCGCTGGCCGGGCTCTCCGCCGTCGGCTACGTGATCTCGATCGCCTCCTCGGCGCCGCCGCTGAACTCCCTCAAGCCGCGCGAGCTGGGCTCGCAGTCCGAGGTCCGCGCCGCCGACGGCACCCGCCTGGGCTTCATCCAGTCCAACGAGCTGCGCCGCCCCGTCGAGGGCAACCAGATCCCCAAGTCGCTCAAGGACGCCACGGTCGCGATCGAGGACGAGCGCTACTACCACCACAAGGGCGTCGACTACGCCGGCATCGTGCGCGCCGCGGTCAAGAACCTCTCCAGCCACAAGACGGTCCAGGGCGGCTCCACGATCACGATGCAGCTGGTGCGCAACCTCTACATCTCCAAGGAGCGCACCTACCAGCGCAAGATCCGCGAGGCCAAGCTCGCCGAGGAGCTCGAGAACGAGCACACGAAGGAGTGGATCCTCGACAAGTACCTCAACACCGTGCCCTACGGCACGCTCGGCGGCCAGACCGCAGTCGGCGTCCAGGCGGCGGCTCGCGTGTACTTCGGCAAGCCCGTCTCGAAGCTCAGCCTGCGCGAGTCCGCGATGCTGGCCGGCCTGCCGCAGGCGCCGAGCTCCTACTCGCCCGTGCGCGACCCCGAGAAGGCCGAGGCGCGCCGCAACGAGGTGCTCGCCAAGATGGCCCAGCTCAAGATGATCACACCGGAGAAGGCGGCGGCCACCGAGAAGCGCGGGCTCGGCGTCCACACCTCCCGCTACTTCACGAGCCGCCGGGAGTCGTTCTTCTTCGACTACGTCAAGGACGAGCTGATCAAGGAGTACGGCATCAAGACCGTGCGCCAGGGCGGCCTCCGCGTCGACACCACGATCGACCTCAAGAAGCAGCAGCAGGCGCGCGCCGCGATCAACGGCCGCCTCGCCGGTGTCGGACCCTCCTCGGCGATCGTCACGATCGACCCCAAGAACGGCTACATCAAGGCGATGGCGTCGTCCGCGGACTACGGCAAGTCGAAGTTCAACCTCGCGGCCCAGGGGCACCGCCAGCCCGGCTCGACCTTCAAGGTGATGGCGCTGATGACCGCCCTGCGCAAGGGCGTGGACCCGCGCACGACGACGTACGTCTCCAAACCGCTCAAGTTCACCGACCCGACCTGGGGGCCGATCGACGTCCAGACCTACGGGCACGACTACAGCGGCTCGATCAACCTCGAGCAGGCGACGCTCAAGTCCGACAACACGGTCTACGAGCAGCTCGCGCTCGACCTCGGGCCGCCCGAGATCAAGCAGACGGCCTACGACATGGGCATCAAGACGCACCTCGACGGCTACCCCGCCGAGGCGCTCGGCGGCCTCACGCTCGGCGTCTCCCCGCTCGAGATGGCCGACGCCTACGCGACGATCGCCTCCGGCGGCTACCGCAACCGCCCGACCGCGATCAAGAAGATCACCTTCCCCGACGGCAAGCCCGACCTCCCCCGGCGCTTCAAGGTCAAGCGCACGAAGGCCTTCGAGGACTGGGTCACCGCCGAGGCGACGCGGATCCTGGTCGAGAACGTCAAGGGTGGCACCGGCACGAGGGCCAACATCGGCTGCCCGGCGGGGGGCAAGACCGGGACCACGGACTCGTTCAACGACGCGTGGTTCGTCGGCTTCACGCCGCGGCTCGCGACCGCGGTCTGGGTCGGCTACCCCAACGCCCAGATCGAGATGACGACGGAGTACCACGGCGGCTCGGTGGCCGGCGGCACGTTCCCGGCGGAGATCTGGAGCGATTACATGAAGCAGGCCAAGGGCAAGTTCTGCGGCGACTTCAAGCCGGCGAAGACGGCCGCCCACTTCTCGCCGTTCTTCGGCAAGTACGCGCGCGGCGGCGGCCCCAGCACCGGGGACACGTCGACCCAGGACACCTTCGGCAACCCCATCACGCCGTCCACCGGCACCACGACGCCGACGACGCCCGCGCCCACGACGCCCGGCACCGGCACCGGCACCGGCACCGGCAAGAAGGACAAGGGCAAGTTCAACCCCGACCTCTACGAGTCCCCGCCCCAGGGACCGCCCGCCGCCAAGCCGCCCGCCTCCAACGACCCGGGCGGTGGCGCCACGGCTCCCACGGGCTGACGGCGGAGGAGCCTGGTATAAACCTGCCGTTGTCCGCCCCCCAAGGCGGTTTGAGCATGCGGGAAGGCAGTGCCCGGCAGCACCACCTCGCGCATATGGATAGTCAGAGTGAGGAGGTGTTGTATGGCAACTGGTGTCGTGAAGTGGTTCAGCGACGAGAAGGGCTTCGGGTTCATCACCCCAGATGACGGAGGGAAGGACGCCTTCGTCCACTTCTCGGGCATTTCGGGCGATGGCTTCCGTACGCTCGCCGAAGGTGCGAAGGTCGAGTACGAGCTGGGTGAGTCCGGCAAGGGCCCCCAGGCGACAAACGTCAGGGTCGTCTAATTGCCCAAGGAAGAGAAGGTCGAGTTCGAAGGCGAGGTCATCGAGGCGCTCCCGAACGCGATGTTCCGGGTTCAGCTCGACAACGGCCACGTCGTCCTCGGACATGTGGCGGGCAAGATGCGACGGTTCCGCATCCGGATCCTGCCGGGGGATCGGGTGCGCGTCGAGGTCTCGCCGTACGACCTCGACCGCGCGCGGATCGTCTACCGGCATCGGTGAGCTCGCGCTGATCGACGCGATCCGGGCGGCCGTCGAGCGCCGCCCCGGATCGCGCGTCATCCGCTGGCTCGGCGACGACGCCGCCGTCGTCCGGGCCGCCCCGCTCGCCGTCACCTCGGTCGACGCGATGGTCGAGGGAACCCACTTCCGCCTCGGCCCGCGCTGCGGCCCCGGCGACGTCGGCCACCGCGCGCTCGCCGGCGCGCTGTCCGACCTTGCCGCCATGGGTGCTGTACCCGGCGAGGCCTACCTCTGCGTCGTGCTCCCTCCCGAGCTCGGCGAGCCCGACGTGCTGGCGCTGCACCGCGGCGCAGAGGCGCTGGCGAGCGCCACTCAGACGACGATCGCCGGCGGCGACCTCGCGAGCGGCCCTGCGCTGATGATCGCGGTCACCGTCGTCGGCTGGGCGGACACGCCCGAGGAGCTGGTCGCGCGCGTCGGCGCGCAGCCCGGCGACCTCGTCGGCGTCACCGGCTCGCTCGGCGCCTCGGCGGCGGGCCTGGCGGTGCTCGAGGGGCGCGCGCCCGGCGGCGACGAGCTGCTGCGCCGCCACCTGCGGCCGACGCCGCGGCTCGACGAGGGCCGTGCGCTGGCGGCGGCCGGCGCGAACGCGATGCTGGACCTGTCGGACGGGCTCGCCTCGGACGCGCACCGGCTGGCGCAGGCGCGCGGCGCGCTGATCGCGCTCGACGCCGCGGCGCTGCCGGTCGCAGCGGGCGTCCGGGAGGTCGCGGAGGCACTGGGCATCGATCCCGTCGAGCTCGCCGCGACCGGCGGCGAGGACTACGAGCTGTGCGCGTGCGTGCCGCCCGGCCGGCGCGACGCGGCCGAGGCCGCCGGGCTCACGTGGATCGGCGAGGTCCTGGAGGGACCGGCGGACGTGACGTGGAGGGGAGCCGCGGCCGGCGCGGAGCGCTGGCGCGGCTGGGAGCACGGCCGGTCCTAGCCGGCCAGGCCCGGTCCTAGAACGAGTGCTTGCGCTGCTCGGAGGGCGAGACGCCGCCCGCCGTCAGGCGCTCGAGGATCGCGGCCGCGACCAGGCGCGGGTCCACGTCATAACCGCTCTTCTTCAGTCGCGCTCGCATGCGTTCCACTTCCATCTTCCGAGTTTGGGCCAGCTCTGGGTCCGGGCTGCCGATGACGCGGGCCTCGCGCCCGAACCGTCCCGCCGCCTTGAGGAGGAGCTCCTGGAGCTCGTCGTGCGTGGTGTATCGGAGTGCAGTTGTCATCGCACGAGCTTCATCGACGCGAGTTCGACGACTGTTCATGGGGTCTTCGCCCGATAGGTCAGGCAAGGCGGTCGCTCCTCGGCTTCTTGTCGATCAGGCGGGCGAACACGACGATCCGCTTCGCGGCCGAGTAGAGGGGGTGGCAGGCCGACAGGATCAGCCGGTCGTAGCTCGTGCGGCGCGTGACCCACAGCGCCGTGGGGGCGACGATCCGCCGCTGCTCGACCCGGTAGACGAAGGTCCCGTAGGGCATCCGCACCTCGATCCGGTCGCCGCGGCCGAGCTGGTCGAGTCTGCGGAACGGCGCGCCGTAGGTCGTCCGGTGGCCGGCGATCGCGACGGTCCCGCGCGCGCCCGGCAGCGGCGTCCCCGGATAGTGGCCGGGGCCGAGCCGCAGGCTGGAGGTGTCGGTCCCCGCGACCAGCACCTTCGACACCCCGATCGACGGGATGCGGATGCGGCCCAGCGGCTGGCCGTCGTCCGTGCGGCGGTTCAGCGCTCGGGCCGCGTAGGCGAGCCGGCGGTCGAGCGTCCCGAGCCGGGACAGCACCTTGCGGTCGACGGCGGTCGGCTCGGTGCCCTCGAGCGTCGCCAGCCTGTCGTCGAGCTTGCCCTGCTGCAGCCTCGAGTACAGCGCCGACAGCGGCTCCTGCCAGACGAGCGTCGTCAACGCGTCGGCCAGCAGCAGCGTGCCGACCACCAGGAGCACCGCCGAGAGGGGACGCAAGAGTGAACGCACTGTCGGGATTAAACCGCCCGCACGTAAGCGGGCGGTTTCGGGGGACGCTTACCGGCGCAGCGCCGACTCGGTTCCGCCCAGCGACCCCGGCCCGGCGTAGCCGAGCGGCCCGCGGGTGCGGATCGGCTCGGGCTCGTCCTCCTTGACCACGCGCCGCCGCGTGCGCACGACGGCGACCACGCCGCAGAGACAGCCGGCGAGCACCGAGAGCAGGAGCGCGGCGAGCGGCGAGATGTGGCCCCCCGCGGTGATCAGGAACGCGAGCCAGGCGAGGTCGAGCGGCCCGAGGTCCAGCGCGAGCGCATAGTGGACCGTCATCAGCGCCGGAAGCGCGAGCCCGATCAGCACGAGCGCGGCGCGCATCCGGCTCGACGTCGACGTGCCCGGCGCAGTCGCGAACAGCCAGCCGTGGGCGGCGGGCACGAGCAGGGCCGCGGCGAGCGGATTGAAGATCCATACCACGAGGGCGAGCACGTTGATCGCCAGGCCGAGCGCGGCCGCGGCGCCGAGTCCACCGACCTCCGGCCGGCGGGGCAGGGCTCCACCCGCATCGGGCCGGCCGAGCCTTGCTCCCGAGACCGTGGCCGGGAGCCGCAGCCGTGACACGAGCACGCGCCGCGGCCCGAGCCACGCGAGCGCGAGGACGAGCGGCGCCGAGGCCAGCGCCGCGACCCGCCCGCCGTGCAGCGGGAGCGCGTCGGGGAGCACCGGCCCGCGGGTCGCGTCGATCGCGCCCGTGAGGCCCAGCAGCCGGATCCACAGCCACGCGAGCAGGAACGGGACGGTGGCGGCCGCGACCCAGCCGATCCAGCGCAGCACCGGCAGCCGGCGGCGGCGGGCGCCGACGAGCGCGTCGATCGCCGCCAGCAGCGGCGGCAGCAGCAGCGAGCCGACGAGCAGCCGGATCGACCAGTCGGGCAGCAGGCGCCGGACGGTGATGATCCCTCCGCCCTCACCGGCGAACGGCCCGTTCTCCTCGTTGCGCGATACGCGCGCGTCGAGCGCGATGACCGCGCGCATGGCCGCCCGGCCGAATGCGTCGAGGCGGTTCTCCGACACCGCCGCGCGCGGGCTCGGCCCGCGCTCGCCGGAGACCTGGAGCAGCACGGCCGGCAGGCCGCCGCGCGCCGCCTCGCCCTGCTCGGAGACGGTCAGCGGCAGCGCGCGGCGCGCCCATTGCCCGATCGCGCGCGAGCCGCCCGCCTGGACGCCGACCTCGCGCAGGACCGCGCTCTCCAGCGTGCGCCGGAGCCCCATCGGCGCGGCGTCGCGGTCGTTGGACCAGGGCACGATCCACGGCTTGTGCACGCGCTTGCCGGCGAGCTCGCCGAGCACGATCGCGGCGTCGACCGGGTCGCCGGCGGCGCTCCGGGCGAAGGCGAGCGCGCCGGCGTTCCCGCCGCTGCCGCCCGAGGTCGAGACCAGCACCAGCGTGGAGGAGAGGTCGCGGACCTTGAACACGCGCGCGAGCTCGAGGAGCGCCGCCGTCCCCGACAACTCCGCGAGCGCGGGCGAGCCCCGCGCGTCGCGGTGCGCCATCACGACGATCCGCCGGCTCGAGAGGCCGGGGCGCACCCCCACGACGGTCTCGAGCTGCGCCGTGCCGCCGGTCGTGCGCTCGCTCTGCATGCTGCGGCTGACGCGGAAGCCGCTCGTGCGGAACGTCTCGGCGACGCGGCCCGCGAGGGCTCGGTCGGCGCCCGAGCCCGCGGGGCGCTCGGGGAAGGCGTGGCCGAGCTCCTGCAGCGTGTCGAACGCGCGCGAGCCGGTGAACCCCGCCGGGGCGAACGGCGTCGTGATCGCCGCGGGGCGATCGGCGAGCGAGAAGGCGGCAATGAACAGCGCGACCACGGCCGGTGCGAACGCCGCCCGGTAGACCCTGAGGTCCGGCACAGCCCGAGGGTATCCAGCCAACACCCGTCCATCCCGCCCAGCCCGCGCCGTACGCTGTCCTGACCGTGTCAGACCGCGCCCCGCGGATCCTGCTCGTCGACGACGAGCAGCCGATCCAGACATTGCTCTCGTTTCCGCTGCAGCGCGACGGCTACGAGGTGATCGCCGCATCCGACGGGCAGGAGGCGCTCGCGCGCTTCTCCGAGCAGCCCTTCGACCTCGTCGTGCTCGACCTGATGCTGCCCAAGGTCGACGGCCTCGAGGTCTGCAAGCGGCTGCGCGCGCGCTCGGCGGTGCCGATCATCATGCTGACCGCGAAGGCCGAGGAGATCGACAAGGTCCTCGGCCTCGAGCTCGGCGCGGACGACTACATCACCAAGCCGTTCTCGATGCGCGAGTTCCGCTCGCGCGTGAAGGCCGCGCTGCGCCGGGCCGGGATGGCGAAGGCGCACCTCGAGGACGACGTGCCGCTGGAGGTGCGCGAGCTGCGCATCGACCCCGCCAAGCGCGCGGTGACGCTACGTAGCGAGGCCGTGCCCACCACCTTCGTGGAGTTCGAGATCCTCAGCGCGCTGGCCTCGAGCCCGGGGCGCGTGTTCACGCGCGACATGCTGCTCACGCGCATCTGGGGCGACTCCGCCTACCGCGACCCGCGCACCGTCGACGTGCACATCCGCCACCTGCGCGAGAAGCTCGAGGCCGACGCCAAGGAGCCCGAGTACATCTTCACCGTCCGCGGGGTCGGCTACCGATTCCGCGACGAGGAGTAATCGCGGAGCTGAGATGCCGATCCGGTCGCTGCGCAACCGGCTGGCGCTGATCTTCGGCCTCATCGTCCTGTGCGCGATCGCGATCATCTACTTCGCGGTGGCGCCGCAGCTCGAGGGCCGCCTGCGCGACCAGAAGCTCGACAACCTCGCGGCCGACGCGCATCGCTACTCGCCGCCGCTGCTGCGGCTGGTCGGCACCGACGCGCCGCAGTCCCAGCTCGTCCGCGAGGTCGGCCTGATCGCCACGCGCGCGAGCGCCGAGGTCAACGTGCTCGGGATCGTCAAGGGCACCGAGGACTCGCTGTTCGTGCTCGCCGACTCCGACGCGGGCGGCGTCGAGATCGACGACGTGCAGTCGGTCGCCGAGGCCGCGCTCGGTACCCGCCGCGTCGCCCGCGCGACGGAGCCCACGCGACTCGGCCGCCAGGCGCTCGTGGCGGAGCCGCTGATCCAGAACGGCGAGGTGCGCGGCGTCGCGGTCTACGCCGACGGGCTCACCGACGTGCAGGCGAACGTCTCGCTGATCCGCCGCCGCATCCTCGTCGCGGGCGGGATCGCGTTCCTGATCGCCGTGCTCGGCGGCTACCTCGTCGCGCGGGCGCTGTCGCTGCGCGTCAAGCGGCTGGAGCATGCGGTGAGAAAGGTCGCCTCGGGCGACTTCTCGGACCGCATCCGGCCCGACTCCGACGACGAGCTCGGCCAGCTCGGCGCCGCCTTCGACGAGATGCAGGGCCAGCTCGCGCGGCTCGATCACGCGCGCAAGCAGTTCATCGCGCAGGCGTCGCACGAGCTGCGCACGCCGCTGTTCTCGCTCGGCGGCTTCCTCGAGCTGCTCGAGGACGAGGAG
>JBDTMF010000081.1:0-18159 GCA_039934455.1 Solirubrobacteraceae bacterium
GACGACGGCCGCCCGAACACCCACTCCACCCAACCTAACGGAGCACTACTAGCTATTTGCCCCGGAAATAGTCGGGGTGCTCTGTCCGGGGTGAGAGCGAGAATTTGCCTGCGAGTTGGGCGAATTCTGGGGGTCTGCACCGCACCGCCGACCGCCAAGCCCGGCCGCTACCAGCCCACCGACCGCATCCTCGCGTTCCTCGAAGCGCTCTGATTATGCCGACCGACTCTCGCGCGCCCCCGCCCTGAGCAGGACGTTCTCAAGCAAGTCGGCATAACCCGCGAGTCGGCATAGTGGACCTTATGCCGACGCCGGCATAACGTCCACAAGGAGCGAAACGTGCTCGAGCACCTGCCCGAACGCGACCGGCCGGCCGTCAAGACGCGCATGCGCCGCGCGTGGGCCAGCGACAACCACGCGCTCGCGTTGGACGGGCTGCGCCAGCGCGCCGGCGAGCTCGACCGCTCGCATCCCGGTGCCGCCGCGTCGCTGCGCGAGGGCATGGAGGAGACGCTGACGCTCACCCGCCTCCGGATCCGCGGCAACCTGAAGCGCACGCTGGAGAGCACCAACCCGATCGAGTCGATGATCGAGTTCACGCGGCGCACGTCGCGCAACGTCAAGCGCTGGCAGTCCGGAGACATGTGCCTGCGCTGGACGGCAGCCGGGATGCTCGAAGCCGAACGGCAGTTCCGCAAGATCATCGGCTACGCCGACCTCGCAAAGCTCGCCCTCGCCGTCGAGCGAGACGCCGCCGCCAGCCGCGTTCTCCAGCCCCTTCACACGACCATCTCGACCGCGCCGCCGGAGGTCGCCGCTACCACCCCTGAGATAATTCACTGACAGGATCGCCGCCGCGAAGTTCCACGACGGACGGGACAACCTCATCGCTGCACATCCACAAGCGCGAGCCCGGCAGTCGCGGCTACCGACTTCTTTCGGATCGAGGCTCCCAGCGCATCGCTGACATCGTCGGCGTTCCATGGTCGCCCGCTCTGGCCCCCGCGCTGCAGCGAGCTCGAGCTGTTGGGTCGCCGAGCGAGTCCAGTCGACCGCTCAGACTGGCTTCGTCGTGTACGGCGAGCCGCAGCTGGTCGGCGGCGGCGACCGCTTCCGCGCGTGAGTGAACGTCGAGTTTTCGCAGGATGTTCTTGATGTGTGAGCGCACCGTTTCGGGAGAGAGGACGAGCGTGTCGGCGACCTCGTCCGTCGATCGGCCCGGCTTGAGCAGATGAATGACCTCCCACTCACGGGCGGTTAACGGGCCTTTGATGGGTCGGAGGCCCGAAGAGCGGGCGGAGGCCTCCCGGAACCGGCCTATCACACGACGCGTCATCCCTCGTGAGATCGCCGCCTGCCCTTCCCATACCGCTGCAAGCGCCCTCGGCAACGCGACGATGTCGACCTCCTTGGAGAGAAACCCGACAGCGCCGGCCTGGAGAGCAAGCAGCCCGAACTCCTCCTCGCCGGCACCCGTAAGCACGACCACGAGCTGGTCAGGGTTTACCTTGAGGAGCTTGCGGGTCGCGAGGATGCCGTCGAGGACGGGCATCACCACGTCCATCACCATGACGTCAGGCTGGTAATAGACGCCGAACTCCACCGCCTCACGACCATCTCCCGCCTCAGCGACCACGAGCATCCCGGCGTCTCGCAGCGCGCCCTTGATCAGGCGCCGAGCGAATGGGTCGTCATCGGCGATGACCACACGCAACGACTCCTTCGACATCCGTGCCGCCCCTTTCTCGCGCCATTCGTGGCACACGCGCCGCTCTGCGACTGGCCTCGCTCGCACCGGTCTTGGTACGAGGGGTATCGGCAACCGGCTCAACCTCTCGCCCCACTTGTGGACGCATGTTGAGAAAAGCGGAGCACCCGGGTCTCGCACCGCCTTCGCGGATTGAACTCAGTGGGCGCGACAGACCCCGCGGTCGAAGCCTGGCTGTTGGCCGACGCGCTACTGAGTCCCGGTGGGTGGGGAGGGCGGGTGTCTAACGGATGAGCGTCGCTGCGTCATGTTGGTGATGCCGTGCCGGAACAGTCCAACCTCCTGGCGACGTCCGAGTTAGCGTAAGAACCATGCAAGGGCATCTCGACAGCGCGACGCAGGAAGAACCGCAGGCTGCACAGTCGCGGGAGCGCACGGTGGCGTCGCTCGAAGCGGAGATTCGTCGACTCAATGCCGGCCTGGCCGCGCTTGAGCGGGAGAAGGCAGACGTCGAGGCGTTTGCCGCTCTGGCCGCGCACGAGCTGCTCGTGCCGCTCGTACTCGCTGACGCCTATGCGACGAACGTCTCTGATCGCCTGGACGAGGAGCATCACGCCGAGTCGCGGCAAGACCTCGACGCCTTGCGTCGCGCCGGCGCTCGGGCCCGGCTGCTCATCGAAGCGCTGCTGCAGGACGCCCGCTCTAACGGGCGCGAGCTGCAGCGCCGCCCGATCGACCTCAACCTCCTCCTGGATGAGTGCCTGACGCTGCTCGCACCCGAGATCGACGCCCGCGGCACCCATCTGCAGGTCGCCGAACTGCCCGAAGTCTCCGGCCAAGAGCCGATGATCAGCTCGCTGTTCACAAACCTGCTCCTCAACGCGCTCAAGTACGGGCCGCGCGAGCGCGGAACGATCCTGGTGGACGCCAACCGGGACGCTGCGGGCTGGCGATTCATCGTCCAGAGCCAGGGCCCGACGATCCCGGTCGCGGACCGCGAGCGCATCTTCGAGCCCTACCACCGCGGCCGCGGCGAGCGTCGCGCGCGCGGCGCCGGCCTCGGCCTGACCCTCTGCCGTCAGATCGTCGAGCGCCACGGCGGCCGGATCGGCGTCACCGCCACCGTAGGCGGCGAGAACCTCGTCTGCTTCACCCTGCCCGCCTGAGCGCCGCACCGTCGGTGACCGAGCCCGCATGCCGTTCCCGTCGCCGTTGCGTCAGCGTTCACCCGGTGCGGCGAGGCGACGTGCTCCTGGACGCAATCGCCCCTGCCCGGCATCCCTGATGCCTCGCTGCGACGACGCCGATCTCGCAACCCCCGGCGCGCCGCGGCCCTGCTGAGAATCGCAATGCGCGCGAAAAGCGACAGAGCCGAAGGCCTCCGAAGAAGTCGCCGATGTCGCTCAGCCCGCAGCTAGATTTGACAGCGCCACCCCAGAGTGAGGGAATAGCGTGAGACCGCGAGAGAGGGGCTGGCGATGATCTGGGCGTTGAGGATTCGTCGTGGAGCCGCGGTCCTCGCGGTCTTATTCGCCGTCCTCGCGGCCCTCGGCGCCGCCACCGCCGAGGGGTGGGGCACCAAGATCGGCTGGGGCGACACCTAGCCACGTCACGCATTCGGACGTCCTCCTGCCAGCACGGAACGAAACCGAACAGAGCGGGGGTCGGGGGCGCCTTGTGAGAGTGCTGGGCGGCATGCCGCCCCAGGTGTGAGGGCGAATTTCGTCATCGCCTTCTCGTAGTCCTCGTCGTGCTTGATCCGTTGGCTCTTCTTGGCGCTGCCCTTGCGCTTCTCCGGCAGGGTGTAGGTGCGCTCCTGCTCCTCCTGGGTCCTGCGGAGGCGTGCGTTCTTGGTCTTCTTGGCCTTGGTTTTGTCGCGCTGCAGCACCGCGACGACGGCGCGGTTGCCGGCGGTGCGCTGGAGCGCCAACGCGCGGGCGGCGGGGGTTCTCGAGATCTCGCTCGGCACCTGAGGCGTGCGACCGGACCAGTTCGATCTCGCCGGCCCTGTGTGTTCCGCCTTCTGCACGATTTCGACCGTACTCCCGGCGCAGCGGCAGAACAGGAACAGGTCCGGTGCGCGCCGACGAGCGCGACGGCTTGGGCCGATCGCAGCGCGGGCGCCACTTGCCGCCTCCGCGCCTATGACGCGTCCACGGTGTGGTGACGTGGCGAGTCCGCCAGCGACCCGCCCTCTTGTCTGACGCCGTCGCCGCACCGGTGACGCGATGCGCTGAGTGGCCGCTGCTGGTCTGGCTCGACAGACGAGCGACCGGCGCTCATTCCGCCGCGCTTCCGAGGCCGAACGCGTCGGCTCGGGGCTCCTGCGGAGACGAAGACGCGATCGGCCGAAGTCCGCAACCACCCAGTCCCGGTGCCCGAACGGGACCCGCGCGTGCCTCGAGTCGTTCTCAGCACGCGTTCGCCCGCTCGGCGCATCTCGCGGCGATCGGCCACGCGCCAGAAGCACGCTAGCCACCGCACGTGATGCCTCACGGTCATCGAGAGGTTCACCAGGGCTGGGTGACGGGCAGTGATTGGGGCCATCCGTGGCCCCGGGGTCTCGTCCTTCCGTGCGCCCGCGACCTCTAACGCTCCGAGAGGGCGATCGGTTGACCGGTCGTGCCGTCGTGGCGCGCGGCCACTCTCCTGGCCCCTTCGCATTCGAGGACAAGGTTCCGGAGCGGCCCGGGCAAGGCCTGCCGCACACGCTAGCCGGACGTCCCGAGCGAGCGCGGCGAACGATCCTCGGCGTAGCGGTCCACGACCGCGTCAAGCCAGGCGGTCAGTGGCTCCTGTTCGCTCGGTAGCCCGACAGCTCGTCGAGGATCCGGCCGAACCTGTGGTGAGCGCCGTCCTCAGCGGCGAGCTGCCCGAGCCGCAGCCTGAGTCTCGCGAGCACACGCTCTACGACACGCCACCACAGCTCAGACACCGCCTCCGGCTCAACGTCGAGGCACTTTCCACCAAGTCGGCTGCGGCGGTGAGATCGAGGATTCTCACGCCTGGAAAGGGCAGTCCTACGCGCCGCCTCGAGCAGCTCGAACGCCTCCAGCTGGCCATGATCGACGTGACCGAGGCGCAGCGGGCGCGATCGACGACTCCGGGACCTCGCCGCGGCCTAGCAAATCGCGCAGATGACGCGCGTCCTGACGGTCGGTCTGGGCGCGCTTCTTCGCGCGGCGCCGCGCGCGCGTCTCGGCCGGCTCGGCCAAGTGCACCTCGGCGCCGACCGCTCGCAGCTCCTCGACCACGAACCGCCAGCCCGTTGTCGCCCCCAGCCCCTCGATCCGCGCCCCGTCCCAACGAGCCAGCCAGCGCCGCACACCGTCGCGATCCGCCGGACGAACCCGGCCGCGCAACGAGCTCGCCCGTTTCGAGGTTCAGCGCATCGAAGGTGATCTGGTCTCGATGCTGGTCAAGTACCTGCTATGCCATCTATCCATGTCGTTTCAGTCGTGCGGATCCGGGCTCCAGAGTCAGGAGCAAGCCCTGGGTTCGCTTCGCCTCGGCTCGTGCGGTCGCGACGCGCCGTTGCCGTTGTGGAGCGGCCGGTGGATCACGCCGTCGGGCATGCCGCGGGGCGTCGGGCGCCCGGGTAGACACAGCGATCGCTCCGTCGCGGGGGCGCGCCACGCTTGATCGTGATCGTGGTCCACTTCCCGATGTAGCCGGCCTTCGTCACGATGATGTCGAGGCGCGTGCCGGCGCGCAGCGCACGCTCGAAGGGCCGGAGCCGCGTCAGGATCACCGCACGGGCGAGACGGTGGATGGGACAGCTGACACCGCGGCACCGCACGGCGACGATGGCCCCGCGCGGCGCGCGGACCGTAAGCAGCGTGACGCGTGCGCCCGCCGCCGCAAACATGCCGCGGATGCGGACCACGGGGATCAGGTCCAGTCGACGCGGGCGGGCGGCCGGGGCAGGCGTCAACGGCCCCACCGTCACGGGGGTGAGCGGCTGCGCGAGCGCTGCCCACGTCGGGGTGGGGACGGGCGTTGAGGTCGGGATGGGCGTTGGGGCTGGGGTCGGGATGGGCGTTACGGTCGGAGTCAGGGTCGGCGTCGGTGTGGACGTGGGGGTCGATGTCGGTGTAGGTGCGGGCTCCACGATGCTCGTGGCCGTGGAGCGCTTCTCGTCTGATCCCGCGCTGTTGGTCACCGCGAGGCGGACTCGCAGCACGGAACCCACGTCGGCGCTCGCCACGCGGTAGGACTGCTCCGTCGCTCCGTCGATCGCGATGCAGGGGCCGACGGACTGCGAGCAGCGCAGCCAAGCCCAGCTCGGCGCTGGAGCGGGATCACCCGTCCACGTCGCGCTTGCGGCCAGCGTCTCCGACTCCCGCGCAACGCCCGCGATCACGGGCCGCTCGGTGATCATCGGCGCGCTGTCAGCTCGCGCCGCGACTGGGGCGAGGAGAACGAGAGCGAGCGCGACCGAGGCTACCGCCGCGCCGAGTCGACCCATCCCCGAGGTCTCGCAATCCACCGACGAGATCATCGACCCAGCGTCGAGGGCTCGTCCACCCGCCGCTCTGGCCAGACGACCAGGAAATCCGCCGCCGACGGCCCTACGACAAGCAGGCGTGCGTCGAACCGCGTCGCGGCGCACCTGCAGCTCGTCCTGAGCGGGCGTCTGCCGAACGTCGTCTGAGACGCCCGCTCGGTGTGCGGAAGCAGGAGCGAGCTCGACGACGTTCCCGCGGAACCTCGCGACCGCTGACGTCCAAAGCGTGAGTCGCTTCCAAGCGCGCACGAGGCCATCGCCTCGCGGGACGAGACAGCGATGCCGCGATCAGCGGGCCGATCGTTCGATGCGGAAGATCGGATGGTCGTGCGCGATGCGCCGGAGCTCGGCGTCCGCGGAGTCGGTCCCACGCCGCCGGGGAATGCGCCGACTTCCCATTTCCAGCGCTCGAGGTAGGCGCGCAGGATCGGGACCTTGCCCTCGTCGGACAGTTCGACCGCAGTGAAGCGCTCAGCACGCCGACCAAGCAGCAGGCCGCCTTCGCCTTGGGCACGGAGGTTTCGGACCCACTGCGTGTGCCCGCGTGGCGCGACGAGGTAGCGCGTACCCGCGAGAGTCAGCAGATTGACCGGTGTGCGCCTTGGCTCGCCGGACTTGCGTCCCTGGACTTCGAGGACGCGGGATCCGGCGATGCGCAGTCCGATACGCGTGAGCGCGGCATCGGCGCGGTTGAACACGTGCTCGGTAAACCCGCCCGGACGTTGATGCGCTCAGCGATGCCAGAGATTCTCCTTCTCAACGAGCGGCCCATCCTCTGATCACCTGCAGAGCCTCGCCGGCTGCGCCGGCTCGTCATCCTCATCACCAAGCTCAATCAGAACCCTGTCAACACTCGCACGGGGTCCGGGCCAGTCCTTCCGGCATGTTCGTTCCGGATCGGCGGACCCGCTTGCGATTGTGTTCTGTGGTCGACTCAGTCACGGTTGCTTCGTCGGGGTGTTGCCAGCGAGCTCGTCGGCACCGAACCCACCGAACACCACCGAATGGATCGCTCCGAGCCGCGCACACGCAAGCATCGCGATCACAGCTCGCGGTGCGTCGTCGTACGCAGCCACGTGAACACCTCACCCTCACTCTGCCCACGACACGAACGCTCAAGCCCGCGCGCAAGCCTCCTGGAACGCATCCTCCACCTGGTCTCTCGTCGCGCCCGCATGCCAGCCCATGACCTGCGAACAAAGCTTGGCGCCCTGCTCGCCGCGGGCGATCCGCACGATCAACGCGCGGGTCACCTCCCGGCCAGGCAGCTGTGTGCTCGTCGTCGCCACCACCCCTATAGAGGCCGGCGACGAAACTTGGCCCCCCTCTCATCACAAGATTCCGCGAAAGCGCCGATCGGGCCCCCGGCGGCCGGCCCGCGTCGGGCCTCTCAACGCGGCCGATCGACCCGACGGCTAGCCACGGCGGCGCTTCAGTGCCAGTTGCATCAGCTGCGGCACGGATGCCTCACGGTCTCGACCAGACGGCGGCCACGAGGACCGCGTGGAGAGGGATATGGCGCGGACCCAGCCGCACCTGCATCCCACCTCAGTCGTGGCGGCAAGCGTCTGTCGATGACCCTCCGAGAACACAACCTTCGCCTCGGCCGGGATATACACCACGAGGGTTCATCAATCAAACCGTCCGCACGGAACTTCTCGACGACGGGCTAAGCTTAGGCATCGTTCGTCCGACCGATGTGGGGCGAGGCTACGCCGCACCGGGTCTCGAACCCCGAGACTCGAGCAGCGCTGAGCTGAGGCTCACGCATGCGTGTCGAGGTAGAGCGACGTCGTCACCGTGTCGCCCGGCAGGCGCGTGCAGACGAAGATCAGCGCCGGCAGGTTCGGCAGCTCGTAGCGAACAACACCGCGCAGCGGAATCACAATCCGCGTTACGGGGCTGTCGGGCAGACGAACGGCTCCATCGGCAGCGTCTGCACCCGCTCGGGCTCCCCTGAGCCCACGACATAGGTGTTCTCGAACTGCAGCAACCCCCAGCCGAGCTCGAAGTAGAGCGTCTCGAAGTTCACGACCATCCCCTCCTCGATCGTGAAGTCCTCGCTCAGGAAGGTACCGAGACTCTGCGGCTGGTCATAGTGCTCAAGGCCGATGGAGTGGATCAACGGGACGAACCCCCCGGGCATGTGGTCGGCGACCGATCTCGCCGCCGCGTCCGTGATCGCCGTCGACGACGCTCCGGCCGTGATCATCGGGACCACCTCGCGGTGACAGTCCTGCAGCCGTCCGTTGCGCTCCTCGAACTTCGCGGTGGCCTCCCCGACGATCGCCGCTCGCCCGACGTCGGCCCAGTATCTCCGGTAGTGGCCCGCCGGGTCGAGATAGATGACGTCGCCCCGCTTGAACTCGTATGACATGTCGGGGTGGGAGAGCCACGGGTGCGCGCCGCCGCCGCCGGTCATGTGGCTGCCGTACCCGCCCTGCTCGGCCATCGCGGAGCGGTAGTAGCGCATCAGCTCCCGCGGGGTGACCCCCACGTCGACGATGTTCCTCACGCCCTCGAGCGCGGTCTGGTTGATCTTGGCGGCGTGTCGCAGGAGCGTCACCTCGTCTGGCGTCTTGACGCTGCGGATGCGCCGGAACACGTTGACGGCGTCGACGAGCGTCGCGTCGGCCAGCTCGTTCTCGCTCAGCTCGTTCCTCGTCGAGGCCTCGTCGAAGCCGAGGCGCCCGTTCGCGAGCCCGAGCTCCTGCAGCGTCGCGCCGAGCGCGCGCTGCCGGTTTGGGCTGCCGGTCTTGCGGCCCTCGCGAACCATCTCCAGCAGCGCGGTCTCGGTCGGCCCGAGCGACGCCTCGTCAGGGGCGTAGACGTCGAAGCCGGTGAGGACGCGGAGCTGCGGCATCCATGTCGGCCGTTTCGTCAGCTGCGGAAGCTCCCATTCCTGGAGGATCAGCGTGGCCGGCAGCTGCTCGTCGCGCGGGAGGATCGCGCCCGCGAATCCGCCGGGGCCGAAGTGGTAGAGGTGCTCGGTGAAGTAGTCGCTCAGGTAGTAGACGTTCTCGGCCTGCGTGGCCACGAGCGCGTCGAGGTCCAGTTCTTCCATGACGGCGAGCGCGCGCTCGCGATTGAGCAACATGGGTCAGGCTGCCTTTCCAGTGGGTTGGGAGGAGATGAAACCGGCCCGCCGGTCGGCCTCGGTCAGCGCTGGGTCCCGCTCCGCGGGGTCGCCGTACCCGCCGCCCCCCGGTGCACGCATCACGATGCGGTCGCCGGCGCAGAGGGCGATGCCGGTCGCCTTGATCGGGAGTTGCTCGCTGCTGCCGTCCGCTCGGTGGAGCCAGACGCCGGCGGCGCCGCCGGGGCCGCCGCCGAAGATCCCGGGTGGCGGCGCCTTCTGGGCCCGGCTGCCGAGGACCGTCATCTGACAATCGATCTCCACGCGGAGCTCGGTCTCGAGGCCGAGCCCGCCTCGGTACTTGCCCAGGCCGCCGCTGTCGGTCCACAGCTCGCGGCGCACGAAGCGGACCGGGTAGGTCTCCTCCTCGAGCTCCACGTTGGGGATCAGGCAGTTGCTGGCCGCCACCGACGAGGCGTTCCAGCCGTCGGCGTGCGCTCGGCCGCCGCCGCCGGTCCCGAGCCCGTCGAGGACCCAGTGAATGAACGGCTTGCGCGAGCGCGGATCGGTGCCGGTGAAGCTCACGCCAAGCCAGCACATCGACCACGTCCCAAAGCCATTCTCCGGATCGGCCTGCGCGAGCGCGTTCAGCACCAGGTCGTAGACCCGGCCGCCGCACTCCGTGGTCGACGCGCCCACAGGCGCCGGATAGCGCGGGTTCAGCAGTGTCCCCTCCGGGACCTCGATCGTCAGCGGCCGGAAGAACCCGTGGTTGCGCGGGATCTCGGGGTCGACGAACAGCATCAGCGCCGCGATCGTTGACGCGCGCGTGTTCGATTCGGAGGCGTTGATGAAGCCCCTCGCCTGCTCGCCGGTGCCGTTGAAGTCGACGGTCAGGTCGTCGCCTTTGACGGTGAGCGTCACCTTCATCGGGAACAGCCGGTCCTCGAGCCCGTCGTGGTCGATCGCGTCCTCCGCGACGTACTTGCCGTCGGGGAGGGCGGTGATCTCCGCGCGGACGCGGCGCTCGGTCAGGTCGATGAGGTCGGCGCACAGGCGCGTGAAGGCGTCGACGCCGTACCGCTCGACCGTCTCCGGGATTGCCCGCACCCCGACCCGCAGCGCCGCGAGCTGCCCGAAGAGGTCGCCGCGCTGCTGCTCGGGCAGGCGCACGTTGCGCAGGATCGTGCGCAGCATGTCGTCCCGCACGACGCCCTTGTCGACGAGCTTGACCCCGGGGAAGCGCACGCCCTCCTGGTAGATGTCGGTCGCCGCAGGGCAATAGCCGCCGGGGTTCATCCCGCCGATGTCCATCTGGTGCGCGACGCAGCCGGCGTAGGCGACCAGCCGCGCGCCGACGAAGATCGGACTGAAGACGTTGAAGTCGGCGGTGTGGGTGCCGCCCAGGTAGGAGTCGTTGATCAGGTAGACGTCGCCCTCGGCCATCGACTCGGGCGGATGCACCCCGACGACGGCCGCGAGCGCCGCGTACATGCCGCCCTGGTGATGGGGGATGTACTGACCCATCGCCAGCAGCTCGCCGCCGGGGGTGAAGAGGGCGACCGAGTAGTCCTTGGACTCATAGAAGATCGGCGAGTGAGCGGACTTGAGCATCGTCACGCCCATCTGCTCGACGATCGCCTCGAGGCGGTTGTGCAGGACCTCGAGCGAGACGAGGTCGGCGGTGTTCGCGGCCACGCTCAGTCCTCCAGCGAGTCGATGACGAAGTTGCCGTAATGGTCGGTCACGAGCCGCTGGCCCGGCCGCACGACGATGGTGGTCGCGGGGAGCTCGACGATCGCCGGGCCGGCGCAGCCCTGCCGCGCCGCGAGCCGGCCTCCGTCGTAGACCGGCGCCGCCGCCCAACCGGTGAGCTCTGAGAAGTACGCCGCCCGCTCGCCGCGGGGCGCCGCGGCGGCCGCGTCCGCCATGACGGACGTCGGCCACGGCTTCTCCGTCGTGCGTGTGGCGATGAGGCGCAGGTTCATCAGCATGATCAGCGACGGGTCGCTGAGGTAGCCGAACACGTCCTCGTACGCGCGCTCGAACCGAGCCCGGATGTTCTCGGGGTCGCCGCTGCCGTCGGGGAGGCTGATCCGGATGTCGTGGGTCTGCCCCTGGTAGCGCATGTCGGCCTGGTAGCGGTAGGACCAGCCGTCCTCGGCCGCCTCCGTGCCAGCGGCGTTTCGCATCGCCTCAAACGCGGCGGCGATCTCCGCCGCGTCAGTCGCGGTCAGCGCGCGCGCGACGGTGCGGACGAAGTCCTTCTGCTCGTTGGAGTGCAGGAAGCCCGCCGCCGAGAACCCGGCAGCGTCGCGCGGCACGATCACCCGCCGGATCCCGAGCTCCTTCATGATCGCGGCGGCGTGCGTGCCGCCAGCGCCGCCGTAGCAGAGCAGGGTGAAGTCGTGCGGGTCGTCGCCGCGGTCGGCGAGGATGACCCGGATGCGGTCGGCCATCGCCGCATTGACGATGTCGAACACGCCGATCGCCAGCGCCTCCGGGGTGTACCCGAGCGGATCGGCGACGCGGTGTAGCGCGGCCACCGCCGCCTCGCGGTCGAGCGTGAACTCGCGGCCCAAGAAGTTGTCCGGGTTGAGGTAGCCGAGGAGCACGTTGGCGTCGGTGACCGTGGGCTCGACGCCGCCATTGCCGTAGCACGCGGGCCCCGGTGTCGAGCCGGCCGAGCGCGGGCCGACGTGGAGGCCTCCGCCGCGGTCGGTCCACACGATCGATCCGCCGCCGGAGCCCAGCGTGTGGATGTTCAGAAACGGTGTCAGCACGTCCCAGCCCTCGAAGCGGGAGTGACGCGGCAGGAACGTCGAGCTGACTGCACGGCCCTCGCGCACGGCGCTGATGTCGCAGCTGGTCCCGCCCATGTCGAACGAGATCAGGTTTGGCTCGTCCGCAAGCTCCTCGCTGGCCATCGCCGCGACCACGCCCCCGGCCGGGCCCGACAGCAGCAGGTCGGTGGGCCGGCGCACCGCCTCCTCGACGCTGCAGACGCCGCCGTCCGAGCGCATGACCTGGACGCCGCAGGCGAGGCCGTGCTCGAGTAGCCGCTGCTCGAGCGCGCGCAGGTAGACCGAGGCCTTCGGCCCCAGGTACGCACAAAGCAGCGTCGTGCTCGCGCGCTCGTAGTCGCGGATCTCCGGGACGATGTCGGACGAGGCGGCGACGTAGACGCCGGGCATCCTGCCCGCGATCTCGTCGCGCAGGCGGGCCTCGGAAGCCGGGTTGCGGAATGCGAAGAGCAGCGAGATGCCGACGGACTCGATGCCCAGCTCGCCGAGGCGCGCGACCACGGCGTCGACGTCGGCGCCCGTCATCGGCTCGACCTCGTTGCCGTCGCGGTCCAGGCGCCCGCCGACCTCGACGATCGCCTCGCGGGCGATGATGTTCTCCGGGACGGCGGCGCGGAGGTCGTACATGTTTTCGCGGAACATGCGCCGCATCACGAGTGTGTCGCGGAATCCCCGGGTCGTGACGAACGCCGTGTTGGCGCCCTTCTTCTCGATCAGTGCGTTCGCGGCGACCGTCGAGCCGTGGATGAGGCGATGCGTGTCGCCAAGCAGCGCCTCTAGCGTCAGGTCCTTCGCGCGCGCCGCCCGCTCGAGCGCGTCGAACACCCCCTCGGCCTCGTCGGCCGGGCGTGTGAACGCCTTATGGACGGACGTGCCCCCGCGGCGGTCGGCCACGACGACGTCGGTGAAGGTGCCGCCGACGTCGATGCCGATCAGGAAGCCGGTGCCCCTGCTCGACGCGTCTCCGCGGCGTATGGCCTCAACGGCCGGCGACATAGCCATCCTTTCTCGGGTCCGACCCGCCGACCAGCGCGTCGTCGCCGACGAAGATCGCCTGACCGCCGCCGAACGGCGACAGCTCGGTCGTGCAGACCGGCTCGAGGCCGAGCGAGCGGACCTCGTCGGCGGCGTCCCAGTAGCCCGGCTCGAGCGCGACCTCGTCGCCGTCCAGCCGGAAGCGCGGACGGTCGAGGGCGGCTTGGGGATCGAGTTCCTCGTCGGCGACGGCGGCCACGAACTGGACGTGCGCCTGCGCCTGGATGAAGCCACCCATGATGCCGAACGGGCCGAGCAGCCCGTCGTCGCGGAGCAGCATGCCCGGGATGAGCGTGTGGTAAGGCCGCGCGCCGGGGGTCACGGAGCCTGCGACGGAGAAGCAGCCGGCGCGGTTGTTGAGCACGATGCCCGTGCGGGGCACCGCGATGCCCGACCCGAAGTACCCGTAGATGCTCTGGATCAGCGAGATGGCCATGCCGTCCCCGTCCGCCGCGCACAGGTAGACGGTCCCCCCGGGCAGGTCCCCGGGCACGAGGGCCGCCTGCCCGGCGCGCAGGCGCAGGTGCTCCGGCTCGATCAGCCAGCCGACGTCGGCACCGTCGCGCACGTTGGCGTGTGCGTCCTCGAGCGCGAGCCGGGTGGCGGTGATCTCGTTCGCGAGGCCCGGACCCAGCTCGGCGAGGATGCCGAGGCCCTCGAGCGCCGCGACGCCCTGGGTCGGAGGCGGCAACTCGAGCACCTCGACGTCGCCGTAGGAGAGCCGCAGCGGCTCGACCCAGCGCGGCTCGTAGGCGGCGAGGTCGGACGGATCGAGCCAGCTCGACCCGGCGATCGCCGCGGCGATCTCGCCGCGGTAGAGCGCGGACGGCCCGTCCTCGGCGATCCGCCGCAGCGTCGCCGCGAGCTCCGGGATCTCGACCCTCGCGCCGGGCGCCGGGGAGGCTGCGAAGCCGTCGGGCACCCGCTCGGCCTCCTGCCACAGCCGCGCCGCGTGATGACCGAGCGCGAAGCCGCGCTCGGCGGCGTCGATGGCCGGCGACAGGCATTCGTCGAGGCCGAGGCGGCCGTAGCGTCCGGCCAGCGCGGCCCAGCCAGCCACCGCGCCGGGGACGTCGACCGAGGTCGGGCCGAGCTGCTCGATGGGAGCGCCGGGGTCGGCGCCGGCCGGTGCCGGACCGGCCGCGTCCAGGCCGTGCGCCTGCCCGTCGTTCCAGACGATCGCGAACAGGTCGCCGCCAACGCCGGTGGACATTGGCTCGGTGACACACAGGACGGCGGCCGCGGCGAGCGCGGCGTCGACGGCGTTGCCCCCGCGCTCGAGCGCCCGCAGGCCGGCCGTCGTCGCGAGCGGCTGGCTCGTCGCGACCATCTCCCGAGCCGCCACCGCCGGCATGCGGACGCGCCCGGGAGCCATGGCTAGCGACCTTCTCCGAGGGCGTCGAGCTGCAGCTCGAACCAGTTGGTCACGATCTCGCCCGAGTGCAGGATGTGCTCCCGCATCCGCTCTCGTGCCGCGGGGGCGTCCTGGGCGACGATCGCCTCGACGATGGCCGCGTGCTCGCCGACGTTGCGGCGCAGCATCCGCTGGTCGCCGCTCATCGCCCGGCCGGTGAGGTTCCGCGGCACGGACCGGTACACGAACAGGATCGCGCGGCGCAGCTGCTCATTGCGCGCGGCCTCCTGGATCACCTCGTGGAACATGTCGTTGGCCCTGATCCACTCGGCCGGCCTGTCCCTGGACCCGGGTCCGGCGTCGCCGGGCTGCTGCGCCACGCGCCGGAAGATCTCCTCGGCCTTGCGGAGCCGGGCGAGCTCTTCGTCGCTGATCCAGCGCACGGCGAGCTCGGTCGCGAGGCTCTCGAGCTCGGCGCGGACGACGTAGGCCTCGCGGATCTCGCGCGGCGTTGGGCCGCGCACGTAGGCGCCGCGGTTCGGGAGCACCTCGATGATCCCTTCCGGCTGCAGCTTCCGGAGCGCCTCTCGGATCGGCGTTCGGCTGACGCCGAACTCTTCGGCCAGCGCCGCCTGGCGGAGGTAGCTCCCGACTGGGAAGCGGCCCGTCATCACCCCGAGGCGGATGTCGTCCGCGAGCGCGTCGACGACGCTCGCAGACAGCGGGACGGATTTGTCGTCGGCATTGACCACTGAACGCATCCAAACAGATTGGACACGAGTTGACAACAATTGGATACAACCGATACGTTCGCCGCTCATGGGCGTCCAAGCTCTCTCCTCCGCGCAAGCAGGACCTGACGGGACGGATCGCCCCGGCGGACTCGAGGCCGTCGACGTCGTCAAGCATTTCGGCGGCGTGGAGGCCCTCAAAGGCGTCTCGCTGAGCGTCGAGCGCAAGACCATCCGCGGCCTCATCGGACCGAACGGATCCGGCAAGACGACGCTGCTGAACTGCCTGTCGAACGTCACGCGCCTCACTGCGGGCAGCGTCCGGGTCGACGGCGAGCCGATCGAGTCGCTGCCGATGCACAAGGCCGCCAGGCGCGGGATCGCCCGAACGTTCCAGTCGACCCGGCTGTTCGAACGGCTGACCGTGGTCGAGAACGTCGCGGCCGGCTTCGCGGCCGCCGAGCGGATGCCGCTGCGCGATGCACGGCCGTCCGCGCTGGAGCTGCTGGCCGAGTTCGGGATCGAGGAGCTGGCCCTCAGCTACGCCGAGAGCCTCTCCTACGGCGACCGACGCCGGGTGGAGATCGCCCGCGCGCTGGCGACGTCGCCCCGCTTCCTGCTGCTGGACGAACCGGCGGCCGGCATGAACGACGTCGAGTCAGCGGCGCTCGGGGAGTTGCTGCAGAGCATCAGGGCCTCGAGGGAGTGCGGGATCCTCGTTGTGGACCACGACCTCAGGCTCATCATGCGTCACTGCGATCGCATCCACGTCCTCAACGAGGGCACGACGATCGCTGACGGAACCCCGGCCGAGGTTCAGCGGGACCGCCGGGTCATCTCCGCGTACATCGGCGAGGCCACGGTGGTCACGTGAACCGTCAATGCCGTCCATCGAGGCTCCCGAGGAGGGACACTTGAAGCACCTACGCCCCAAGAAAACGCTGGCTGCGCTGCTCGCAGTCGCGGTCGTAACCGCCCTCGGCGCGTGCGGCGGAGGTGACAAGGGCGATAGCGGCGGGAAGAGCTCGAGCACCTCCAGCGGGCTCGGGACCGGCCCGATCAAGGCGGGATACGTCGCGGCGCTCTCGGGCTTCCTGGCGCCGTTCGACACGCCGGTGACGCAGGGCTCGAAGCTGGCCGTCAGCGACATCAACGCGAAGGGCGGCGTCGACGGGAAGAACAAGCTTGAGCTCGACGTCCAGGACATGAAGAGCGACGCCGCGACGGTGGTCACCGTTGCGCAGCAGCTCCTCGACGACGGCAGTAAAGCGCTGCTGCCGGGGTGCAACACGGACTTCCAGGTCGCCGGCGCGTCGGTCGCCCAGCAGCAGAACACGCTCATGGTCTCGCCGTGCAACGCGGACCCGACGATCTCGCAGAAGTTCCCCGTCTACTTCCCGGTCGGCCCGGGCGGCAACCGGCAGGCCGCCGCGATGGCCGACTACGTCAAGGAGCAGGATCAGGGCAACGTGTACATCCTCGACGCGCCCGACTTCCTGTTCGTGAAGCTGATCACGAAGTACTTCACGGCGGCGGCAGGGACGCGTGACCTGAAGATCGTCGGCAAGGACACCTTCAAGGTCGGAGCCACCGACTTCGCTCCGCAGGTCGCGAAGATCAAGAACGCGTCGACCAAGCCCGACGTGATCGTCACCGGCATGTTCGCCCCGGACATCGCGGTCTTCGTCAAGCAGCTGCGCGCCGCGGGCGTCGACACCCCCGTGATGGGCACCGACGGCGTCGACACGAGCGTCACGTTGAAGACGGGCGGCTCGGCGGTCGACGGCCTGACGTTCACGACATTCTCGTTCCCCTCGCCCGGTAGCAAGGCCGAGAAGTTCAGCAAGGCGTACAAGGCCGAATACGGCAACCCGCCGGACGGCGCATACCCGGCGCTCGGGTACAACGCGATGGTTGTGATGTCCGCGGCCATCGCCAAGGCCGGCTCGACCGACCCCAAGCAGCTGGCGGAGGCGATCAAGGGCCTCACGGTCGAAGGCGCGACGGGGCCGATCAAGTACCCCAGCGACGGCGACCACAATCCGGCGGTCCCACTGTCGGTCGTCACCATCAAGGACGGGAAGTTCACCTTCGTCAAGGACATCGATCCCACGGACGTGCCCGCTCCCTGATGGCGTTGCTCGAGGCGCACGCGCTGACGGCGGGCTACGGCCCGATCGTCGCTCTCCGGGATCTCGACCTGACGGTCGAGCCCGGAGAGATCGTGGCGCTGCTCGGTGCGAACGGTGCCGGCAAGACCACGACGCTGATGGCGCTCGCCGGGATGAACAGGCAGGCGACGGGCCGAGTGACCTTCAAGGGCGAGGAGGTCCTCGGTCACGCCCCCGAGGCACTCGTGTCGCGCGGTCTCTGCCTCGTGCCGGAGGGGCGGCGCATCTTCGGCCGCCTCTCCGTCGCCGAGAACCTGCTCATGGGCGCCGCCGGCGGTGGTCGCAAGGGTCCCGAAGTCGCGGCCGACCGCGACCGGCTGCTCGCGCGCTTCCCAGTCCTCGAGCGCCGGTACGAGGCCCTCGCGTCCGAGCTCTCCGGCGGAGAGCAGCAGCAGCTCGCCATCGCCCGCGGGCTGATGGCGCGACCAACCCTGCTGCTGCTCGACGAGCCGTCACTGGGCCTCGCCCCCAAGTTGATCGCGGCGATGTTCGAGCTGATCGCGGAGCTGCGACGCGACGACGGGATGACCATCCTCGTGGTCGAGCAGAACGTCCACCAGGCGCTCGACGTCTGCGATCGTGGCTACGTGCTGCGCTCGGGGCGCTGCGAGATGCAGGGCACCCCTGCGGAGCTGCGCCGCCGCGGGCTCGAGCGCGCCTACCTCGGGATCCCGGACGAGATGCCCCCGTCAAGCGACGGGCGGGAGGTCGCGAAGGCATGAGCGCCTCCGAGATCGTCCAGCAGTTCGTCAACGCGCTGAGTCTCGGCTCGA
>JBDTMF010000082.1:0-18038 GCA_039934455.1 Solirubrobacteraceae bacterium
GTACATCGTCATCGCGTAGCGGTTGCCCCAGACGAGGTTGGCGGCGAGGTCCCGGAGCAGCGGGTGGCGCGACTCGTAGCCGCCCGCGTCGACGCGCTCGAGGATCTCGGTGCCGGTCGGCGCCTTGGCCTCGAAGTCGCGCTTCACCACCGCCTCCAGCTGCTCCAGGGTCTCGAGGACCGAGAAGTCCAGGTCGGCGCTGAAGTTGGAGGGGAAGACCAGCCGGCCGTGGCCGTTGACGACGAAGGGCCTCATGGCTTCCCCGCGGGCACTACATGTCCATCCCGCCGTTGACCGCCCACACCTGCCCCGTGATGTAGGAGGAGGCGTCGGCGCACAGGAAGTGCACGACGCGCGCGATCTCCTCGGGGCGGCCGAGGCGCGCCAGCGGGATCTGCCCCTTGAGCTTCTCGATCACCTTCTCGGGGATGCTGTCGAGCATCTCCGTGGCGATGAAGCCCGGCGCGACGGCGTTGACCGTCACGTTGAGGCCGTTCTCGTGCAGCTTCTCCTGCTTGGCGAGCGCCTGCGCCGCCTCGCGCGCCATCGTCGTCGTCAGCCCGAACATGCCGGACTTCGCCGCGGCGTAGTTAGCCTGCCCGATGTTGCCGGTCTGACCGATGATCGAGGAGATGTTGACGATCCGGCCGGACCCGCGCTCGATCATGTGCTCGAGCGCCGGCTTGGCCATGTAGAACGCGCCCGACAGGTTCACGGTGATGACCTTGTTCCAGTCGTCGGCGGACATCTTCAGCACGGACTTGTCGTTGGTGATGCCGGCGTTGTTGACGAGGATGTCGAGCCGGCCGTGCTGCTCGATGACCTCTCTGACGACGCGGTTGCAGTCCTCGAACTCGCCGACGTTGCCCTGGTGGATGCTGCCCGTCGCGCCTTTCTTCTTGATCGACTTGAGGTGCTTCTCGGCCGCCTCGGTGTTGGAGGAGTAGCCGGCGGCGACGGTCGCGCCCTGGGCGGCGAGGCTGTGGCAGATCGCGGCGCCGATGCCGCGCGTGCCGCCGGTGACCAGCGCCACCCTGCCCTCGAGCTTGCGCGGGCCGGTGCCGGCCGCGGGGGGTGCCTGTGTCTCGGTTGCGCTCATGGGTGTCTCTCTCCTCCTCTAGCGATCGGAGCGCTCGTCGAGCCACTCCGCGATGTCCGGCCAGATCTCCTCGCGCGCCCGCGAGCCGGCCATCAGGCCGATGTGCCCGCCGGGGCGGTCGAGGTGCGTCACGTCCTCACTGGAGACCAGGTCGAGCAGCGGCAGCGTGCCCGTGCGCGGGGCGATGTGATCGGCCCCGGCCGTGACCACCAGCGTGTTCTGGTCGAGATTGCGCAGGTCGACGCGCCGCCCGCGCAGCCGCAGGGTGCCCTTGACGAGCCGGTTCTCCTTGTATATCCAGGTGATCCACTGGGTGTAGGCGCGGCCCGGGAACGGCGGGTTGTCGGCCACCCAGCGGGCCATCGACTGGTAGGCCTCGCGGTTCGCCTCGCCCTTGAGCACGCCCTGCCACAGGGTCCGGTACGTCGTCCAGAAGTTCGTGACGGGCTTCATCATCTTGTTGGCCCAGTCGATGCCGGCGCCCGGCACCGACGGCAGTACTTCGGTGACGAACTCGGGGTCGAAGGAGTCGCGCGCCACCCAGTTGCCGTACAACGAGCCGGAGGTGTCGACGGGCGTCGTCAACAGCACGAGGTTGCGCGCCGTGCCACCGGGGTTCAGCGCCGCGTGCATCGCGACGATGATGCCGCCGATGCACCAGCCGAGCAGGCTGAGCTCCTCCTGGCCGGACGCCCGTAGCGTCTCGCGCATCGCCCACGGCAGCTCGTCGCAGACGTAGTTGTCGATGCCCATGTCGGCGTCCTCGTCGCCCGGCACGCCCCAGTCCAGGAGGAAGACGTCGTAGCCCTCCTCGAGCAGGAACTCGACGAACGAGTTGCCCGGGCGCAGGTCGAAGATCTCGGGCCGGTTGATCAGCGCGAAGACCAGCAGGATCGGCAGGGCGTGGGTGCGGCGGGTGGAGCGGTAGCGGTACAGCGTCGTCTTGCGGTGCGTCCAGACGACATCCTTCGGAGTGATGCCGATCGGCGCGTCGTCGCGGGTCAGCAGGAGGTTGGCGAACTCCACCGCGGCCACCGGCGCGCGGACCAGCTGCGCGACGGGGTTCACTTGCTCGCCGAGGACTTGGTGGTGCGTCGGCGAGTGGTGCCGTTGGCCGTGCTCGAGCGCTCGTCGTCGGCCAGCTGCTCCTGCAGCCGCTCGACCTCTTGGAGCACCTGTTCAAGTTTGTCCTCGGTGCGGGCGAGCTGGCGCCCGAGCGCGTTGACGTCACGCCGCCCGGCCAGGCGCAGGTTGCGCACGACGAGGTCCGCGGCATCGTTGCCGATGCGCGTCAAAGCCAGGATGTTCTCCGTCGCGCGCGCCAGCAGCTCGCCGAACGCGTCACGCTTCACCAGCCCCTCCATCGCGGCCGCCGTGCGCTTCTCGGCGTCCTCGTAGAGCCGCCGGACATCCTCCGTCGGATCCGGTCTCTCGCTCATCCTCACCACCTCGTTTACCGGGCCTTGCCGATACTGAAACCCCCGACCCGATAGACCGGTTTAGGGGGCCGGTATGGGCGGGCGCGTCCGCGGCGTCTGCCTGCGCGCCCTGGACTTCGCGGCGGCGGTGTCGGCGTTCGGACGCGACCGCGCGAAGACCGCGGCCAGCATCGGCGGCCACTGCTCGCGCAGCGCCTCCGAACCCATGAAGAGGCCGAGGTGCCCGCCGGAGTTGACGAGCTTCTCGACGTCCGCGGCGGGGGTGCTGACGTGGTCGGCGGCGGCGAACACCTGCGCCGGCGGCGTGATGTGGTCGCGCGCGCCGCCGAGCAGGAAGAGCGGGCAGTCGATGCGCCCCAGGTCGACGCGCTCGCCGACGATCTCCAGCGTGCCGTCGATGAGCCGGTTCTCCGTGAACAGGTGCTCGACGATCCAGAGGTAGAACGCGCCTGGGATGTCCTGCACGTGCTTGAACCACGTCTCGAAGTGGTGGTGTCGCTCGAGGTGGTCGGCGTCGTGGAGATGCGTGAGCAGCTGCAGCTGCTTGGCGATCTCGTTCTCCGGCTTGATGAGGATGAACCCGTTGAGCATGTGCTCGCCCTTGAGGACGCCGCCGCCCTGCTCGACCACCCAGCGGTAGAAGGAGAGGTCGTTGCCGCCGAGGGCCTCGACCCAGTCGCCGATCACGGCGTCGCCGGCACGGAAGTCGATCGGCGCCCCCGCGAGCGTCAGCGTGTTGACCTGCTCGGGGTGCAGCGCCGCGTAGATCGCGGCGAGCCAGCCGCCCTGGCAGTCGCCGATCAGGTTGACCGGGCCGCCGATGTGCTCGATCGAGCGCTCGATGAAGTCCAGGTAGTCCTCGATCCCGGCCTCGCGGGTCTCGGCGGTGGCGCCGATCCACTCGAGCGAGAACGCGCGCTCGAGGCCGGCGGCGCGGATCACCTTCATCTGGCTCTGCGTTGGCGAGAAGTCGACGATGCAGGAGTCATGGCCGGCCTGCGGGGGCAACACCAGCGTCGGCACCACCTTGGCCTTCGAGCCGTCTGAGAAGTCGCGCAGGCGGGCGACCGGGCACTCGAGCACGATCTCGTTCGGCGAATGCCAGCGAGGCCGCTCCTGGCGGTTGGCCTCCGTCCACCAGCGGCGCAGGTCGTCGAACACGTCCCAGGGTGCAGCCCCGCGGGACATGGCCCCGGACCAGTAGGCGGCGGTCCCCTCGGCGGAGAGGCGGGCGATCTCGGAGCTGGACTCGATCCAGCGCTCCATCAGGCGCGTAGTCATCCATGAACCCTTTCAGAGCGAAACGACGAGGGGCACGGACGTGGCGCCCGTGCCCCCCTTGGTCAGCCTTTGAACGCGTGGCTACTTCAGGACGTCGCGCGCGGTCGAGGCGTAGACCCGCGTGATCTCGCGCGTGAGGTTCGCCTGCGCGCGTGCGATGCCGGCGATCCAGTCGACCTTGGTCTGATCGGCGACCTTGTCCTGGTAGTCGGCGACGGTCTGGAACGTCTTCTCGTAGGCATCGATGAAGGTGGTGCCGGCGGTCTTGGTGTGCGTGGCCATGGTGCTGCCTCCCGTGTGTGTTGTCTAAGTTAGCAGGATAGCGCTTATTCCAGCTAACTGCAAGCACTCGGTTGGCGAGCCCCGGCCAGGGGTAGACGACCATGGAGAGCCGAAACAGAGGAGGAGCGCCGATGAGCAGGACCGTGGTACTCAGCGCAGCCCGTACACCCTTTGGCAAGCTCGGCGGGGGCTTGTCGACCGTCGATGCGACCGAGCTCGGCGGCACCGCGATCGAAGCCGCGCTCGAACGCGCCGAGGTGGAGCCCGACCAGGTCCAGCACGTCGTCATGGGCCAGGTGCTGCAGGCGGGCCAGGGACAGATCCCGTCCCGCCAGGCCCAGATCAAGGCGGGGATCGGAAAAGAGGTCTCCTCCGAGACGGTCAACAAAGTCTGTGCCTCGAGCCTGCGGGCGGTCGGCATGATCGACCAGGCCGTGCGGGCGGGCGACCTCGAAATCGCCGTCGCCGGCGGCATGGAGTCGATGTCCGGTGCGCCCTACCTGCTGCCCAAGGCGCGCTTCGGGTTCCGCATGGGCGACACGGAGGCCGTCGACGCGATGACGCACGACGGGCTCACCAACCCCTTCACGGGCAGGATGATGGCCCCGGAGGCATCCGAGGTCGCCGAGGAGCTCGAGATGTCGCGCGTGGATCTCGACCGCTTCGCGCTGCGCAGCCATCAGCTGGCCGTCCAGGCCATCGACGAGGGTCGTCTGGCGGAGGAGATCGCCCCCGTGACCGTGTCGTCGAAGAAGGGCGACACCACCGTCGAGACCGACGAGGGCCCGCGCTCCGAGGCGACGCTCGAGACGCTGGCCGGGCTCAAGCCGATCTCCGAGGGCGGCACCCACACGGCCGGTAACTCGCCGGGCGTGAACGACGGCGCCGGAGCGCTCGTGCTCGCCTCCGAGGAGTGGGCGAAGGCCAACGACCGCGAGTGGCTGGCGACGATCGTCGCGCAGGCCGCGGTGGCCGACGACTTCGCCTACCTCGCGCGCACGCCCGCCAAGGCGACCGACCTCGCGCTCGAGAACGCGGGGCTGAAGGTGGACGACATCGACCTGTTCGAGATCAACGAGGCGTTCGCGTCGGTGGCGCTGCACTCCATGCGGATGCTCGGCGTCGGTGAGGACCGCGTCAACGTCAACGGCGGCGCGATCGCCCTCGGGCACCCGATCGGAGCCTCGGGCGCGCGCATCCTCACGACGCTGATCTGGGAGCTGCGCCGCCGTGGCGGCGGCCGCGGCGTGGCCGCGATCTGCTCCGGCGGCGGGCAGGGTGACGCCGTCATCGTCGAGGTCTGACGACACCGGCGGGCGCGGGGCTCCGGCGCGCAGCCGGAGCCCCGCTCGCCGCTAGTCCCCGTTCCGCTCGGCCTCGACCTTCTCCTGGAGCTTCTCGACGGCGCTCGGGTCGTCCAGGGTCGAGACGTCGCCCAGGTCGTTGCCCTCGGCGACATCGCGCAGCAGGCGCCGCATGATCTTGCCGGAGCGGGTCTTGGGCAGGTCCTCGGCCCAGATGACGCGCTTGGGCCGCGCGAGCTTGCCGATCTTCTTGCCGACGTGCTCGGCAATCGCCTTCTCGAGGTCCTCGTCGCCCTTGCTGTCATCGCCGGAGAGCGTGACGAACGCGGTCACCGCCTGGCCCGAGTCCTCGTCGGACTGCCCGATCACGGCCGCCTCGGCGACCTTGTCGTGCGAGACGATCGCGCCCTCGATCTCGGCCGTCGACATGCGGTGGCCGGAGACGTTGAGCACGTCGTCCGTGCGCCTGATGATCCAGAAGCAGCCGTCCTCGTCCTTGCGGGCGGCGTCGCCGACCGTGTAGACGTCCTTGCCGAACGTGTCCCAGTAGGTCTCGACGAACCGCTCATCGTCCTGGTACAGCGTCCGCAGCATCCCGGGCCACGGCCGGCGCAGCACCAGCAGCCCCTCGTCGGTGCCGGTCTCCTCGCCGCTCTCCTCGTCGAGGGCCGCGGCGTCGACGCCCGGCAGCGGCTTGGTCGCCGACCCCGGCTTCGTCTCGGTGATGGCCGGCAGCGGCGAGATCATGATGTGGCCGGTCTCGGTCTGCCACCAGGTGTCGACGATCGGGCAGCGCTCGCCGCCGATGACCATGTGGTACCAGAGCCAGGCCTTCGGGTTGATCGGCTCGCCGACCGTTCCGAGCAGCCGCAGCGAGGACAGGTCGTGCTTCTCGGGGTACTCCTTGCCCCACTTCATGGCGGCGCGGATCGCCGTCGGCGCGGTGTAGAAGAGCGAGACGCCGTAGCGCTCGATGATCTCCCACCAGACGTCCTTGTCCGGGTAGTCCGGCGCGCCCTCGAACATCACCGAGGTGGTGCCGTTGGCGAGCGGCCCGTAGACGATGTAGGAGTGCCCGGTGATCCAGCCGACGTCGGCCGAGCACCACCACACGTCCTCCTCGGGCTTGAGGTCGAGCACGAGCTTGTGCGTGTAGGCGACGCCGGTGAGGTAACCGCCCGTCGTGTGCACGATGCCCTTGGGCTTCGCCGTCGAGCCCGACGAGTAGAGGATGAACAGCGGGTCCTCCGCGTCCATCGGCTCGGGCGGGCACTCGTCGTCGGCCTGCTCGAGCAGCTCGTGGTACCAGTGGTCGCGCCCGTCCTTCATCGGCGCGTCCTCGCCGCTGCGCTTGACGACGATGATCGTCTCGAGCGACTCCAGGTCGCCCATCGCCTCGTCGACCCCCGACTTGACCGGGTTGGTCTTGCCCTTGCGGCGCGCGCCGTCGGCGGTCACCAGGACCTTGGCCCCGGAGACCTCCATGCGCTCCTTCACCGACTCGGGGGAGAAGCCGCCGAACACGACGTTGTGCGGCGCGCCGATGCGCGCGCAGGCGAGCATCGCCACGACGACCTCGGGCACCATCGGCAGGAAGATCCCGACGACGTCGCCCTTCTCGACCCCGACGTCCTTGAGTGCGTTGGCGAACTTCTGGACGTCGCGATGGAGGTCGGCATAGGTGATGTCCTCCTCCTCGCCCTCCTCGCCGCGCCAGTGGAACGCCACGCGGTCGCCGTTGCCGTCCTCGACGTGGCGGTCGACGCAGTTCTCGGCGACGTTGAGCTTGCCGCCCACGAACCACTTCGCGAACGGCGGGTCGGACCAGTCGAGCACCTGGTCGTATTTCTCCTGCCACTTGAGCGCCTCGGCCTGCTCGGCCCAGAACGCCTCGTGATCCTTGTCGGCCTGCTCGTAGATGCTCTCCTCGGTGACATCCGCCTGTTCGACGCACGCCTCCGGCGGCGCGAAGGTCTCCTGGTCCTGGAGTTCCTCCAGCCGATCTTCCAGCGGGGCTGTCTCAGCCATCGCTCTCCTCCCTCGGTTGCTCACTGAAGTCCGTGCCCGGTAACCCGTGTCCTAGCCGGGGATCGATCCGGGGCGTCGGGAACACGACAAGCGGTACGGTCTGCTCGTGGGAGGCGAGCATCCGTCCTGGTCCATCTCGGGCACGTACCTCGAGGCGTGCAACTGCGAGGCGATCTGTCCCTGCCGGCGCATCGGCGGCCGCACCGGCGGGCGCTCGACGTACGGCGTCTGCGAGGGCGCCCTGTCGTGGGCGATCGAGCGCGGGCACGCCGGCGACGTGAACCTCGAGGGCCTCGCGGCGGTGCTCGCGCTCCGCTATGACGACGACGAGCCAGGCTCCCCGTGGGACTTCTTCCTCTATCTCGACGAGCGGGCGGACGCGCCGCAGCGGTCGGCGCTCGAGGCGATCTTCACCGGCGCGCTGGGCGGCGCGGCGGTCGCGCACTTCCCCTGGACGTGGAAGGCGAGCCGGCAGCTGGGCGTGCGCGCCGTCCCGATCGAGGTCGACCGGAGCCCGCGCCGGCGCTGGTTCCGCGCCGGGGAGTACGTCGAGGTGCGGGTCGGCGAGCCGGTCGCCGACCAGCAGCTCGTGACCTGCGTGATCCCGGGCCACGACCGGTCGGGCGCTGAGTTTCACGGCGACATGCTGCGGGTGAGCGACCGGCCGCTCGCCATCGAGCTCAGCGGGCGCTGCGCGTACCAGAGCACCTTCGAGTACTCCTCGGCGTGAGCGCGGCCGGGTTGTCGCCGGCCTTCGCCGCCGTCCGCGGCCGCCTGGGGCTCGTCGCGCTGCTGTTCGCCCTCGCCGCCGTCGCGTGGTGGTCGACAGCGGACCGCATGGCCGGGATGGACGAGGGACCGGGGACCGCGCTGGGGGCGCTGGGCTGGTTCCTCGGCGTCTGGATCGTGATGATGGCGGCGATGATGTTCCCGTCGGTGGCGCCGACGGTCTCGCTCTACGCGCGCATGAGCGCTCGGCGGACCCCGACCGCGCCGCTGCTCTTCGCGGCCGGCTACCTGGTGACGTGGACCGCGGCGGGCGTGGTCGCCTACGGGCTCTTCGACCTCGGCCGGTCGCTGTTCGGCGACCAGCTGGCCTGGGACGGGCTCGGGCGCTGGCTGGCGGGCGGCACGCTGCTCGTGGCGGCCGCCTATGAGCTCACGCCGCTCAAGGACGTGTGCCTAGCCAAGTGCCGCAGCCCGCTCGGGTTCCTGGTCGGCTCCTGGCGCGGCGGGCTCGACGGAGCGCTGAACATGGGCGCCCGTCACGGTGCGTGGTGCGTCGGCTGCTGCTGGGCGCTGATGGCGGCGCTGTTCGCCCTCGGCGTGATGAGCCTGGCGTGGATGGCGTTCGTCGCCGCCCTGATCGCGCTGGAGAAGACCCTGCCCTGGGGTCGCGCGGTGACGTATGCGACGGCCCTGGTGCTCCTGGTCCTCGGCGTCGTGCTGCTCGCGGCGCCCGGCGCGGTGCCCGGGCTGACGGTCCCCGGCGACGCGATGCCGATGCGCTGACGGCCGGCGCGGGGAGGGGCCGGGGATGCGGGCGCGCGAGGCGAGCGCGCGCGGCGGCGGTCTCGGCTTCCACAACTATCCTGGCGGGACAGGGCTGACCGCGGGGGCCGTGTACGAGTGCCGCGCCGGCTACGCCGCGGCGGGAGGGGAACGGAGCGGATGAAGGCGATCGTGTGGCAGGGACCGGAGCGGATGGAGATCGAGGAGCTCCCCGACCCGGGCGATCCCGGCGCGGGCGAGCTGATCGTGCGCCCGCAGGCCGTCGGCATCTGCGGGTCGGAGGTCGAGGGCTACCTCGGCCATATGGGCAACCGCACCCCGCCGCTGGTGATGGGGCACGAGTTCGCGGGCGTCGTCGTGGCGGCGGGCGCGGACGCCGCCGCGCTCGAGGGCGCGCGCGTCGCGGTCAATCCCCTCAGCGGCTGCGGGCACTGCCGGCTGTGCCGCAGCGGGCACGCCAACCTGTGCCTGGACCGAAAGCTGATCGGCGTCCATTCCGACGGCGCCTTCGCCGACGCCGTGCGCGCGCCGGCCGCGAGCGCGCGGACGCTGCCCGACGACGTCTCGGCCCGCACCGGCGCGCTCGTCGAGCCGCTGTCCAACGGCGTGCACGCGGTCCGGCTCGGGCTCGGGCTCGCGCGCGGGCCGGTCGAGCGGGCGGTCGTGCTGGGCGCGGGCACGATCGGCCTGGTGACGCTGCAGGCCGCGCTGCTGGCCGGCATCGAGCACGTCGCGCTGCTCGAGCCCCAGCCGGAGCGGCGCGAGCGCGCCGCGACGCTGGGCGCCCACGCGACCTACGGCTCGGAGGAGGAGGCGCTCGAGGCCGAGCGCGCCGCCACCGGCGGGCTCGGCGCGGACCTCGTGCTCGACGCGGTGGGCGCGCAGGCGACGCGCGCGCTCGCGCTCGGCGTGCTGCGGCCGGGCGGGCAGGCGGTCTACGTCGGGCTCGCCGCCGACGACACGACGCTCGGCTTCCACGACATCGTGCGCAGCCAGCTCACGCTGCAGGGCTCCTACGCGTACACGATGGACGACTTCGAGCAGGCGTTCGAGTGGCTGGTGAGCGGCCAGGCCTCGCTCGGCGAGCTGGCGGAGGTGCGCCCGCTCGACGACGGCCCCGGCGCCTTCGCCGCGCTCGCCGGCGGTCCGCCTCCGGCGGAGGTCAAGGTCTTCCTCGCCGGCGCCGGCCGGGAGGTGTAGAGCATGGGTGTCCTGGATGGGCAGGTCGCGCTCGTCGCGGGCGCGTCGACCGGGATCGGGCTCGCCACCGCGCTGGCGTTTGCCGCCGCCGGCGCGCAGGTGCACGCCGCCGCGCGCCGTTCCGAGCTGATCGAGGACGCCGCGGGCGACCGCGTCGTCGCGCACGCGCTCGACGTCGGCGACCGCGACGCGGTCACGGAGCTCGCCCGCACGATCGGGCCGCTGCACGCGCTCGTGGTGGCGGCCGGGATCAACATCAAGCGCCGGCGCTTCGAGGAGACCTCGGCGGAGGACTGGGACCGCGTGATCGCGACCAACCTCACCGGCGCCTTCAACGTCATGCAGGCCTTCCTGCCGGCGCTGCGCGAGACCCGCGGCGACGTGGTCCTGATCGGCAGCGTCTCGGGCAACCACACGGACCGCTCCGGCGCCGCCTACCAGGCATCCAAGGCCGGGCTGCACGCGCTCGCGCGCGGGGCGGCGTTCGACGAGCAGAGCGGCGTGCGGGTCACCGTCGTCGCGCCCGGGGTGGTCGATACGCCGATCCTCGAGAACCGCCCGCAGGTGCCCGACGCCGAGATGCGCGCGCAGATGCTGCTGCCCGAGGACGTCGCCGCGGCGTGCCTGTTCGCGGTGTCACTGCCGCCGCGCGCCTACGTGCCCGAGCTCACGATCCTGCCGACCGCCCTGCAGGCGCTCGGGCGCACCACCTGACTACTCGTCGAAGAAGGGCTCGCCCTCGCGGGCGTACTCGCGCGCGACGTCGAGGTTGAGCTCGACGCCGCGCCCTGGCCCGTCGGGAACGCGGATGCGGCCGCCCTCGATGACCTTGCCGTCCCAGCCGGCCGCGAGGTCCTCCCAGAACGGGACGCTCATGCCGTGCCACTCGAGCGCGAGGAAGTTCGGGACCGCGGCGGCGACGTGGACCGCGGCGACGGTGCCGATCGGGCTGGCGATGCAGTGCGGCGCGACGGAGATGTAGTGGGTGTCGGCGTAGTCGGCGATGCGGCGGCCCTCGAGCAGCCCCCCGGTCTTCTGCAGGTCGGGCGCGGCGATGTCGATCGCGCCGCACTCGAACGCCTCGCGGAAGCCGTGGCGCAGGTAGCCGTTCTCGCCGGTCGCGATCGGGGTGCTGGTCGACGTCGTGACGCGCCGCAGGGCCGCGACGTTCTCGGGCGGCACCGGGTCCTCGAGCCACAGCAGACCGAGCGGCTCGAGCTCGTGCGCGAGCCGCTGCGCGTCGGCGACCTGGTAGCGCCAGTGGCAGTCGAACGCGACGTCGACCTCCGGGCCGACGGCGTCGATCACCGCGGCGGCGAGCTCCACCATCGCGCCCACCTCGGCGCGGCTGAGCGTGCCCGACGCGGTGTCCTGCATGTAGGCGGTGGGGACGTCGAGGTCGAACTTCAGCGCGCTGAAGCCGAGCTCGGCGACGACGTCACGGGCGTGCTGCGCATACAGCTCCGGCGTGAACAGCTCGTCCGGCGCGGCGGCCGCGTAGGCGCGGCCGTGCTCGGGCGCGCGGATCGAGCCGGCCTTGATCGCCTCCGGCGGCTCCTGGGCCCAGCGCGCGGGCCGGGCCACCATCGTCGCGTCCATCGACTCGAGCGCCTCGCCCGCGTGGCAGTCGGCGTACGCGCACGCTGTCACGAAAGCGACCGCCGAGCAGGCTGTGGATCGGCACGCCGTACGCGCGGCCGACGAGATCCCAGAGGGCGGCCTCCATCCCCGAGATCGCGTTGTAGACGATCCCGGCGGAGGAGCCGGCGCCGGATGCGCCCCAGCGCAGCTTGCTCCATAGACGGTCGACATCGCGCGGGTCCTCGCCGATCAGCAGCGGCGCGAGGTCGCGCACGATTCCGGTCAGCCCGGGCGCCGTGTAGCACTCGCCGAGCCCCGAGAGCCCGTCCGTGTCGGAGTCGAGGCGGACGAAGGTCCAGTCGTAGTTGGCCTCGACGACGGCGGTGTGGACGGCGGTGACCTTCATCGCGACGCATCGTTTCAGACGCGATCGCGCAGGGGACCCGAGCGTGCATGGGACCACGCGCCGAGTCATCCGAACTGCAGACACGGACGATGCGCAAGGTCGCCGCACGGCTCATGCCCGTCCTGCTGGGCCTCTACATCATCGCCCACCTGGACCGGGTGAACGTCACCTTCGCCCAGGACAAGCTGGAGTCCGACCTCGGCTTCTCGGGCGCGGTCTACGGCTTCGGCGCGGGTGTGTTCTTCATCGCCTACTTCTTCCTCGAGGTTCCCAGCAACCTCGCGCTGCACGAGTTCGGCGCCCGCAAGTGGATCGCGCGCATCATGGTCACGTGGGGGATCATCTCCGCCTGCACGATGTTCGTGAAGGGACCGGCGAGCTTCTACCGCGTCCGCTTCCTCCTCGGTACACGGTCGCGATCGCCGGGCTCGTGCTGATCTCGCGCCACTCCGATCGCACCGGCGAGCGCAAGCTGCACGTGGCGGTCCCGCTGGCGTTCGGCGCGGTGGCGTTCATGCTCTCGACCGTGGTCTCGCCCGTCGCGGCGATCGCGGCGCTGGCCGTCGGCCTGTTCTTCCTGCTCGGCGCGCACCCGGTGTTCTGGACGATGCCGGCGGCGCTGCTCAGCGCGGCGGCCGCCGCGGCCGGCATCGCGCTGGTCAACTCGATCGGGAACCTCGGTGGCTTCGTCGGGCCCTACCTCGTCGGCGTGATGAAGGACGCCACCGGCTCGACCGACGGCGGCCTCATCACGCTCGCGGCGATCCTCGCGCTCGGCGCGTTCCTGGCCACGCGGGTCGTGCACGACCCGGCGCTCGAGCGTGCGCCGCGCGCGAGCTCCGGGCGGTTCCGTCGCACGGAGGTCGCCGGCCAGCCCTCGCAGCCGGTCACGTGACCGGCGCGCGCATCCTCGTCGTCGGCGGGGGCGCGATCGGCGGGATCACCGCCGCGAAGCTCGCGGGCGCCGGCGAGCGCGTCGTCGTGCTGGACACGCACGAGGAGCACGTGGCGCGGCTGCGCGAGCCGGGGCTGACGTTCGAGGAGGACGGGGCGGCGCACACCGTCCCGCTCGAGGCGGTGGGCTCGGCCGGCGAGCTCGACGGCGAGTTCGACTTCGCGCTGGTCGCTGTCAAGTCGCCCTTCCACCGCGCCGCACTGGAGCCGCTGGCCGCGACCGGGAAGGTCGAGTCGTTCGTCTCGCTCGGCAACGGCCTGATCCAGGACCGGATGGCGGAGCTCGTCGGCGCCGACCGGCTGTTCTCCTGCATCGTCGAGTGGGGTGGGAACAACCTCGGGCCCGGCCGCGTGGTGCGCGACACGATCGCGCCGATGGTCGTCGGCGAGCTCGACAACTCCGAGCGCGATCGCACCCGCCTGCTCGCGCGCTGCCTCGAGGCGGTGGGCGAAGTCCGCCTGACGCACAACATGCGCGGGCAGATCTGGTCGAAGCTGCTCGTCAACTCCTCCTGCACCGGGCTCTCCGCCGTCTCCGGCCTGCGCTACGGCGGTGTCGCGGACCACGAGGACGGCCGCCGCGCTCTCTATGAGATCTGGGCGGAGGGCGTCGCGGTCGCCGAGGCCGAGGGCGTCGAGCTCGACGAGGTCCTCGACGTCCAGCCGCACGAACTCGTGGAGCGTGACGACGCCGCGCTCGCCCGGATGATGGCGATCGCCGGCAACACCAAGCCCTCGATGCTGCAGGACCTCGAGCAGGGCCGCGCGACCGAGGTCGACGTGGTCAACGGTGGCGTCGCGGAGCGGGGGCGGGCGCACTCGATCCCGACGCCGTTCAACGACCGCGTCGTCGAGTTCGTGCACGCGATGGAGGAGGGCGAGCGGTCACCGGCGCCCGAGGAGCTGACGGAGCTGGTGCTAGTCGCGGCGGCTGCGCAGGCGGGCCAGCGCCGCCCCGGTGGCGAAGCCGTAGACCAGGTGGAAGCCGGCGTCCGTCGCGACCTGACCCGGTGACTGGCGCCAGACCGGCGGCGCCACGCCGAGGAGCGGGAGCTCGACGAGGCTCGCGGCCCAGACGCCGAGGCCGATCGCCGCACCGGTGGGCAGGACGGGCGGCGGCTCGTCGCTGCGCGCGGTGACGAGGCCGAGCCCGACGCCCCAGGAGGTGCCGTAGAGCCAGTGCATGGCGTCATTGAGCGCGCCCCGCTCGCGGCGCGGGACCTTGCGGTCGAACACGCCCTCGAGCAGCCGGCGCCCGACCTGCCCGGGCGCGTCGCTCCGCTCGCCGCCGGTCAGCGCGTACGTGGCCGCCTGCGCCGCGGTCATGGCGGCGGTGCCGACCGCGGTCGCCGCGACGCCCGCCGCGACGCGCTCGCCGGTCGCGGCGGCACGCTCGGTCGCGTCGTCCGCCGCCTCGGGTGGGCGGTCGCGCGTGGCGAGCGCGACGCAGGTGAGCGCGAGCGCGTCCTCGGCCGCGCCGACCACCGGGCCGGGCAGCGGCAGCCGCTCGGTCAGCAGCGTGCGTGCGCGATAGCCGGCGAGGGCGCTGCCCAGCGCCACGGTGGCGCCGGCGACCGCGCCGCGCGGGCCGCCGACGCGGTGGCCGGAGACGGCGCCGGTCGTCATGCGGGCGGCCAGGCCGGACGGGTGCGTGCGCGCCGGGGCGCCGGGGAGCTTGTCGAACGCCAGCTCGCCCGCCGCGGCCGCGATGATCGCCATGCGGGCGCGCGGACCGCCGAGCCGCCCGTGCAGGGCGAGCGCGCCGACGCCGCTGAACGTGCGCATGCCGGTCGCGACGCCGAGCAGCGAAGCCTCCCGGAGGCCGCCGAGCGGCGTGCGGAGGGAGTCACGAGGCGTCACCCGCCGATCCCTACCCGCTCCGGTCCCCGCTCAGCGCCGCCGCGGGTCATGGCGCCGGCGCTCGGCCGCCGCGCAGGCGACGCAGAGGACGCTGTCGGGCATCGCGTGCAGCCGCTTGGGCGGGATCGCCTCGCCGCACGCGTCGCACACGCCGTAGCTGCCCTCGTCGAGCTTGGCGAGCGCCCGCTCGGTCCGGGCGAGGTTCGTCTCGAGCGAGCGGCCGACGCCGATCTCCGTGAGCCGGCTGATCGCCTCGGTCGTGCCGTCGCCGATGCGCTTGCCGAAGCCCTGCGCGGACCCCAGCTCGGGGCGCTCGGCGAGCGTCGCCACGCGCTCGCTCGTGCTCTGGCGGCGGGATTCCAGCTCTCGGCGCACGGCGTCGAGGTCGAGATCGTCGTCGGTCATCCCGTCCAGCGTACGCCGGCGCAGGCGCGCCGGCGCGGAAGCGCGGGCTCAGGCGGTCGCGGGGCGGCGAGCGCCGAGGGTGGAGCCGTCGTCGGCGGGCACGAGCGCGAGCATCAGCATGTACGCGATCAGCCCGGCGCCGCTGAACAGGATCGACACGCCGAAGGCGAGGCGGACGAGGAGGGGATCGACGCCGAGGTGGCGGGCGAGGCCGCCGGCGACGCCGCCGATCTTCCTGTCGGTGGTGGAGCGCGTGAGGGAGCTGGGGGAGGAGGTCGAGTTCATGGTCGACATACTCCCGGCCGGGGCGCCTGTGCACCATCGGGAATGACCCTTAGGAACCCCTAGTCGGACCCTGAGGCGGTAGCGTTTTCGCTCCCGATGGCGCAGAACAGGGAGCTGGGAGCGGGCGCATGGTCGTACTTCGGCGATCCGCGCGCGATCGCGCACGACGGCCACACCTTCACCGGCTGGATCTCGACCACCGGCAACATCTGGGTGGCCCACATCAAGCCCGACGGCTCGTTCACCAAGCGCGTGATCTTCAAGGACCTCGGCATCGACGACCACAACAACCCGTCGCTGGTGTTCCGGCCCGACGGCCGCATCGCCGTCTTCTTCTCGCCGCACTCGGGGCACTTCCTCCCGCCGCCGAGCCACCGCCCGAGCAAGCTGCGATACCGGGTCTCCAAGCACCCCCACTCCATCAACGGCTTCAACCCGGTCCGCACCGTCCCGACCAACGTGCCCGGCGGCCTGGGGTTCACCTATCCCAACCCGATCCAGCTGAAGGGCAAGCTGTGGCTGTTCTGGCGCGGCGGCGGCTGGAACCCGACGTTCTCCTACACGCGCGACGGCCGCACGTGGGTGCCCGCGCGCGAGCTCGTCCGCTCCGTCGATCCGCAGCGGCCCTACTCGAAGTACGTCGGCGACGGCGACCGCCGGATCCACGGCATCTTCACCGAGGGCCACGCGAACCATTTCAAGAACAGCCTCTACTACCTGCGGTATGAGAACTCGGGGCTGTTCGCGGCGAGCGGGCACCGGCTCGGGACGCTGCGCTCCGTGCCCCTGCACGTCTCCAAGCTCGACCGCATCCACCGGTTCACCGACGCCACCGGCAGCGCGTGGCCGCACGACATCGCGCTGACCTCCGAGGGCCGCCCGCGGATCGTCTACACCCGCCGCGTCGGCCACCTCGATTCGTTCTTCTACGCGTACCACAATGGCGAGAAGTGGGTGAGCCGCAAGATCGTCGACGCGGGCCGGGGCTTCCCGTCCTTCACGTCCGGCGGCGCGTCGCTCGACCACGAGGACCCGCGCGTCGTCTACCTGTCGCGGCGCAGCGGCGCCTTCCACCAGGTCGAGGCGTGGTTCACCCCCGACAACGGCCGCACGTGGCGCTCGCGGCAGCTGACCTTCGAGACCGACCAGTACTGCATCCGCCCGGTCACGCCGCGCGGCCTGCGCGGGGAGGACATGATGCTCTTCTCCCAGGGTGACCGCTCGACCAAGGGCTTCACCGACTTCCGCACGCGTATCCACGCGCTGCAGGGCGCCCCGCCGCCCGTCTAGGCAGGCTCAGGCTGGGGCTCGCGGCCCGCGTGCCCGCGCTCGTGCTCGCGCTCACGGACCGGGGGATCGGAGCGCAGCACGAACGCCGACATCAGGATCGCGACACCGATCAGCCCGGCCGCGACGAGGAACGCCAGCTGGTAGCCGCCGGTCAGCGCCGAGGCGACCGAGTCGCCATGCGCGCGCAGCGTCTCGGTGCGATCCGTCGCCAGCGTGGCGAGCACGGCGAGGCCGAAGGCGCCACCGACCTGCATGCTCGTGTTGACCACGCCGGAGGCCAGGCCGGCGTCGCCGGGCAGGACTCCCGACATCGAGATCGTCGTGAGCGCCGGGAACACGAGCCCGGCGCCGGTGCCGAGCAGGATCATCACCGGAAGGACGTCGCTCACGTAGTGGCCGTCGACGGGCGCGCGCGAGAAGTACGCGAGTGCGATCGCCACCAGGACGAGCCCGGGCAGCAGCGTCGAGCGCGGGCCGAAGCGCAGGTTGAGCCGCGCCGACACGCCGAGCGACAGCGTCCCGATCAACAGCGACACGGGCAGGAACGCGAGGCCGGTCTCGATCGCGTCGAGGCCGAGGATGCGCTGCAGGTAGAGCACGCCGAGGAAGAACATCCCGAACATGCCGGCCACCATCAACACGATCGTGGCGCTCGCGCCAGAGAGGTTGCGCGAGCGGAAGATCCGCAGCGGGATCAGCGGCGTGCCGGTGCTCGCCTCGCGCGCCACGAAGCCGGTCAGCAGCGCCATCGCGACGGCGCCGAACCCGAGCGTCCGGGCCGAGGTCCAGCCGTTGTCGCCGACCTTCAGGATCGTGTAGACGCCGACCATCACGGCGCCCGTGACGAGGAGCGCGCCGAGGACGTCGGCGCCCTTGGCGAGTCCGATGCCCTTGTCGTCATCGACGTGGCGCAGCGCCAGCAGGGCGGTCGCGATGCCGATCGGGATGTTCACGAAGAAGATCCAGTGCCAGCTGATCGCCTGCGTGAGCGCGCCGCCGGCGAGCAGGCCGATCGAGGCGCCCGCGGAGGCCACGAAGCTGTAGATGCCGATCGCCTTGGCCTGCTCCCGCGGCTCGGGGAACATCGTGACGATCATGCCGAGGATCACGGC
>JBDTMF010000083.1:0-17887 GCA_039934455.1 Solirubrobacteraceae bacterium
TGCCGACCCTCACATCACCACCGGACGCCGAGCCGACCGGTCCATAGGGTCTAGCCTGCGCGCCCGTGGACACGCGATGCGGCATCTGCGGCGGTCCCCTGAGCCTCGCGCTGCGCGGCGGGGCGGACGTCCCGACCGCACAGGCGATGGCGCCGACCTGTCACACCACGGGCGCGCACGCCGACCTCTACGCCTGCGCGAGCTGCGGCACGATCCAGCAGCCCGCGCTGCCGGCGGGCGTCGAGCTGCTCGACCTCTACCGCGCGATGCAGGACGACCATTACCTCGACGAGGAGGCGGGCCGCCGCACGACCTCGCGCCGGCTGCTGCGCCACGTCGAGAAGGCGGCGCCGCGCGGCCGGCTGCTCGAGGTCGGCTGCGGCCACGGGTTGCTGCTCGACGAGGCCCGCCGCCGCGGCTGGACCGTGACGGGGATCGAGCCGGCCCGCGCGGCCCGCGCGCACGCCGAGTCGCTCGGCCTCGACGTCCGCGACGCGCTGCTCGAGGATCTCGACCCGGCCACCGACGGCGGCTATGCGGCGATCGTGATGGCGGACGTGATCGAGCACCTCGAGGATCCCGTCGGCGCGCTGCGGGCGGCCGCCGCCCTGCTCGCCGACGGCGGCGCCCTGTGCGTCGTGACGCCCGACCCGGCCTCGCCCACCGCGCGGCTGGCCGGCGCGCGCTGGTGGGGCTACCTGCCCGCGCACACCTTCCTGCTCCCTCGCCGCACGCTCAAGCGGCTGCTGCGCGAGGCCGGGCTCGACCCGATCGTGGACGTCGGCCTGTGGCGGACGTTCACCGTCGGCTACTGGTCGAGCGGCCTCGGCGAGCGCTCGGGCCCGCTCGGCAGCGCGCTCGCGCGCCTGCGCTCGGCCCGGGTCGGGCGGGCCCCGCTGACCCTCTCGCTGGGCGACGAGCGCGTGATGGTCGCGCGCCGCGCCGCCGCCGTGCCGGCGCCCCCGCAGGCAACGACGAGCTAGTGCGTCTTCTCGTGACGGTCCGCCCGAGCGACCGCCGATCTCGGGTGGACCGCTGCGGGAAGGCCCACTAACCAGGGTGTCAGACGTCCGCCGCGTCGCGGCGAGCACCCTGTTCGGCCTCGCCGGACGCGGCGCGGTGCTGCTGCTCGGGCTCGTCTCGATCGCGATCACCACGCGCTACCTCGGACCGGACCGCTACGGCCGCTTCGCGCTCGCGCTGTCGTTCGTGCAGCTGTTCGGCGTGCTGGCCGACGCGGGCCTGACCACGATCGTCGTGCGCGAGCTGGCCCAGAAGCCCGAGCGCGCGGCCTCCGTGCTCGGCTCGGCGCTGGCGCTGCGCTCGGGGCTCGCGATCACCGCCGCCGGCCTTGCGGCACTGGCCGCGCTCGTCATGCCCTACCCGCCCGACGTCCGCGTCGCGGTCCTGATCGCCGGCGTCCCGCTCGTGCTCGGGTTGCTCAACTCGGCCTTCGTCGCGGTCCTGCAGTCCGACCTGCGCGCGGCGCGGGTCGCGATCGCCGACGTCGCCGGCCGCGCCGCCGCGCTCGCCGCCGTGGCCGTGGTGGCCGCGCTCGACCTCGGCTTCTACGCCGTGGTCGCTGCGGCGGGCGTGGGCGCGGCGGTGACGCTCGCGCTGACCTCGGCGCTCGTGCGGCCGCTTCTGCCCGCCCGCCCGCAGGCCGACCGGGCGACGATGCGCGCGCTCGTCGTCGCCGCGCTCCCGCTCGGCGCCGCGCTCGCGCTCAACGAGGCCTACTTCCGCGCCGACGCGCTGATCATCTCGCTCTCGCGCCCGTTCGAGGAGCTTGGCCTGTACGCGCTGGCGTGGCGGGTCGGGGAGCTCACCGCGACCCTCCCCGCCGCCTTCCTGGTCTCCGTCTTCCCGCTGCTCTCGCGCTACGTCGCGACCTCGGACGCGCGCATGCCGGCCGCGCTGCGCACCGCGGGCGACCTGATGATCTATGCGGGCACCGGGGTCGCCGCGGGCGGCGCCCTGGTCGCGCCGGAGCTCGCCCTGGCGCTCGGCGGCGACGGCTTCGCGGGCGCCGCGACCCCGCTGCGGATCCTGCTCGCCGCGAGCGCGCTCGGGTTCGTCAACGGCCTCTACGGGCACGCCCTGATCGCGCGCAACCGCCAGCTCGCGGCCCTGTGGCTCAACGTGCTCGCCCTGGCCTTGAACGTTGCGCTGAACCTCGCGCTCGTCCCGCCCTACGGGATCCAGGCCGCGGCCTGGACCGCCCTCGGGTGCGAGCTCGTCCTGCTGGCGGGGTCGGCGTGGCTCGTGCGCCGCCACCTCGGCTACCTGCCCTCCTTCGCCGCCCTCGCCCGCGCGCTGCCCGCGGCGGCGCTGATGGCCGTCGCCGTGTGGCCGCTGCGCGAGCAGCCGCTGTGGCTGTCGGTGCCGGCCGGCGCCGTCGTGTTCCTCGGCGCGGTGGCGCTGCTGGGCGGCGTCGACCGGGAGCGGCTGGCGGAGCTCCGCTAACGTCGCGGAGATGTCCCTCTACACCTGCGGTGGGCGCAAGCGCGAGGAGATCATCGAGCTGACCGGCCAGGAGGACGTGCCCGTCCTCGTGACCGACGACGGAACCGTCGTCGCCGGCTCGGAGACGATCGCCGCTTGGGCGCGCGAGCATCCGAGCGCCGCCTGACCATGGGACGTGCGGCGCCGGCTTTGACCGACGGCGGGATGGAGACCAGCCTGTCGTTCCACGCGGGCTTCGACCTCCCGTGCTTCGCGGCCTTCCCCCTGCTCGGTGAGGAACGCGGCCGCGCGGCGCTGCGCCGGTACTTCGAGCCGTTCCTCGACACGGCGCAGGAGCACGGGCTGCCGTTCGTGCTGGACACGGCGACCTGGCGCGCGAACGCCGACTGGGGCGCGCGGCTCGGCTATGACGACACGGCGCTCGCGGCCGTGAACGCCCATGCGGTCGAGTTCGCCCGCGAGCTCGCCGCAGGACGCCCGGAGGTGACGATCAACGGCGTCCTCGGGCCCCGCGGTGACGGCTACGTCGTCCGCGAGCGCATGAGCGGCGACCAGGCGGCCGAGTACCACGGGCGGCAGATCGGCGTCCTCCGAGAGGCGGGGGCGGAGCGCATCACCGCGCTGACGCTGTCCTATCCGGAGGAGGCCGTCGGCGTGGTGCAGGCGGCGGCAGCCGCCGGCGTGCCGGTCGTCGCATCGTTCACGGTCGAGACCGACGGCCGGCTCCCGGACGGCACCTCGGTCGCCGAGGCCGTGGAGCGGGTCGACGGCGCGACCGGCGGCGCTCCCGACTTCTTCATGCTCAACTGCGCGCACCCGTCGCACATCGCGGCCGGGCTGGACGGAGCTCTTGCGCTCGAGCGCATCGGCGGCCTGCGCGTGAACGCGTCGGCGCTGAGCCACGCCGAGCTCGACGAGGCCGAGGAGCTCGACGAGGGCGATCCCGTGGCGCTCGGCCGCGACAACGCCGCCCTCCAGGCCATGCTGCCGTCGGTCGAGCTGCTCGGGGGCTGCTGCGGCACCGATCACCGCCACGTGGCGGAGATCATCGCCGCGTGGCCGTCCCATCGAGACGCCCCGCGCTGAACCCGGCAAGACCGAGCGCCGCGCCGGCCGCAGCCGCCGCCGCCCACACCCACCAGCCACCCGGCGGCGACCACTCGGCCGCGCCGAAGAACCACCACGAGCCGTCGGTGCCGACCGCGGCGCGGCGCGCGTTGGCCAGCCACGCGACGGCCTGGCCGGTCGCCCAGAGGACGCCGGCGGCCGCCGGCAGCCACGCGAGCCCCTGCGGGCGCCGCCGCAGCACCTCGCCCGCGAATAGCGGGACGAGCACGAGCACGGGCAACACGTGGCGCCCCTGCGCGCCGTAGCCGGTGCGGAGCTGGAACACCGACACGACGAGCGTCATCCCCAGCGCCACGGCGGCGGCGGCGGCAAGGCCCGCGCGCTCACGCCACGAGCCGCGGACCGCCGCGAGGCCGAACAGCCCGGCCGCGGCGAGCGCCCAGGTCACAGAGAGCCAGCTCGGCAGCGGCGTGTCGAGGGCGCCGAAGTTGCCGACGGCGTGGCGCGCGATGTCATCGAGGTCGTGGAAGGACTGCGCGAGCGCATCCCGGTAGCCCGGCCCGCCCTCGACGCCGTGCGGCTGCTGTGCGATGTCCCACCACGCCGCGACGCCGAAGGCGACGAGCAGCGCCGCTCCCGCGGCCACCGCCGCGCGCGGGTGCTGCGGCGTGCGCGGGCGTCGCGGGGAGAGGACGAGCAGCATGGTCCCCAGCACGACGAGCAGGACCGGCCCGAGCGAGCGCGAGACCGTCAGCGCCGCACCGCCCGTCGCCAGCCCGCCCCACGCCCACGGCCCCGCTCCGGGCCGCTGCAGCCGTAGCCCCGCGGCGATGAAGCACACGCTCCCCGCGATCTCTGGACCGGACGCATTCAGGATCGCCGCGCAGTAGACGACCATCGGCGTCAGCGCGACCGCCATCCCGGCCAGCGGCGCGCCGCCGCCGGTGAGGGCGAGCGCGGCGATCAGCAGCGCCACGCCGCCGAGCGCGCTGACCAGGCGGCCGGCGCGCAGCGCCGCGGCGGGCGTCGCCTGCGTGCGCATCGCCGCGCCCGGCACGATGTAGGCGAAGGGTGCGTAGGTCCCGGTGTAGGTCGGCACTCGCCGCGACCGCGGCTCGGCCGGCGGCTGGTCGAGGCACGCCGCCGAGACCTGCGAGCGGCGGTCGTTGCAGCCGAACGTGGTGGCGCTGAGCGCGAGCGGGACGTCGAACGCGCGCGTCTGCCTGGCCGCCCACAGCACCGTCGCGACGCCCGCGCCCGGCAGCGGCTTCCCCTTGCCGGCCTGCGCGAAGAACGCGCGCGTCTGCGCTTCGGTCGGCTCGAACATGGTTCCCGCGAGCTGCAGCCCACCCGCGCCGAGCGCCCGCACGTAGTGCGCCCGCTCGTCGGGCGCCGCCCCGGGCGGGTTGGCGAAGACCCACGCGAGCACGAGCAGCGCCAGCCCGGCGGCGAGGAGCGCGTGGCGGGAGCCGATCACGCCGCCATACTCCCCGCCTTGCCGACTCCGCGTGTCCTCGTGGTCTCCGCCGAGCCGGTCGGCGACCGGATGGCCGGGCCGGCCATCCGTGCGTACGAGCTCTCGCGCGCGCTGGCCGCCGACGTGCAGGTGACGCTCGCCGCACCGGCGCCGAGCGAGCTCGGCGACGAGCGATTCACGCTGATCGAGGCCGGGCTCGCCGACTACGACGCGCTCATCGCCGCCGTGCGCGACCACGACGTCGTCGTCGCGCAGCTGCTGCCGCCGCGGCTGCTGGCACGGGTCTGGCGCGAGCCCGCGCGGCTCGTCGTCGACCTCTACAACCCCACGGTCGTGGAGGCGATCGAAGCGACGCGTGGCAAGCCGGCGGCATCGCGCGCGCGGCTGAACCGGATCGTGGGACGGGCGGCGGCAGCGCACCTCGCGGCCGCCGACCTCACCCTCTGCGCGAGCGAGCGCCAGCGCGACCTCTGGCTCGGCGTACTGGCCGGGCGCGAGCTGCTCGAGCCCGACGCGCTCGAGCGCTTCGCCGTCGTGCCGTTCGGCGTGCGCAGCGATCCGCCCCGGCGCTCCGGCGTGCCCGTGATGCGCGGCCCGCTGGCGCCGGAGGACGCCCGGATCCTGCTCTGGGGCGGCGGGATCTGGGACTGGCTCGACGCGCCGACCGTCATCCGCGCCGTCGCCCGCCTGCCGGACGAGGTCCACCTCGTCTTCCAGGGCGTCAAGCGCCCCGCCCTGCTCGCGCGCGACGAGCACGCCGCCGGCGCCCGCGCGATCGCCGTCGCCCGCGAGGTCGCGCCCGAGCGGATCCACTTCAACCACGACTGGGTCCCGTACGAACAGCGCGGGGCATGGCTGCTCGAAGCCGACCTCGGCGTCTCCGCCCACCCGGCGCACCTCGAGACCCGCTTCGCCTACCGGACCCGCATCGCCGACTACCTCTGGGCCGGCCTGCCGGTGGTGACGAGCGCGGGCGATGTGCTCGGCGACCGCGTCGCGGCCCGCGGTCTCGGGCGCGCGGTGCCGCCGGGCGACGTGGCGGCCTTCGCCCACGCCTGCGCCGAGTTGCTCGCCGACCCGGCGCCCGCGCGCGCCGCCGTCGCTCAGGCGGCGGAGGAGCTCCGGTGGGACCGGGTCGTACAGCCACTGCTCGACTTCTGCCATTCCGGTGCAAAACGCGCACACAATCGGAACCGAGCGCGCGCCATCCGAAACGCCACCATCGGCCAATATGCACCGATCGCCATGGAGACCCTCACCACCGATGGCCCGGCCACGCTCACGCGCAAGCTTGCGACGAACGCGCGGCGCGTGCTGAGGAGAGCGTGAGCCTGCACCCAGCCGAGTCCCGCGCCTCCGACTCGCGACTGGAGGACCGGGTCCGGACGCTGTCCCCGCGCCGGGATCACGGGTGGAGAGCCCCGCGGCCACCCCAGCTCGACCGGATCGAATGGACCGCCCTGATCGCGCTCAGCGGGTTCTCCGTCATCGTCCTCGCCGCCCTCCTCACGAAGGGCCGCCCGCTCTCCGGCGCCGACGGCCTCCTCGCCGCCGACCAGCTGCAGTACTTCGCCTGGATCCGCGAGGCGAGCCACCACCTGCTGATCGGCAACCGCTTCGACCTCGCACCCGGCGACCGCGCGTTCCTGCACCCCGGCTTCGCCATCTCCGGCGGCCTGCACGCGCTCGGGCTGTCGGTCCCGCTCTCCTACCTGGTGTGGAAGCCGGTCGCGGTCGGCGTCACGTTCTACGGGGCCCTGCGCTACGTGCGGCGCCTCGTCCCCACCCCCGGGGCGCGCCACGCCGCGCTGATCCTCGCCCTGTTCGCCGTGATGCCGGCGTCGTGGCTCGTCGCGTGGTCGGACTGGGGGGGCAACGCGCGCCAGTACACGTTCGACTTCATCTCGGGCGAGATGTGGTCGGGGCAGTACCTCTGGGGCTACCTGATGACCGCGATCGCGGTCTTCCTGATGCCGCTCGTCCTGCTCGCCCACGAGCGCGGGCGCACCGGCTGGGCCGCCGCCGGAGCATTCCTGGTCTGCTGGCTCCAGCCCTGGCAGGGGGCGACGCTGGCGCTGATCGTGCTCGGCGTCGCGGCGTGGCGCCGCCTCCGTGACGCCCCCTCCCCCTTCGGCCTCCGCGACCTGATCGTCGTCGGCGCGGTCGCGCCGCCGGCCCTCTACTACCTCCTGCTCGGTCGCTTCGACTCCGCGTGGGAGCTCGCGTCGAAGTCCAACGCGGCCGGGGCGATGCCGGAGTGGAGCTGGCCGTGGTGGGCCGTGGCGCTGACGCTCGCGCCGCTCGCCGTCCCGGCCGCGCTCGCCTACCGGCTGCCGGCCCCGAGCTGGCAGGAGCGGGCGGTCCGCGTCTGGCCGTTCGCGGCCCTCGTCGTCTACCTGCTGCCGTTCGGGACGTTCCCGTACCACTCGTTCCAGGGGCTCGCGCTGCCGCTCTCGATCCTCGCCGTCCAGGGTCTGCTGACCGTCTGGCGCAACCCCCGCCCGCTCGCCGTCGTGGGGCTGCTGTTCCTGATGACCGTGCCGGGCATCGCGCACAAGCTCGAGGTCTCGCTGCACTCGATCCGCAGCGCCGGCGACCCGTTCTGGATCTTCGACGGCGAGGTGCAGGCGCTGCACGCGATCGAGCGCGACCCGCGGCCCGGTGGCGTTCTGGGCTCCGTCTACGCCGGCTACATGCTCCCGTACACGACCGGCCGCGAGACCTGGATCGGCGCGCTCAGCTGGACGCCGGACTGGCGCGGGCGCCAGCGCAAGGCCGACGGGCTGATCGTCGACGGCAGGCTGCGCGGGCAGGCCGCGCGCGACTTCGTGACCTCGACCCACGCGCGCTTCGTCTTCGTCGACTGCCGCCCCGGCCTGCGCGACCTCGAGCCCGACCTGCGCCCGATCCTCGAAGCGACCCGCCGCTTCGGCTGCGCGAGCGTCTATGTCGTCAAGGACCGCCCCGACATGGCCAGGGCCGCCGGACGCCCGGACGAGTAGCTCAGCTCAGCGCGATGCCGCGCCCGGCCACGGGCGCGGACTGCAGGATCGACGACGTCGTCTGGCCGAACAGCGCGAAGCGGTCGATGACCTCCTCGAGGTGCTCGACGTCGCGGACGTGGGCGCGGATCAGGTAGCAGTCCTCGCCCGTCATGCGCAGGCACTCGACGACCTCGGGCGTCTCGACGGCGAGCTGCGCGACCTTGCGCAGCTCGCGCGGCGCGGGGCGCATGCGGATGATCACGCTGAGCGCGAGGCCGAGCGCGCGCGGGTCGACGTCGGCGCGGTAGCCGCGGATCACGCCGCTGCCCTCGAGCCGCGCCAGCCGGTCCGCGACGGCCGGGGCGGAGAGCCCGACCCGCCGCCCCAGCTCAGCGAGCGAGAGGCGCGCGTCGGCCTGCAGCTCGGCCAGCAGGGCGAGGTTGGTGTCATCGAGAGGGGCATCGGCGATTGCGCCGTTCTGCCGTTGATTCACAGCCATATGCGCCACAGTACCTGCGAAAGGCCCTGGGATCCAGCCCGGCCACCAGGCATCGTGTCGGGAGATGAAACGCCGAGAGCCTCCGCCGCACGTCTACTTCGTCGCCAGCGCGATCTTCCACTACCTCGGCCCGGCCTTCGCGGTGCTGCTGTTCGCGCGCGTCGAGGTCCTCGGCGTCGCCTGGCTGCGGATCGCGACGGCCGCCGTGATCTTCGCGCTCTGGCGGCGGCCCTGGCGCACGCTCGCCGGGCTCGACACCTCGGGCCGGCAGCTCATCCTGGCCTGGGGCGCGGTGCTGGCGCTCATGAACTGCTGCTTCTACATCGCAATCGACCGGCTCCCGCTCGGCACCGTCGCGGCGATCGAGTTCCTGCCCGTGATCCTGCTCGCCGCGCTCGGCGCGCGCACGCCGCGCAACGCCGCCGCGCTCGCGCTCGCGGTCCCGGGCGTCTACCTGCTCACGGGCGTGCGGCTCGAGGGCGAGCCGCTGGGCGTCGCCATCGCGTTCGCCAACGCGGTCGGCTTCTCCGCCTACATCGTGCTCGCTCACCGCGTCTCGCGGCTCCCCGGTCTCAGCGGCATCGACGGCCTCGCGCTGGCGATGCTGGTCGCCGCGGTCGCGGTGACGCCGCTCGGCGGCTGGGCCGCGGGCCCGGCGCTCCTGGACCCGATCGCGGTGCTGGCGGGCCTCGGCGTCGGAGTCAGCTCGTCGGTCATCCCCTACGTCGCCGACCAGCTGGCGATGCGGCGCCTGCCGCGCGCGACCTACGCGCTGATGGTCGCACTGCTGCCCGCGACCGCGACGATCGTGGGCGTGATCGTGCTCGGCCAGCTCCCCAGCGCCGGCGAGATCGCCGGCGTCGGGCTGGTGGTGGCGGGCGTGGCACTGCACCGGGCTCCGAACGCGGAGCCCAAGCCTGAGCCCGAACCTGCCTTCAACCGACACGACCCGGATCGTGAGACCCGGGTCGTGGGAGCTTCTGGCTAGGCCGCCTCGCGGAGGGCGATCAGCTCGGGGCGCTGCGAGAGGCGCCGCAGTGCGCGCTCCTCGATCTGGCGCGCCCGCTCGGTCGAGACGCCGAGCTTCCGGCCGGCCTGCGAGAGCGTCTGAGGCTCTGTGTCGCCGGCGCCGAAGCGCATCTCGATGACGCTGCGCTCCTGCTCCGGCAGGTCCGCAATCGCCTCCAGCAGGGTCTCGGAGCCGATCTGCTCGTGGACCTCCTCGTCAACCGAGGGGGACTCGAGCGAGATCAGGTCGCCGAGGGAGGTGTCGCCGTCCTCGCCCACCGGCTTGTCGAGCGAGACCACGGCCCTGTCGGCCTTGCGGATCTCGATGACGTCAGCCAGCGGCAGGTCTGCGACCGCCGCGATCTCCTCGTCGGAGGGCTCGTGGCCAAGCTTCGTGGTGAGCTCACGCTCGATGCGCCCCACCTTCCGGGAGCGCTGCGCGACATGGACGGGCAGGCGGATCGTGCGGCTCGTGTTCTCGAGCCCGCGCTGGATCGCCTGACGGATCCACAGCGTCGCGTACGTGGAGAAGCGGAACCCCTTGCGCCAGTCGAACTTCTCGACCGCGCGGATGAGGCCCAGCATGCCCTCCTGGATCAGGTCGCCGAGCGACAGGCCCTGGCCCTGGTAGCGGCGTGCGTTGGACACCACGAGGCGCAGGTTCGAATTGATCATGCGGTCCTTGGCAGCGAGGTCGCCGCGCTCGATCCGCTTGGCCAGCTCGATCTCCTCATGGGGCTTGAGCAAGGGGTACTTGCCCGCCTCGCGCAGCAGCAGCTGCAGGGAGTCGAGCGTGGGGTCAACGTTGTAGTCCGCGGTCGTCTTCGAACGCGGAGCCTCTGTGGTCGTGCTCGTGATGGTTCCTTTCGGCATCATTACCAACTCGTGTAGTAGGAATTATAGGGCAAAGTCGTTGCCGGCACAATCACGCACTGACGTCGTGTCAAACCATCCAACGCACGGAGGCGACGACAATGGCGGGGGAGCCGGGGGGAGGTTGTGACTGCGCGCACAACGGCGAGAGCCGAAGACACGCAGGCCCTACATCAACGCTGCTCGACCCAATTTGTTACGCATTCCGTGATCCAATCGATCATCGGAGGGCTGAGGCCCGGGTGGCAACCGACCCACAGAGCGGCTTCGGTGGCCCGATCGGCCGCTTCCAGCGATCCGTCCACGCGGTGGTCGAGACCCTGGAAGCCGGGTTGCAGCGTCATGTTGCCGGCCAGCAGGAGCCGTGAGTCGATCCGGTGCTCGAGCAGGTACAGCTGCAGCCGGCGGCGGTCCGCGGCGCCCCCCTCGCGCAGCGTGATCGGATAGCCGAACCAGTTCGGCTCGGCTCCGGGCAGCGCCCGCGGCAGCACGAGCTGCTCCTGGAGGGGCTGCAACGCGGCGTGCAGGCGCTCGAAGTTCTCCTGCCGGGCCACCGCGAAGCTTTCCAATCGGTGCGTCTGGGCCACCCCGAGCGCGGCCTGCATGTCGGTGAGCTTGAAGTTGTAGCCTACGTGCGAGAAGACGTACTTGTGGTCGTAGCCGGCGGGCAGCGCCCCGAAGCGCCCCTCGAAGCGGCGGCCGCAGACGTCGTTGAGGCCGGGCGGGCACCAGCAGTCGCGGCCCCACTCGCGCAGCGACGCGACCGCGCGCGCCCACGCAGGGTCGGACGTCGCCACCGCGCCGCCCTCCCCCGTCGTCATGTGGTGCGCGGGGTAGAACGAGTAGGTCGCGGCGTGGCCGAAGGTGCCGGCCAGGCGGCCGCCGATGCGCGAGCCGAGCGCGTCGCAGCAGTCCTCGATCAGCACGAGGTCGTGCTCGCGGCACAGCGCCTCGAGCCCCGGGGCGTCGAACGGGTTGCCGAGGCAGTGGGCGGCGAGGACGCCGCGCGTGCGCGGGCCGATGGCCGCGGCGAACGCCTCGAGCGACGGGTTGTAGGTGTCGGCCTCGATGTCGACGTAGACCGGCCGCAGCCCGTGCTGGTAGAGCGGCGCGACGGTGGTGGGGAAGCCGACCGCCGGGGTGATGACCTCGTCGCCGGCGGCGAGCGGGCGCTCGTGCAGGTGCGAGCGTGCGGCTGCGACGGCCAGCAGGTTGGCCTGCGAGCCCGAGCCGACGAGCGCCACGTTCGGCCGCTCGGTGACGCCGACCAGGCGCGTGCGGAACTCGTCGGCGAAGCGGCCCTCGGTGAGCCAGCCGTCGAGCGCCGCGTCGACCAGCGCGCGCAGCTCCGGAGCGCCGATCACCTTGCCGGCGACGGAGACGCTGCTCTCGCCGGGCGCAAACGGCGGCTCGTCCTGGAAGGCGGCGGCGGCGTAGCGCTCCACCGCGGCGAGCGCCTCGGCGCGGAGCGCGTCGAGGTCGGGCGCGGACGGCATCGCGCATAGGGTAAGCGGCCGTGCCGTCCAGATCGGTCCTCGCCGCCCTCTTCGTCGCGGGGATCGTCGTTTCGGGCGTGACGGCGCTCCACGGCATCCAGCCCAACGACGAGGGGCTGATGCTGCAGGCGGCCGAGCGGATCGCGCGGGGCCAGGTGCCCTACCGCGACTTCTGGTGGTTCTATCCGCCGGGGCAGCCCTACCTGCTGGCCGGCCTGCGCGAGCTCGCCGGCCCCTCGCTGCTGACCTGGCGGATCGTGCGCGTGCTGGCCGACGCGTCGGTGGCCCTGCTCGCGTTCAGCCTCGCAAGCCGCGGCGCCGGGCCGCGCCTCTCGCTCGCCGCCTGGGGCGCCGCCATCCTCGCGATGGCCTACCCGAGCGGCCCGCACCCGTTCCCGATCGCGCTCGCGCTCGTGCTCGGCGCGCTGCTGGCCTTCGAGCGGCGGCCAGCGCTCGCGGGCGCGCTGGTGGGCGCCGCGGCGGTGTGGCGGATCGAGTTCGCGGCCTTCGCTGCGCTGGCGATCCTGGTCGCGCGTCCGGCCGGGCTGCGCCGGTTCGCGCTCGCGGGCGTGGCGACCGCCGCCGTCCTCTACCTCCCGGTCGTGATCGCAGCCGGGATCGTGCCGTCCTGGAACCTGCTCGTCGACTACCCGCTGACCGACTTCCGCGACTACCAGACGCTGCCGTTCCCGCTGTCCTACGACGGCCCGCTGAACACCGGCTCGCCGGGCGGCTTCCTGCGCGACAGCGCCGAGCCGCTCCTGCTCTTCTACCTGCCGCTCCTGCTCGTGGCCGGGCTCGCCGGCGCGGTCCTCGCGCTCGCGCGCAGACCTCTCCCACCGCGCCTCGTTGCGACCGGCGTGTTCACGGCCGGCGCGCTCGCCTACCTGCTCGTGCGCACCGACCTCTTCCACACGGCGCCGCTGGCGGTGATGGTCGCGATCCTCGCAGCGTGGGCGCTGGCGGAGCGGAGCGTCCTGCGCGGCGTCCCCGCCGTGCTGGCCGGGCTCGCGCTGCTGTTCGCGATCGCCGAGGGCCTCGACCGCCGCTGGCTCGTGCTCCACGAGGACACGGTCGCGCTCGACCTGCCGGTCGCCGACGGGGTGCGCGTCCCGCCGCGCCAGGCGGCCGAGCTCGAGGCGGTCGTGCGCCGGCTCCCGCCGCGCGGACCGATCTACGTCGCCACCCGCCGCGCCGACCTCGTGACCTCCGGCCATCCGCTCCTGTACGTGCTGGCGGGCCGCCCCAACCCGACCCGGTACGACATCCCGGCGCCCGGCGTCGTCACGTCGGCGCCCGTGCAACGCGAGATCATCCGCGACCTCGAGCGCACCCGCACGTCGATGGTGGTGCGCTGGACCGACCCGGTGACCGCCGCGCGGGAGCCGAACGCCGCGGGGCGCTCGAGCGGCGTCCGGCTGCTCGACGAGTACCTGGCGCGGCGTTACAGGCCGGCGGCGCGCGTCGGCTCGTTCCGCCTGTTCGAGCGCCGGCCGCCGTGAAGCAGCCCGGCCGCGAGCACCGGGCGCTGCTCGCCCGGCCGCGGCGGGCGCTCGTCGGAGACGGTGTCGGCGACGATCGAGGCCAGCCGGTGCTGGAAGCGGGGGACGCTGAAGTGCTCGGCGGCCGCGCGACAGGCGGCCGAGTCGACCGCGAGCGTGTCGAAGCCCAGCACCGTCTCGGCCAGCGCCGCCGGGTCGTTGCGGTCGTAGAAGGCGCCGGTGACGCCGGACTGCACGCTCTCGCGCACCCCGCCCTCGCCGAGGGCGATGACCGGCCGCCCGGCGGCGAGCGCCTCGACCGCGGCGATGCCGAACTCCTCGACCGCGGTGACCACGAGCGCGCGCGACCCGGCGAGCACGTCGGCGACCTGCGCGTCCGAGATCCGCCCCGTGAAGGTGATCGTCGGGCCTGCGAGCTTGCGCAACCGCCGGCCCTCGGGGCCGTCGCCGACCACGACGAGCGGGAGCCCCAGCCGGGTGAACGCCTCGACCGCGACGTCGATGCGCTTGTGCGACATCAGCTCCGCGAGCACGACATAGTGCGCGCCGATCTGATCCCTCCCCACCCGCCCAAAGCGGTCGATCTCGACCGGCGGATGCAGGACGGTCGACTCGCGGCCGAGATACCGGCGCACGCGCTCGGCGGTGGTCTGCGAGTTGGACACGTAGCGGTCCACTCGCTGGGCGGCGATCCAGTCCCACTGGCGCCAGCGCGAGAGCAGGAGGCGCAGGGCGGGCCGCGCGACCGGGCCGCGGGCGCGCAGCGTCGCCTCGCGCTCGGTCCACGCGTAGCGGAACGGGTTGTGGCAGTAGCAGACGTGCACCGCGCCGGGGTCGACGAGCACGCCGTGCGCCCACGCGCTCGAGGACGAGATGACGGTGTCGTAGCCGGTCAGGTCGAACGACTCGACCGCGTGCGGGTAGAACGGCAGCAGCGGCCGGAACGTGCGTGAGGTCGGCCGCAGCTTCTGCAGGAACGAGGTGTGGATGGTGCGGTCGGCGAAGCGCCCCTCGGTGCCGGTCTCGTCGTAGACGGCGGTGAAGACGTCGGCCTCGGGCCAGGCGTCGCAGATCGCGGCGAAGACACGCTCGGCTCCGCGGAGGTCGAGCAGGAAGTCGTGGATGAGGGCGACGCGCGCAGCCATGGAAGCGGCGAGTCTAGGAAGTCCGGCCGCGTTGGGTTAGCGTCAGCGCGATGCGCCGCCGCGCGACCACCCGCCGCCTGCGCCGCACGATGCTCGCCGGGGTGGCGCTGTTCGCGGTCGCGATGGTCGTGCTGCTGGACGTCACCAACGCGTTCGACCGCGCCGAGCTCGCGACCGTCGACTCGCGCTTCGAGATCCGCGGCGAGCGGCCCGTCCCGAAGGACGTGATCGTCGTCGGCATCGACGACGTGACGTTCTCCGAGCTCGACGAGCGCTTCCCGTTCTCGCGCCTGACCTTCGCCCGCGCGCTGCGCCAGGTGACGCGCGACAAGCCGCGGGCGATCGTCTACGACGTCGAGTTCTCCGAGGCCACCGGCAACAGCCAGGCCGCGATCAAGGCCGACAACGCGCTCGTCTACGCCACCCGCGCCGCCGGCAACGTCATCCTCAGCGCCACCGAGGTCGGCAAGGGCGGCAGGACCAAGATCTTCGGCGGCGGCAAGGAGGTCCAGGCCTTCTCGAAGGCGAGGTTCGGCAACGGGCTGCTGCCCGAGGGCTCCTCCGGCGCGCTGCGCCGGCTGCCGTACGCGATCGACGGGCTGCGGACGCTGTCGGTCGCCACCGTCGAGCGCGTCACGCACCGCCCCGTCGACCGCAGCCGCATGCAGGGCGACGGCGCGTGGATCGACTTCTCCGGGCCTCCCGGCCACATCGCCTATGTGTCGTTCTCGCGGGTCGTGAAGCGGAGGTTCAAGCCCGGCACGTTCACGAACCGCATCGTCGTCATCGGCGCCGCCGCCCCCTCCCTGCAGGACCGCCATCCGACGTCCTGGCCCGCGGGCGAGATGAACGGGCCCGAGATCCACGCCAACGCCATCGACACGCTGCTGCGCGGTCTCCCCCTGCACGACTCGAGCGGCCTGGCCGACCTCCTGATCGCGCTCGGGCTGACGCTCGTGCCGGCGCTGCTCGGGCTGCGGCTGAAGCCCCTGGTCGCCATCGGGCTCGGAGTGCTCGCCGGCCTGCTCTACGTCCTCGGCGCGCAGTTCGCGTTCGGCCGCGGCCTGATCCTGCCCGTGGTGGTGCCGCTGATCGGGCTCGGGTTCGCGCTCGTGGGGGCGCTCGCGGTGCACTGGATGACCGCCTCGGTCGAGCGCACCCAGACGCGCGACCTGTTCTCGCGCTTCGTGCCCGACTCGGTCGTCTCGCAGGTGCTCGAGCGCGCCGACTCGCAGGACGACGTGCGCCTCGGCGGCGAGCTGTTGAGCGCCACCGTCCTCTTCAGCGACCTGCGCGGGTTCACGAGCTTTGCCGAGGGCCGCGAACCTTCCGAGGTCATCGGCGTGTTGAACCGGTACCTGACCGAGATGAGCGACGCGATCCTTGACCAAGACGGCACGCTCGTCGCCTATATGGGCGACGGGATCATGGCCGTGTTCGGCGCGCCGATCGCGTCCGAGGACCACGCCGAGAAGGCGCTCGGCGCGGCCCGCGAGATGCTCGACCGGCTCGAGCGCTTCAACGGGTGGATGCGCGACGAGGGCCTCGGCGACGGCTTCAAGATGGGGATCGGCCTCAACACGGGCGACGTCATGTCGGGCAACGTGGGGTCCGCGCGCCGGCTCGAGTACACCGCCATCGGCGATACGACGAACACGGCCGCGCGCCTGGAGGGCATGACCAAGGGCACGCCGTACCAGCTGTTCGTCGCCGATACGACGCACGGGCATCTGCGCGAGGCGCCGGGCGACATGGAGTCGCTCGACGAGCTCGAGGTCCGCGGGCGCAAGGCCGGCATGAAGGTCTGGGCGCTGCAGCCGAACGCTACGGTTCGTGGCGACGTGCCCGCCGCCGCGCCCAACCCCGCCTCCCCATGAGCATCTCGCACGTCGGCCCGTTCCAGATCGTCATCGAGGAGGCCCACGAGGACTCCGAGGACCTGTTGTTCCTGCCCGAGGCGACCGCGTCGGACTGGGCCAAGATCTTCGCCTTCGCCGAGGTCCTCCAGGTCTCGGCGGGACTTGCGCTCGTGCAGGCCGGCGAGGACGACCGCGCGCTGTACCTGCTGACCGAGGGCACGCTCGGGGTCCGGATGCCGCGCGAGGAGACCGCCTTCAAGTCGATCGACGCGCCGTCGGTGGTCGGCGAGCTGGCGTTCTTCGACGGCAGCCCGCGCTCGGCGACGCTCGACGCGCTCACCGACGTCCAGGTCGTGAAGATCGACACGGACTGCTTCAGCCAGCTCTCCGAGGCCGAGCCCGCGCTCGCCCACGCGATGCTGATGGACCTCGCCCGGATCCTGGCCCTGCGGCTGCGGATGGCCAGCGACGTGATCTCGAGCCTGCGCGGGTGAAGCGCGCCGCGCTCGTCTTCGCGGCGCTCTGCGCCGCGCTGCTGCTCGCCGCGCCTGCGCAGGCGCGCAGCGTCCCGCGCGGCTGGCTCGGGGTGCAGGCCGACGGGCCGCTGACCGAGCCGGGCAACCCGTTCGCGTCCGAGTGGGGGCTGATGGCGGCGTCGGGGGTCGAGAACGTGCGCGTCGCCTTCGACTGGCGGGCGGCGCAGCCGTCGCCGGGCGGCCCGATCGACTTCAGCGCGACGGACGCCGCGGTCGTGGCCGCCTCGCAGCAGCGCCTGCCGGTCCTGCCGGTCGTGCACCGGACCCCGGACTGGGCGGCCGCCCGACCGGGCGACGGCGCCGCCTCGGCGCCGAAGGGCACCGCCGCGTACGCGAGCTTCCTCACCGCGCTGGTCGGGCGCTACGGGCCGGCCGGGTCGCTGTGGGCCGAGCGGCCGGAGCTGCCGCGGGTGCCGATCCGCGACTGGCAGATCTGGAACGAGCCGAACCTCACGCGCTACTGGACCTCGCAGCCGTTCGCCAAGCCCTACGTGAAGCTGCTGCGCGCCTCGCGCCGCGCCCTGCGCGCCGCCGACCCCGGCTCGCGCACGATCCTCGCCGGGCTGCCGAACGAGAGCTGGATCGCGCTGCGCAAGGTCTACAAGGCGGGCGGGCGCGGGACGTTCGACGCCGTCGCGCTGCACCCCTACACGGGCCGCCCGCGCAACGTGATCAAGCTGATCGAGTTCGCGCGCCGCGAGATGCGCCGCTTCCACGACGGGCGGAGGCCGGTGTGGCTGACCGAGCTGTCGTGGCCCGCGTCGCAGGGCAAGACTGCGGGCGCGCCGGGGTTCGTCACCACCGACCGCGGCCAGGCGTCTCGGCTCAAGCTCGCGCTGCAGCTGCTGGCGAAGGCGCGCAAGCGGCTGAAGATCGGGCGCGTGGTCTGGTACACGTGGCTCTCCCGCGAGGGCTCGGCCAACTCGTTCGACTGGTCGGGGCTGCGCCGCCAGCGCGGCGGCCGACTGCTCTCG
>JBDTMF010000084.1:0-17595 GCA_039934455.1 Solirubrobacteraceae bacterium
TGGCCTGCTCCCGCGGCTCGGGGAACATCGTGACGATCATGCCGAGGATCACGGCGGAGGTCAGCGCGCCGCCGACGCCCTGGATGAAGCGAGCGCCGACCAGCAGCTCCTGGCTGGGAGCAAGGCCGCAGGCCAACGAGGCGGCGGTGAAGAGGGTGAGCCCGAACAGGAACACGCGACGACGGCCGATCAGGTCGCCGAGGCGGCCGGACAGCAGCAGCAGGCCGCCGAACGCGATCAGGTAGCCGTTGACCACCCACGCGAGCGTCGACTGCGTGAAGCCGAGATCCTCCTGGATCGACGGCAGCGCGACGTTCACGATCGTCGAGTCGAGGATGATCATCATGAAGCCGGCGCAGAGGACGAGCAGCGCAGTCCAGCGTCCGTCTCGTGGTGCCTGCGTGGTGTCTGCGTGGGTCATATTGGGTCCTCGTTGTACGATGGTCGTCGTACCCTAACAAACGTACGACGACCGTCGTACAAGTCTTTAGGAAACATGTCCCAGATGACCACCGACACGCCCACCCATCCGAGTCGCGAGGAGATCGAGCTCGCCGCCGTCCTGCACGCCCTCAGCGACCCGGTCCGGCTGCTGATGGTCCGTGGTCTCTCCGCGGTGGACGAGGGGCGCAGCTGCGGCAGCTTCGATGTCCCGGTCACCAAGTCGACCTGCACCCATCACTTCAAGGTCCTGCGCGAGGCCGGGGTCATCCAGCAGCGCCAGGAGGGCACGCGGCGCGTGAACACGCTTCGCGAGGAGGACCTCGAGGCGCGCTTCCCAGGCCTGCTCGGGACGATCCTGCAGGCCGCCGGCGAGCTGCCTCAGCTGAGCGCGCGCGCGTAGCGCGCGGCGGACCGCTCGACGGCGTCCTTGCCGTCCTCGATCACGGTGCCCCACCAGGCGCCGTAGATCGTCTCGAACGCGAACGGGTCCAGCGCGGCGCGGATCGCCTCCACCGCGGCGGCCGGCAGCGGGATCAGGTTGGGGTAGCTGTACATGAAGCCGACGTGGCGGCGGTCCGGGATCACCTGGACGATGTCGCCGGTCAGCAACGACCCGCGACCGTCCGTCCGGTGCAGGACCGTGCCGCCCGCGAAGTGCCCGCCGCAGCGGATCAGCGTGAGGCCGTCGCCGAGCTCCTTGCGCTCGCCCTCCCACAGCTCGACGACCGGATCGGGCCGCATGATCCACTCCGCGTCGTCGGCGTGGAGGTACACGGGGCAGGCGAAGCGCTCGCCCCAGTCGACCATCGCCGAGTAGTAGTGCGGGTGGGAGATCGCGATCGCGTCGAGCCCGCCCCGCCGCTCGACCTCAGCCACGGTGTCGTCGTCGAGCAGCGTCACGCAGTCCCACAGCAGCTGCCGCTCGCCCCAGGGGACGAGCAGCGCGCGCTGGCCGATCGCGAACCGCGGCTCGGTCCCGATCCCGGTCAGCTCGCCCTCGCGTCCGATGCGGTTCGCGTGATCCCCGCGCAGCGCCTCGAGCGTCGTCCACCGCTGGCCGCTCTCGGGCACGTACTGGCGCTCGTCCTCGCACACCGGGCAGCCGGCCGGCGGCGACTCGCTCGCCGCGAACTGGACCCCGCAGGTCACGCACACGAAGTGGGTCATGGCACCAGCACCGTCTTCCCTCGGTTGCCGAACTCGTGCCGGCGGATGGCATGCATGCGGGCGAACGCTAACCGCGCGGCCGCCCGCCGCCCAGCGGCAATTCGTCCTAGGTCGCGGGGTGCGCCCGCGCCCACTCCACGATGCGCTTGGAGTCGAAGACCGCGGTGCCGTCGTCGAGCTCGAGCACCGGCACGGTCGACCTGCCGGTGAGCCGCTTGGCGGCCTGGCGGCCGGAGGTGCGGTTAGCGAGCGCGTCGGGCAGGACCGCGAGGCCGTAGGACTTCACGACCTCCGGGTCGTGGCCGGCCTCGCGCAGCGCCTCGTAGGCGTTCATGCACGGGTGGCCGCCGGGGCGTGGTGTCGGGAAGGTTCCCCAGCAGACATAGAGCTTCATCGCCGACGAGCATACGGAGCGGCCCGCTGCGTACCATCGCCGCATGAGCCGCGCGATCCTCGTCACCGGCGCCTCACGCGGGATCGGTGCGGCAGCCGCGCGGGCGTTCGCGGCCGGTGGTGAGCGCGTGGCCGTCCACTACGGCGCGAGCCGCGTCCGCGCCGACGAGGTGGCCGCGGGCCTGCCGGGGGAGGGGCACGTCGTCGTGGGCGCGGATCTCGCCGATCCGGATGCGGTGCGGGCGATGGTCGACGTCGCGGCCGAAGGGCTCGGCGGCCTCGACGTCCTCGTCAACAATGCGGGGATCTTCGAGCCGCACCCGATCACCGAGACGACCTACGAGGCGTGGCAGGAGGCCTGGCAGCGGACGCTCGGCGTCAACCTCACGGGCGCGGCGAACGTGACCTGGTGCGCCGTCCAGCACATGGCCGAGCGCGGTGGGCAGATCGTCAACGTCGCCTCGCGCGGCGCGTTCCGCGGCGAGCCGAAGGCCCCGGCCTACGGAGCGAGCAAGGCCGGGATCATCGCCTTCGGCCAGTCGCTCGCCCGCGCGCTCGGCCCGCACGACATCGCGGTCACGACGGTAGCGCCGGGCTTCACCGAGACCGATATGGCCGCCGACGAGCTGGTGGGCGAAAAGGGCGTCGCGCGGCGCGCGGAGAGCCCGCTCGGGCGCGTGGCGACCCCCGAGGAGGTCGCAGCGGCGATCGTGTACCTCGCCTCGCCCGGGGCAGTGATGGCGAGCGGCACGGTGCTCGACGTCAACGGGGCCTCGTATCTGCGGATGTAGTCAGTCCTACCGCGCGTACGCCGCCGGCACGCCCCCATCCACGTTGAGCATGTTCCCCGTGCTCTTCCCCGACCGCGCCGGTGAGGCGAAGTGCAGGACCGCCTGGGCGATGTCCTCGGGGAAGATGTTCACGCGCAGCGTCGTGCGGTTGCGGTAGTGCTCCTCGAGCTCGTCGGGGTCGATGCCGTAGGCGGCGGCGCGCTCCTCGCGCCAGGACGAGCCCCAGATCTTCGAGCCCTGGAGGACGGCATCGGGGTTGACGGTGTTGACGCGGATGCCGCTCGCGCCGCCCTCCTCGGCGAGGCAGCGGGCGAGGTGCAGCTCGGCCGCCTTGGCGGAGGAGTACGCCGAGGCGCCCTTGCCGGCGACGACCGCGTTCTTGGAGGCGACGAAGACGATGGCGCCGCCGCGGCGCTGCCGGTTGAGCACCTTGAACGCCTCGCGCGAGACGAGGAAGTAGCCGGTCACGAGGATGCCGTGGTTGCGGTTCCACTCGTCGAGCGTCGTCTCCTCGATCGCGGCGCTGGAGGCGATGCCGGCGTTCGAGACGACGATGTCCACGCCGCCGTAGCGATCCACGGCGGCGGCGAAGGCGGCCGTGACCGCGTCCTCGCTGGTGACGTCGCCGCTGACCGCCAATCCCCTGTCGGCGTAGGCCTCGACGGCGTCCTCGGCGCCGACCTGGTCGAGGTCGAACGCGACCACGCACGCGCCCGCGGCGGCGAGCTGGTCGCCGATCGCGCGGCCGATGCCGCCGGCGCCGCCGGTCACGAGCGCGACCTGGCCCTGCAGCTCGCCCGGCGGCGGCGCCTGGGCGAGCTTGTAGAGCTCGAGCGGCCAGTACTCGATCGCGAAGCTCTCCTCGGCGTCGAGCGAGACGAACTCGCCGAGCGCCTGGGCGCCCGCCATCACCTCGATGGCGCGGTGGTAGAGGTCGCGCGAGACCGTCGAGGTCTTCGTCGTGGTGCCGGTGGAGACCAGGCCGAGGTGCTGGACCAGCACGATCCGGGGATCCGGGTCGGCCGGCTCCGTCGCCTCGTCGCCGTACTCCTCGACGTACGCCCGGTAGTCGGCGCGGAACGCGTCCGCGCGCTCGGCGATGCGCTCGCGCAGCGACTCCCCGTCGTCGGCGTCGGGGTCGTAGGGGATCCACAGCGGAACGCGCTTGGTGTGCACGAGATGGTCGGGACAGGGCGCGCCCACGCTGACGAGGTGCTCGGCCTCGGCGGAGGAGACGAACTCGACCGAGGGCGCCGACATGTCGAGCGTGAGCAGCTTGTGCCTCTCGCTCGAGACCGCGCCGCGGATGGCGGGGAGCAGGTCGTGGAGCAGCTCGGCGCGGGCCTCGTCCGTGACCTTCTGCGCCGCGGGGTGCGGGCCGCCGAAGCGCGGCGTGTCGCCGGTGCGCTCGTTGACGAACGCGACCGCCTGGCTGATGACCTCGATCGTGCGGCGGTAGGCCTCCTCGGCGGTGTCGCCCCAGACGACGAGGCCGTGCTTGGCCAGCACCACGAGCTTGAGGTCGGGGTTCGCGCGCGCCGCCTCGCCGACCTGGCGCGAGAGCGTGAAGCCGGGCCGGATGTAGGGGACCCACGCGGCGCTGTCGCCGAAGCACTCCTGCACCAGGCGCTCGCCGTCGGCGGTGCCGGCCAGCACGTTGATGCCGTCCGGGTGCGTGTGGTGCACGTGCGGCGCCGGGACGAACGCGTGCAGCAGCGTCTCGATCGAGGCGCGCGGCATCTTCGGGTCGAGCTGGCAGCGCGCGAGGTAGGCGACCATGTCCTCGTCGCTCATCTCCGAGCGCTCCATCAGCGGCAGCATCTCGTCCATCCGCAGGCCGGTGAAGTGCTCGGCGCCCATGGTGGCGAGGTCGGAGCCCGAGCCCTTGACCCACATGACGTCGACCTCGCGGCCGGCGTGGTCGATCGTCGTCCCCTTGGCCGACGTGTTGCCGCCGCCGAAGTTGGAGACCGCGCGGTTGGCGCCCAGCAGGTTCGAGGCGAGCACGAGCTGGGCGAGGAGGTCTTCCGGCGGAGGCGCGGCGGGCCAGAGGTCGTCGACCGGGTCGACGAGTGGGGTGACGATCCTCATCGGGTGATCTCCTGTCGGGTCTCGCGTTCGGTGGCGGTGCGCTCGGCGTAGCCGGACGCGCGCAGTTCGGCGATCGGGTCCTCGGCGGCGCCGAGCGCCACGCGGGCGCGGGCGCACAGCGCGCGGACGTCTGAGCGGTAGGCGTCGAGCAGCGCCTCGTGGGCGCCGAGCACGTCGCCGGCCTGCTGAGCGGCGCGCAGCGCGTCGCGGTCGACCAGCAGCGCCTTCGCGTAGGCCTCCTGCAGGTTCACGACGCTGAGCACCATCGCCTCGACCTTCGCCTCGACGTTGTGCGCCTGGTCGATGGTGAGGCGCGGCAGCTCGCCGGCCGCCAGCTCGGTGAAGATGAGGAACAGCTCGAACGGGTTGACCGAGCCGACGATCAGGTCGTCGTCGGCGTACTTGCGGTTGTTGAAGTGGAAGCCGCCGAGCCGCCCCTCCTCGTCGAGCAGCGCGACGATCTGCTCGATGTTCACGCCCTGCGCGTGGTGGCCGAGGTCGACGAGCACCTGCGCGCGCTCGCCGAGCTTCTGGCAGACGAGCAGGGAGGAGCCCCAGTCGGCGAGGTCGGTGGCGTAGAACGCGGGCTCGAAGAGCTTGTACTCGATGAGCATCTCCTGGTCGGCCGGGAGCTCCGCGTAGACCGCTGAGAGGGCAGCGACCATGCGGCGGCGGCGCTCGCGCAGGTCGTCCTGGCCGGGGTAGTTGGTGCCGTCGGCGAACCACAGCGACTGCGCGGTCGCGCCGAGCTCAGCGGCGATCTCGAGGCACTCGAGCAGATGCCCGACCGCCTTCTCGCGCACCCGCGCGTCCGGATGCGTGATCGCGCCGAGCTTGTAGTCGGGATCCTGGAAGAGGTTCGGGTTGACCGCGCCGACGCGCAGCCCGCGCGCCTCGATGTGCGCGCGCAGCGCGCCGTAGTCGTCGGTCTCGTCCCACGGGAAGTGCAGCGCCACCGCGCCGGCGGTGCCGGTGAGGCGGTGGACCTCGGCGGCGTCGTCGACGCGCTCGAAGACGTCGCGGGGGCGCCCGGCCTGCGGGAACGTGGCGAAACGGGTGCCCGAGTCTGCGTAGCCCCAGGACGGGGTCTCGATGACGAGCTCGCGCAGGCGGCTCTCGACGGATTCGGTCATGGTGGTCTCCTCGGGATTGCTCATGCGGTGGTCCGGGCGCGCAGTCCGGTGACGTCGAGGAAGCGCCGGTAGGTCTCCTCGCGGTCCGCTGCGGGCTCGTCGACGGTGGGGTTCACGGACGCGGCGGCGACCGCGCGCAGGTCGGCGAGCGCGCCGAGCTCGCCGGCGGCGCGGGCCTGCACGAGCACGTTGCCGAGCGCGGTCGCCTCGACCGGCCCGACCAGCACCTCGCGCGCGCAGATGTCCGCGGTCAGGCGCGACAGCAGCGCGTTGCGCGCGCCGCCGCCGATCAGGTGGATGCGGCGCACGTCACGGCCGCTGACGGCCTCCAGGCGCTCGATCACCCAGCGGTACTTGCAGGCGAGCGAGGCCATGATGCTGCGTGTGGTCGCGGCGACGTCGGGCGGCGCGGCCTGCCCGCTGCGCTCGCAGGCGGCGGCGATCCGGGCGGGCATGTCCCCGGGCGCCAGGAAGCTCGGGTCGTCGGGATCGAACAGCGGCACGTCGCCCTCGACGGACTCCGCCATGCGCTGCAGGTCCTCGTAGGAGTGCTCCTGCGCCCACGCGCGCCGGCACTCCTCCAGCAACCACATGCCCATGACGTTCTTGAGCAGCCGCGTCGTGCCGTCGATGCCGCGCTCGTTGGTGAGGTTGGCCTCGCGCGCGGCGTCGGAGAGCACGGGCTCGGGCAGCTCGAGCCCGAGCAGCGACCACGTGCCGCTGGAGAGGATCGCGGCGTGCTCGTCCCGCACGGGCGCGGCCGCGAAGGCCGAGGCGGTGTCGTGGCTCGCGACCGCGTAGGTCGTCACCGGCCCCAGGTCGTGGTGGTCGAGCAGCGGGCCGAGCGCGGTGCCGGGCTCGATCAGCGCGCCGAAGATGCCGCGGGGGAGGCCGAGCCGCTCGATGATCTCGCCCGCCCAATGGCCGCTGCGCGCGTCGAGGAGCCCCGTCGAGGAGGCGTTGGTGGACTCGTTGGCCAGCTCGCCGCAGAGCCAGAACGCGAGCAGGTCGGGCACGAGCGCGAGCCGCTCGGCGGCGGCGAGCGCGGCCGAGCCGTCGTCGGCGAGCAGCTGGAAGACGGTGTTGATCGGCATGGTCTGGATGCCGGTGGTGGCGTAGAGCTCGGCCGCCGGGACGCGGCCGAACGCGCGCTTCTCCATGCCGGAGGTGCGCTCGTCGCGGTAATGGAAGGGCAGGCCGAGCACGCGGCCGTCGCCGTCGAGCAGCGCGTAGTCGACCGCCCACGTGTCGACCGCGACGCCGGCCAGCGGCCCGGCCCGGCGCAGCCCCTCCAGCGCCTCATTGAACAGGTGCAGCAGGTTCCAGCGCAGCCCGTCGGGCAGCCGCACCGGCCGGTTGTGGAAGCGGTGGACCTCATCGAGGGTCATGCGCTCGCCGTCGAGGCGGCCGGTCACGACGCGACCGCTGGTCGCGCCGAGGTCGATCGCCGCATACGTCTCAGGCAAGGTGGAAGACCTCCTCGAGGCGCCGCAGCCCGGTGTCGGGCCGCTCGCCCGAAGGCAGCTCGAAGAACTCGGCCATCTCCGCCTGCCAGCGCGCGTTGACCTCGGTCGCCTCCATGGCGGCGACCGCCGCCTCGAAGTCCTCCGTCTCGAGGTAGCCGACCAGCAGCCCGTCCTCGGCGAGGAAGAGCGAATAGTTGCCCCAGCCGGTCGCGCCGAGGGCGGCGAGCATCTCCGGCCACACCGCTCTGTGGCGCGCCCGGTACTCCTCCAGCCGGTCGGGCCGTACGCGCAGCAGGAAGCAGACACGCTCCACCTCAGCCCACCTGAGCGCACTCGAGGCCGAGCATCGAGGCGACCTTGCGGACCTCGTCGGCGACGTGCCCGACGCCGAGCGCGACGTGGTGGGTCGGGCCCTCGGTGCACCAGCGCTCGAAGAACTCGGCGGGCGGGAGCCCGAAGCGCAGCCGGCTGTTGGTGTTGCCGATCCGGAACGTGTCGCCGGGGATCGACTCGCCCTCGCCGACCAGCAGCTTCAGCGCGCCTTCCGCGGTCTGCGTGCAGCCGACGATCGTGACCGGGCCGTAGCGGACCTGCAGCTCGACGCTCAGACCGGCGCCGCGCTTGCCGTGGTAGAGCTGGAGCGCCCGCAGCGTCGGCTGTTCCTGGGCGATCGCGACGTGGGCCGGCCCGTCGTGGCCCATGAGGATGAAGTCCTCGGAGAAGTCGAGCCCGTAGAACTCGGTGTAGGAGCCGCCGGCCCCGAGCCGGTCGAGCAGCAGCTGGGCGAGGTTGGTCTTGAGGTCGCCCTCGCCCGCGGTCGGGATCCCGCGCGCGGTCAGCAGCGAGTTGCCGACGATCACGCCCGCGCCGAGGCGCTCGGCCTCGTTGCCGTCGATCCCGCGGTAGTAGTAGGTCAGGGCGTCGAGCGCGAAGTCGGCGGCGAGCCGGTCGAGGCCGACCGCGACGCGTGCCGACCAGTCGAGCTGCTCGTCCTCGATCGGCCCGGCGATCGGGTCGGCCGACGGGTCGGCGAAGGCGAACATCGAGCGGATCTCCTCGAGTTTGGCCGCGACCTCCTCGTCGGTCGCCTGCGCCACGCGCGCGCCGAGGTCGTCGATCTCGAGCACCTCGACGTGCGCGCCGACCTGGGCGTGCACGGCGGTGAAGTCGGTGTAGAGGTCGAGCATGCCCGGATAGGTGTGCCCGAGAAAGCCGACCCGCGACCCTCGCAGCGCCCGGGCGACCCCGGCCGCGCGGACCCAGGCGCCGATCTTGGCCCACGCGCGCTCGTCGTCGTCGATCGTGCCCGCGACGGTGTCGTAGGGGATGCGGGCGCGCGTGAAGGCGCCCGCGATCTCGGGGACGCAGCAGGCCGCGCAGTTGGCCAGCCACTCGCCCGTGTCGGTGTTGGCGTAGTCGAGCGTCGGCGTGGGCTGGAGGCCCAGCAGGACGACCGGCGCCTTCGCCGCCTGCGCCACCGGGAGCACCGTGCTCGAGGTGGCGTAGGTGACGGCGTGACAGAGGACGAGATCGACCTGGGCGGACGCGAAGCGCTCGCCCGTCGCGCGGGCGGCCTGGGCCGAGTCGACGAGCCCCGCGGACACGACCTCGCCACCCAGCGCCGCGACCCGCTCCTCGACGCGGCGCTGGTAGCCCTCGATCCGCTCCTTGAGGCCCGCGAACTGGGGCCAGTACGTGTCCAGGCCGATCCCGAACACCCCGACCCGGGCACGGAATCCGGCCCCACCCACCCGGTCGTCAGCGTGCGTCACCACCACCTAGAAGTCGAACTTGTCGATGTTGTCCTTCGTGAACGTCGTCAGCGGGCCGAGGACGACCTCGCCGTTCTTGCCGATCGTGTAGTCGCCCAGCCGGCCGGCCTTGAACTTCTCGCCCTCCTTGCCGGTGATGCGGCCCGAGACGAGCGCGACGGCGGCCTGGGCGGCGAGGTAGCCGACGTCCTTGGGCACCCACAGCTGGAACTCGTCGAGGGCGCCGTCCTTGACGAACTTGCGCATCTGGTTCGGGAAGCCCAGCCCGGTCAGCTTGATCTTGCCCTTCTGGGGCGACTTCGACAGGTAGCGCGCGGCGGCGGCGACCCCGACCGTGGTCGGCGAGATGATGCCCTTGAGGTTCGGATACGCCTGGATCAGGCCCTGCGTCTCCTGGAAGGACTTCTGGTCGTCGTCATCGCCGTAGGCGACCTTGACGAGCTTCATGTCCTTGTACTTGGGGTCCTTGAGCGTGTCCTTCATCACCTTGTCCAGGCGTTCTGGTTGGTGGCGTTGGCGGTCGCCGACAGGATCGCGATCTCGCCCTTGTTGCCGATCTGCTTGGCGATCGACTCGACCTGGTTCTTGCCGACCAGCTCGGTCGTGACCTGGTTGATGAACACGCTGCGGGCGTCGGGCGCGACGTCGGAGTCCATGCTCACGACCTTCACGCCCTTCTGGGCGGCCTGCTTGAGCGCCGGGGCGATCGCGTTCGGGTCGTTGCCGGCGATGATGAGCGCGTCCGGCTTGGACTGCACGGCGGCGTTGATGATCGAGACCTGCGAGGAGGCGGCGGCGTCCGTCGGGCCCGAGATGCGGTTCGAGCCGCCGAGCTCCTTCATCCCCTCGGTCACGCCGGAGTGCTCGAACTCCTCATACGGGTTGCCGAGCTGCTTCGGGATCGAGACGGTCTTCAGACCTGTCTTGAGCTTGGCGTTCGGATCGGCGCCGGCGGACTTCTTCGACGAGCTCGATGAACTGCTGGACGAGTCGTTCTTGGTCGAGCCGCAGGCGGAGACGACGAGCAGTGCGGCCAGGGCGAGCACGGCGAGCAGCACGCGCAGCACGCGTGGGCGGACGGGATTGATCACTTCGGACCCTCCTCAGGGTTTTGACTGGAGCGGCGCCGGCGCGTCTCTTTGACGCGCCGCGCGAGGTTCGGACCCAGCACCGAGCCGACCAGGAGGATCCCGGTCACGATCTGGATCCAGTACGACGAGATGGACTGGCTGAGCAGCAGCGCCTTCTGGATGCCTCCGAGCAGCAGCAGCGCGAGGATGACCCCCACGATCGTGCCGCGGCCGCCGAAGATCGAGACGCCGCCGAGCAGCACGGCGGTGATCGCCGTCAGCTCGAAGCCCTGGCCGACGTTGGCGGCCGCGGTCGAGTTGCGCAGCGTGATGACGATGCCCGCCAGCGCCGCGACGGCGCCCGACACGGTGAAGAGGATCAGCTTGATCCGCTTCACGCGCAGGCCGGAGAAGTACGACGCCTCCTCGTTGGCCCCGATCGCGTAGATCGAGCGCCCGAACGGCGTCGAGTGCAGCACGACGCCGAACGCGACGGCGAGCACCGCGATCAGCACCAGCGTGTTGGGGATGAAGGTGCCGAGGAAGTTGCCGAACGCGCGGTCGGTCCAGACGCCCGGGAAGTCGGTGACCGACGCGTCGCCGATGACGACGAAGGCGAGCCCGCGGAACAGCGCGAGCGTGCCGATCGTGACCGCCAGCGAGGGCAGCCCGAGACGGGTCACGAGGATGCCGTTGAACGCGCCGCACAGCGCCCCCGCGACGATGCAGATCGGCATGATCAGCTCGAGGGGCAGGCCCTGGTTCCACAGTTCGGCCATCAGCGCGCTCGAGAGCGCGAGCACCGACGCGACCGCGAGGTCGATCTCGGCGGCGATGATCACGAGCGTCAGCGCGAGCGCCATCAGTGCGACCTCGGAGAGGTCGAGCGAGCCGGTGGTGAACGAGTCCGCGGTCAGGAACTCCGAGGACAGCGCCTGGCCGACCGCGAACGTGACGACGATCAGCCCGATCAGCAGCGCCTCCCAGCGGGCGAGGAACGCTCGCACGTGACCCGCGCGGCGCTCGTCGCGGCCGGCGGCGGCGGCCTCGTCGAGCGTGGCGGTCTCAGCCTGCACGGCGCGCGCTCCTCCGGCGCAGGGCGGCGTCGACGCGCAGCCCGATCAGGCGGTCGAAGGCGATCGTGAGCAGCAGCAGCGCGCCGATCGCGGCCTGCTGCCAGAACGCCTCGACCCGCAGGACGATGAGCGAGGAGGTGATGGTGCCGAGCAGCAGCGCGCCGAGCGCGGCGCCGTACACGCTGCCGGTGCCGCCGAAGATGGCGACGCCGCCGACCACGGCGGCCGCGATCACGGTCAGCTCGTAGCCGACGCCCGCGGTGGCGTCGACGGTGCCGAAGCGGGCGGTGAAGAGGACGCCGCCGAGGCCGGCGAGCGCGCCCGCCAGCACGAACGCGGTGAGGACTCGGCGCTCGGAGCGGACGCCGGCCAGGCGCGCGCCCTCGGGGTTGGAGCCGATCGCGTAGAGCTCGCGGCCCGCGCGATAGTCGCGCAGCCACTGGCCGACGATCACGAGCACGACGAGCGCGATGATCACGAGGATCGGGACCCCGAGGATCGAGTCGGTGCCGAGGTTGAGGAACGAATCGGGCAACGTCTCGGCGTTCACCTGCTTGCCGTTGGTCCACAGGAACGACAGCCCCCGGAACGTGTAGAGCGTGCCCAGCGTCACGACGAGCGCGGGCACCTGGCCCCAGGTCACGAGGATCCCATTGAGCAGCCCGCATGCCGCGCCGAGCGCGATGCCGGCCAGGAACACGAGCAGCAGCGCCATGCCGGGGTGGCTGGAGAGCAGGTCGCCGGCGAGGTAGGCGCTCAGGCCGAGCACCGAGCCGACCGAGAGGTCGACGTTGCGGGTGACGAGCACGAGCGTCTGCCCGGCGGCGAGGATCGCGAAGATCGACGCGTTGAGCGCGAGGTTGCGCAGCGAGTCGGTCTCGATGAAGCGCGGTTCGAGGATCGCGGTGACGGCGATGAGCAGGCCGAGCGCGACGACGATGCCGAGCTCGCGGACCCGGAAGACCCACTCCGTGTAGCGGCGGGCCTTGGCGCTGTCGGCGGGCACGTCGGAGGCGGTGTCCACGCTCATGCTGCCGCCGCCCTCAGCTGGCCGGTGGCGGCGCGGATCACGCTCTCCTCGTCGGCCTCGTCGCGGCTGAGCTCTGCGGTCAGGCGGCCCTCGTGCATCACGAGCACGCGGTCGGCCATGCCGAGCACCTCGGGCAGCTCGCTGGAGATCATCAGCACCGCGACGCCGCGGCTCGCGAGCTCGCCCATCAGCCGATGGACCTCGGACTTGGTGCCGACGTCGATGCCGCGCGTCGGCTCGTCGAGGATCAACAGCTTCGGCTCGGTCGCGAGCCACTTGGCCAGCACGACCTTCTGCTGATTGCCGCCCGAGAGGAAGCCCGCGGGGTCGGAGAGACGGTGGAACTTGAGCTGCAGGCGCTTGGCCCACTCGAGCGCCAGCCGGTCCTCGGCGGCGCCGTTGATGAGCCCGAGACGCGACAGCGCGCCCATCCGGGTCATCGTCGCGTTGCGGGCGACCGAGAGGTCCATGACGAGCCCCTGCTGGCGGCGGTCCTCGGGCACGAAGCCGATGCCGGCGCGCATCGCGGCCAGCGGCCTCGCGGGCGGCAGCCGGCGACCGGAGACCTCGACGTGGCCGGCGTCGGGCCGGTCGATCCCGAAGATCGCCCGCGCGACCTCGCTACGGCCCGCGCCGACGAGCCCGGCCAGCGCGACGATCTCGCCGGCGCGCACCTCGAAGCTGACGTCGAAGAACACGCCCTCGCGCGTCAGGCGGTGCACGCTCAGGACGGGCTCGCCGATCTCGGCGTCCTGCTTGGGGAACAGCGTGCTCAGCTCGCGCCCGACCATGCGCTTGACCACCTCGTCGGGCGTCATGTCGGCGATCGCCGCGTCGTGCACGACGGCCCCGTCGCGCATCACGGTGACGGTGTCGCAGATCGCGAACACCTCGTCGAGGCGGTGGGAGATGAAGAGGACGGCGGCGCCCTCCTGGCGCAGGGTCCTGACGACCGAGAACAGCCGCTCGACCTCGGGGCCGGAGAGCGCGGCGGTCGGCTCGTCCATGATCAGCACGCGCGCCTCGAAGCTGAGCGCCTTGGCGATCTCGACGATCTGCTGGTCGGCGATCGAGAGGCCGCGGACCGGCCGCTCGGGGTCGAGGCGCACGCCGAGCCGGTCGAGCAGGCCCTGGACGCGGCTGTGCATCAGGCCGCGGTCGATCCGCCGCAGCGAGCCGAGCGGGTGGTAGCCCATCACGACGTTCTCCGCGATGCTGAGATCGGGGAACAGCGTCGGCTCCTGGTAGATGACGGCGATCCCGGCGTCGCGGGCGTCGTGGGGGGAGTGGAAGTCGACGGCCTCGCCGTCGACGAGCATGTCGCCGGCGTCGCGGCGGACCACGCCGCCGAGGACCTTCACGAGCGTGGACTTGCCCGCGCCGTTCTCGCCCAGCAGGGCGCGGACCTCACCGGGGCGCAGGGACAGGTTCCCGTCACGCAGCGCCTGGACGGCGCCATAGGACTTGCTGGTGTCGCGCAGCTCGATGACCGCGGCGGCAGCGTCGATCACGCTGGCGGTTTGTGGTCGATCCACATGGTCTCTCCTCAATTCCGACCGAAAGAGATCAAAACAGGAAGGTCGGGTCTTGTCAAGCCGAAGACCAAACTGTTGGTTGCTTGGCTCTGCTTCTCCTTGACAAACCCGACGGTGCGTGGTTTGGTCGATCTGCCGCTCTAAGCGGCAAAAGCGTCGGAGAGGGATCGCAATAGCTCGGAAACGATCAGAAGGTGGCCGCAACGTGCTCGCCGAGACGCGCCGCCGCGAGATCACGGAGTCGCTGCGCAGCTCCGGATCGGTGACCGTCTCCGAGGTCGAGGCGCGCTTCTCGGTCTCACCGGTCACGGCGCGGCGCGACCTCGACGAGCTCGAGCGGCGCGGCGTGCTGCGCCGGACGCACGGCGGCGGCGTGCTGCCCACCACGTCCGCGCACGAGGACTCCTTCGCGCGCCGCCTGAAGGTGGCCGCCGAGCCCAAGCGCCGGCTCGCCGAGGAGGCGGTCGCGCTGATGGCGCCGGGGGAGACGGTCTTCCTCGACTCGTCGACGACGAGCTACTTCGTCGCGCGCCGGATCATCGAGACCGGCATCGCGACGACGGTGCTGACGAACAGCTTCCCCGTGATGGAGCTGATCTTCAACGAGGGCGGCGCGACGGTCGACATCATCGGCGTCGGCGGCAGCCTGCGGCGCCTCACGCGCTCGTTCGTCGGCCCGTTCGCGGTGCGGACCGTCCAGGGCCACTTCGCCGACCGCCTCTTCCTCAGCGTCAAGGGACTCACCGACAGCGGGATGATGACCGACGCCGACGCGCTCGAGGCCGAGGTCAAGCGCACGATGATCGCTCAGGCCGGCGAGTCGACGCTGCTCGTCGACCGCTCGAAGATGCTCGTCCGTGGCCTCAGCGTGATCGCCTCCGTCGCCGAGGTCTCCAACGTGATCGCCCACGGCCTGACGGCCGAGGAGGTCACCGCGCTCCGCGCCGCGCGGGGCTCGCTGCGGGTGCTCGACGAGGAGGCCTGAGCGCGGCCGCCGGTCGCCGGCCGGGTCGGGCGGCAGGCCGGCTGCGGCGCGGGCCGCGTCCACGGCGGGCGCGGCCAGCCCAATCGACAGCGCCTCGACCGAGGCGAGCCCGAGCGCGACGCGGACGACCGGGATGCCATTGAGCTCGGCGATGGGCGAACGGCGCGAGCGGCATGAGGTGCCCGGCGCTGCCGCGGGTGGTGAAGAGGATCCGCATCGACCGTCGATCGCATCACACCCGGGGGCCCCGCGGCGGTACGGCTGCCCGGCCGGTCTGCGGTACGGCTGGCTCGATCCGTATCGTCGCCGCGCATGTCAGACGTCCTCCGCCCGCTGTTCGACCAGGTCGTCATCAAGGAACTCGAGCCGGACCGCATGCGCAAGTCTGGCCTGCTCGTCCCCGAGGGGACCCAGGACGTGCCGCCCAACGAGGGGATCGTCCTCGCGGTCGGCGACGGTCCGCCCGAGCTGCCGGACTTCAAGATGCCCGTCTCGCCGGGCGACCACGTCCTGTTCCCGCGCTCGGCCGGCGTGTGGGTCGAGGTCGAGGACGAGCGGTTGCTGGTGTGCCGGGTGCGCGAGATCCTCGGGGTGATCGAGTCGGGGAGCGGCGCGCCGGAGGGCCACTAGCTTCGCGACGAACCGCGCGACGTGGACCGGGTGTACGAAGTTCATGGCAATAGTTCCCACAAACTCAGCACACCCGACGTTCTGATCGCCGGATTGGCGGCTCGGCAGCCTGGCGTGGTCACTTTCGCGCAGCTGCTCGCCGCCGGCCTCGACCGCGACGCTGTCGCATAACGCCGTCGCTTCGGGCGCCGCCACCTCCTTCACCGCGGGGTGTACGCCGTGGGGCACCGCCCACTCAACGCGGGGTTCTCGACGCTTCGCATCACCGACCGACGCCGCAAAGACCACCCACCAAAGAGGCACACAACGCCTCAAAGCGAGCCTGAGCCGCCGCTAGCCCCGCTGCAGGAACCCGAGCACCCGCCGCCAGGCGTCGCCGCAGGCCTCCGCGTGCTCCTCGAACCGGCGATCGAAGAACGAGTGCGGCGCGCCGGGGTAGACGACGATCTCGTGGTCGACCCCCGCTTTGACGAGGCCCTGCTCGAAGGTGTCGATCTGGTCGGGCGGGATGCCCTCGTCGGCGCCGCCGTAGAGGCCGAGGAGCGGGCCGTGCATGTCGCCCGCGCGCGCGATCGGTCCTTGATCGCCCCAGCGCTCGGGGTTGAGGCCGGCGTAGAAGCCGACGACGCCGTCAAGGTCGAGCGCCGGGTTCGTCGAGGCGAGGAACGATTGGGTGCCGCCGAAGCAGAAGCCGACGGTGACCGCGGCCGTCGCGCCCGTCCGCTCGCGCAGCGCCGCAAGCGCCGCAGCGGCGTCGGCCTGGACCGTCTCGGGGTGCGTCTGGCGCACGTGCGGCCAGAACTCGAACTCCTCGTCGCGCGGGCCGAGGCCGGCGGTGCGGCCGAAGTAGTCGAGTGCGATCGCGTGGTGGCCGGCCTGGGCGAAGCGCTCGGCGAGCTCGGAGTAGAACGGGTAGAGGCCACGGACGTCGGGCAGGACCACGACCGCGCGGCCGCTCGCCGCGGGCGCCTCGGCCAGCGCGGCCGAGAAGGCCGTGCCGTCCGCCGAGGTCAGCTCGAGCAGCTCCGCACCGGCGCCGCCGGCGATGCGCCGGCGCGCCAGGTCGGCGGGGAGGTCGGGCGGATGGGCGTCGAACGCGAAGCACATGAGCGGCCGCGACAGTACCGTCCCGGCCCGGATGAGCGACAACTCCTTCGATCGTGTCGGCCTCGTCGTGCATCCGCGGCGCGATCTCTCGTCCGCACTGGCGATCGTGCGCGAGTGGGCCGAGCGCCAAGGCGCCGAAGTGGTCCAGGTGCGCTCGCCCGGCCACGAGCAGGATGTCGCCCCGGCCGGCGAGGTCGGCGCGTGCGACCTCGTGATCGCGCTCGGCGGCGACGGCACGGCGCTCGACGCGCTGCGCGCGGCCGCGCTCGCGTCGCGCCCGGTGCTCAGCGTCGGCTGTGGCAGCCTCGGCGCGCTCACGGCGGTCACCGCCGACCGGATCGAGGACGCGCTCGACCGCGTCGCGCGCGGCGACTGGAGCGAGCGCCGCCTGCCGGCGCTGATCGCCGAGACCGATGACGGCGAGCTGACCGCGATCAACGACCTCGTGCTCGTCCGGGCCGGCGCCGGGCAGGTGATGTTCGAGCTGGTGGTCGACGGCGAGCGCTTCATCCGCCTCGCGGGCGACGGCATCGTGGCCGCGACGCCGCTCGGCTCGACCGCCTACACGCTGGCGTCGGGCGGGCCGATGCTCGCCCCCGGCGCCTCCGGGATGGTGCTGACCCCGCTGTCACCCCACGGCGGGTCCTGCCCGCCGCTCGTCGCGGGGCCGGAGAGCCGCGTGACGATCGTGCTCGACTCGGGCAACGGCGGGGCGCGCGTCGAGCTCGACGGTCAGGTCCGCAGCCAGCTCGAGCCGCGGGTATCGGTCACCTTCGAGCTGCGGCTCGATCCCGCCTGCGCGACGCTCGTCTCGCTGGGCGAGGAGGAGTCGACGATCGCCGGCCTGCGACGGCGGCGAATCCTGATGGACGGCCCGCGCGTCCTCGCCCGCGACGAGCGAGAGG
>JBDTMF010000085.1:0-17592 GCA_039934455.1 Solirubrobacteraceae bacterium
TCTCGATCTCGGGCTCGGACTTCGTCGAGATGTTCGTCGGCGTCGGCGCCTCGCGCGTGCGTGACCTCTTCGAGCAGGCCAAGCAGAACTCGCCCTGCATCATCTTCATGGATGAGATCGACGCCGTCGGGCGCCACCGCGGCGCCGGCCTCGGCGGCGGTCACGACGAGCGCGAGCAGACGCTCAACCAGCTGCTCGTCGAGATGGACGGGTTCGAGGCCAAGGACAACATCATCATGATCGCGGCCACCAACCGGCCCGACATCCTCGATCCCGCCCTGCTCCGCCCCGGCCGCTTCGACCGCCAGATCACCGTCGACCGCCCCGACCGCCGCGGCCGCGCCAGGATCCTCGAGGTCCATACGCGCGGCAAGCCGCTGGCCAAGGACATCGAGGTCGACGCGCTCGCCGGCCAGACCCCCGGCTTCACCGGCGCCGACCTCTCCAACCTCGTCAACGAGGCCGCCCTCCTCGCCGCCCGCACGGGCAAGAAGGAGATCACCCAGGTGGAGCTGGAGGAGGGGATTATGCGCGTCGTCGCGGGCCCCGAGAAGAAGACGCGGATCATGGGCGAGAAGGAGCGGCTGATCACGGCCTACCACGAGATGGGCCACGCGATCGTCGGCCACTACCTCGAGCACTCCGATCCCGTCCACAAGGTCTCGATCATCTCCCGCGGCCAGGCGCTCGGCTACACGATCTCGCTGCCGTCGGAGGACAAGTTCCTCACCACGCGCGCGGAGCTGACCGACACGATGGCGATGACCCTGGGCGGCCGCGCCGCCGAGGAGATCGTCTTCGAGGAGATCACCACCGGCGCCTCCAACGACATCGAGAAGGTCACCGCGACCGCCAAGCAGATGGTCATGCGCTTCGGCATGTCCGACAAGCTCGGCCCGCGCGTCTTCGGCCACGACCACGGCATGCCGTTCCTCGGCCGCGAGTTCTCCTCCGAGCCCGACTATTCCGACGAGATCGCGCGCGAGATCGACGACGAGATCCGCCGCATCGTCGAGTCCGCCCACCAGCAGGCCAAGGACATCCTCAACAAGCACCGCGAGATGCTGACGACGATCTCCGAGGTCCTGCTCAAGCGCGAGACGATCGAGCGCGAGCAGTTCGAGGCGCTGCTCTCCGGCAAGACCGAACTCGAGGTCTTCGGCGCCGACGACGAGACCATCGCAGGCAGCCCCGAGCGCCCGGAGCTCCCGGCCTCCCCCGCAGAGCGCGCGCGCGACACCCCTCGCCCGCTTCCGCGTCCCGGCCTCGCCGGCGGCGCCGCCGAGGCCCGCGGCCTCGACCTGCCCGAGAAGCCCGAGCTCGCGTAAGCGGCTCACCCGCGCGTGAGCGATCGCCCCCTCGACGTCGTCGTCTTCGGCGCGTCCGGCTTCGTCGGGCGGCTGATCGCGCGCCGCCTCGCCGAGTACGCGCCCGCCGAGGCCCGGATCGGGCTGGCCGGGCGGACCGAGCAGCGGCTCGCGGACGTCCGGGCGCAGCTCGGCCCGCGCGCGGCCGACTGGCCGCTCGTGGTCGCGGACTCCGCCGATCCCGCCTCGCTGGCGGCGATGGCCGCCGGCGCGCAGGTGGTCGCCACGACGGTCGGGCCGTACCGGGGCGCCGGGCTGGCGCTCGTCGACGCCTGCATCGCGGCGGGCACCGACTATGCCGACCTGACCGGCGAGGTGCTGTTCGTGCGCGAGTGCATGGAGCGCCACGACCGCGCCGCCGTGGCGGGCGTGCGGATCGTGAACTCGTGCGGGTTCGACTCGATCCCGTCCGACCTCGGCGTCCTGGCGCTCCACGAGGCGGTGCGGGCGGACGGCGCGGGCGAGCTGGGGGAGACGACGCTCGTCGTCACCATGCTCAAGGGCGGCCTCAGCGGCGGCACGCTCGCGTCCCTCAAGGGCCAGGTGGACGACATGAAGGCGAGTCGCGAGGCGCGCAAGGTGGTCGCCGACCCGTACGCCCTGAGCCCCGACCGCGCCGGCGACCCTGACGGCCGCGACGAGCGCGACGCGAATGGGTTCGGCCGCGACGGCGAGCTGGGCCAGTGGGTCGCCCCGTTCGTGATGGCGCCGTACAACAGCCGCATCGTGCGGCGCTCGAACGCGCTCCAGGACCGGGCCTACGGGCGAGACTTCCGCTACCGCGAGGTGACCGGGCTCGGCAACGGCCCGCTGGCCCCGGTCGTCGGCGCCGGGATGGCCGGCGGCATCATGGCGCTGGCGGGCGGCCTCGCCGTCAAGCCGTCGCGGATGCTGCTCGATCGCGTGCTGCCCGACCCCGGCGACGGGCCGAGCGAGAAGGCGCGCGACGCGGGCCGCTTCCGGATGGAGATCCACTCCACCACCTCGACGGGCGCGCGCTACGTCGCCCACGTCGCCGCCAAGGGCGACCCCGGCTACAAGGCGACCGCGGTGATGATGGGCGAGAGCGCGCTCTGCCTCGCGCTCGACCGGGAGCGGCTGCCGCAGCGCGGCGGCGTGCTCACCCCGGCCACCGGCATCGGCATGGCGCTGGTCGAGCGCCTGCGCGCGGCCGGCATGACCTTCGAGGCCGGCCCCGCCTAGCGCGCCGATGCCGCGCCAGATCGCCCTGCTGCGCGGCATCAACCTCGGCGCGCGCAACCGCGTCAGCATGCCCGACCTCCGCGAGCTGCTCACGGGGCTCGGGCACGAGGACGTCAAGACGTTGCTACAGAGCGGCAACGTCGTGCTCACGAGCGACGAGACGGGCGAGCAGCTCGAGCAGGCGCTCGAGGCGGCGATCGCGAGGGAGCTCGGGGTCGAGTCGCGGGTGATCGTGCGCAGCGCGCGCGAGCTCGCCGCGGTGGTCAAGCGCAACCCGCTCGCCGACGTCGCCGACGACCCCAAGCGCCACCAGGTCAGCTTCCTGTCGGCCAAGCCGGAGGCCGCCGTGGTGCGCGCACTCGAGGCAGCCGACGTCGCGCCGGAGCAGGTCGTGGTGCACGGCCGCGAGATCTACGCCTGGCACCCCGGGGGCATCCAGCGCTCGCCGCTCGTGAAGCTGCTCACGGACCGCGAGCTCGGCGTCACCGCGACCGCGCGCAACTGGAACACGGTCACGAAGCTGCTGGAGCTGGCGCGCGAGTAGCGCTCAGCGCAGAAGCCGCCGCCGCCGCGAGCAGGTTCTCGGTGCCCTCGGTGCGCAGGCGGTTGGTGAGGGCGAACGCGCGCTCGAACCTGCGCGGGTCCGGCAGGCCGGAGAGCGCGGTCATCTGGTTGACGATCGCGTCGGGCCGCGCGGCGGCGACATGGTCGGACGTGGCGCTGCGCCCGACGGTGCGCTGACACCCCCTCCCTGGGCGCCGGAGGTCGAGGGGGTGGTGCTGGCCGCACCGCAAGACACGCGCCACCCCCCATACCGGCGCCCCGGCCCGGTGGGAAGCTGCCCAGCACGATGACGACGCATTCCCAGCTCAGCCGCTCCCGCCGCGCCTGCGACCACTCCCACCGCATCGCGGTGGTCCGAGAGGTCCCGCGCCCGGCGGACGCTCTCAGCGGCTCCGCGTGGTGAGCCGGCGCATCCCGGCTCCCTGACCGTCGCCCGCCCCGCCACACCCTCCCCGGGCGGGGCGGGCGCCGGTGAACCCTGATGGCGCCTTTCCGGAGCGTGACGCCCTACTCTTCGGTGCATGCGCCGTGCCGTCGTCGCGCTGCTCCTGGCAGCCCTCCCGCTCACGGGCTGCGGCAGCGACGGCTACCCGGAAAAGCCGCAGGCGGTCGCGAAGGCCTACATGGCCACCAACGCCGGGTCGAAGTGCCGCTTCCTCACGCAGGGCCTGATGGAGTCGCTGACCGGGCGGCAGGGGGCGGGCGCGCGCACGACGTGCGAGCACAACGTCGCCCGCGTGCCGCGGCCGGCGAAGGTGATGCTGCGCGACGCCGAGGTGGATGAGCACGACGCCGAGGTCGAGGTGCTGCGCGACGGCGTCGAGGCGAAGCTGAGCCTGGTCCGCAAGGGGGACCGATGGAAGATCGCCGGATTCTCCGAATGATGCGACGGCCGCTCGTGGCGCTCGTGCTCGTGCTCGTGGCCGGCGCCGCCGGCGTGCTCACGAGCGGCAGCGAGGCCGCGACGCCGGCCACGCAGAGCGTGACCGCGCCGACCACGCCCGGCCAGACCGTGACCCGCACCTGGAGCGGCACGATCCCCAACCTCAGCGACGGGACCGGCACGAGCTCGTGCAAGGGCCGCGCGACCGGCGTCGACGCGGCCGGCATCCACATCGACGTCCCGGCGGGCGCCTACGACAACGTCGACATCGACTACAAGTTCACGATCACCTGGACCGACGCGACGGGCCTCAACGACGAGGTCCTCACCGTGGTCAACCAGGACGTGGACGACGCCGGGGGTGGCGGCCAGGACGAAGGCACCACCAACTCCGAGGTCGGCTCCAGCGACACGAGTGCGACCACCGAGCAGGTCGTCGGCAGCAACCTCCCGACAGCGAACTACGAGGCGCAGGCCTGCCCGTTCGCCGCGGCCACACCGCAGAGCTACACCGGGCGGCTCGACATCACCGCCAAGGCCAAGGAGGCCGACCTGCCGGCCGCCGACGACGGCGGCCTCGGCTTCTCGGCCTCCGTGCCCGCCGACCCCCAGCGCGACGCCGGCGAGCCGCTGATCGAGATCGACAAGGCGGGCAACGCCTACACGTGCGGCCCCAGTGGCTTCTCCAACGCGGCCGAGTACGCCCAGGTCTCCACCGACGGCGGCGACCAGTTCCACCTGCTCGGCGAGCCGCCGCGCGGCCAGATCGGGCTCGGCGGCGGCGGCGACTGCTCGATCGCGACCGCCCCCGACGAGAACGCGCAGAACAGGTTCAACCTCGCCTACAGCGGCCTCGGCCCGCTGACCGGGTTCACGGTCTCGCGCTCGCAGGACCAGGGGCGGACGATGGAGTCGCTGCCGAACTCCAACTCGGTGCCCGGCGTGGACCGCCAGTGGCAGGTCTACCTCGACGCCCAGACCGTGCTGCTCAACTACAACCGCCAGGCCCCGCGCCAGGTGATCGTGCAGAAGTCGACCGACGGCGGCCTGAACTACACGCCCGGCGGCGTCGCCGCCACGCCCGCCAACCCGAGCTTCCCCGGGCCGATGCGCGCGCTGCCCGCGCAGTTCAACCCTACCGGCGCCGGCAACGGCCGCGTGGCGTACTTCTCCTGGAACGACGGGACGCACATCAACCTGTCCGTCTCCTTCGACCAGGGCGACACCTGGACGGACTGCCGCGCCGCCACCGCGCCCGGCGACCCGACGCTGTTCACCACCTCCGACAGCGACTCGGACGGCCGGATCTACATCGCCTACGGAGAGAACGCGAAGTTCCACACCTATGTCACCTCGCTGGCCACCGCTGATCTCGGCGACTGCGACGAGGCGCTGACCGCAGCGCCCAAGACCAACCCGGGCTTCGCCCCGCCGGTCCAGGTCGACCGCGGCAAGGTCCGTTCCTCGCTGTTCGCCTGGCTGACCGCGGGCGGGGCGCCCGGCCGCGTCGCCGTCGCCTTCTACGGGACGGAGACCGACGGCGACCCCAACATGGGCGACTTCAGGGGCTCGTGGAACGTCTACGTCAACCAGTCGCCCGACGCGGGCGCGAACTTCTCGCAGGTGAAGGCGACGACCCACCCGGTGCACTACGACTCGATCTGCCTCAACGGGCTGGGCTGCGACGTCTCCGGCGGCGACCGCTCGCTGGCCGACTTCTTCGCCATCGACTACGACCCGGTGCGCAAGGCGCTGCAGGTCGTCTACGACACGACCTACAAGAAGCCCGGCGAGGCCGCCGGCCACGTCGCCACGCCGACCGTCGTCACGCAGACCACGGGCCCGAGCCTCGGCGGTGGGTCGCTCACCCAGGCCAAGCCGCCGGTCGTGCGCACCTCCTCCGCCGATCCCGCCGGCGACGCGATCGCCGACTACTCCTCGCTCGAGTCACCGCCGTCGCCGGCCGCCGAGCCCGCCGCAGACTTCCGCTCCGCGACGATCGCGCCGGGGCCCCGCGACGGCTTTGCCGTGACGATGAAGCTCGCCGACCTGTCCGACGCCGCGCTCGCCACGGCGCTGTCGGACACGAACGCGCCGCGGCTGCTGTGGATCTTCCGCTTCTTCAACGGCTACCAGTCCTCGGCCGCCGTCGCGCGCTACACCGCGAGCGGCGGCTTCTCGTTCGGCTTCAACGACTTCCAGACGGGGAACGTCAGCTGCGGCTCGAGTGGCGAGAAGTGCCTGCAGTACCCCGGCGACCAGCCGATCACCGGCAGGGCCAACCAGGCCGCGGGGACGATCACGCTCGAGGTGCCGGCGTCGAAGCTCAAGGCGCTCAGCGGGCCGGAGGGCCCGGGCCAGCGTCCCAAGGAGGTCGCCGCCAAGCCCGGCGACCGCCTGTATGACGGCACGGCGTTCTCGCTCGCCGACGTCTCGCCCTCCGGCGGGGCCGACCAGAGCTTCCTGTACCCGCTCGACAACGCGCCGTCGATGGACTTCCTCGTCCCCGCGAGCAGCGGCGCGCCGGGCGGCGGGACCCCGAGCGCTACGCCTTCGAGCGGCGCAGCCCCGTCCGCCCAGGACGCGCTGGCCGCCTGCCGCTCGCGGCTGACGTTCAGCTCGGTGTCGGCCCGGCCCCGGGGGTCGCGGGCGGACCTGCGGTTCAGCCGCCGCGGCGCCGCGCCCGTGCAGGTCGACGTCTTCCAGTCGACGGTCGGCCGGCGGGTGATCGGCGAGCGGCTGATCGCGCGCTTCGCGAACCGCAAGCGCTCCTTCACCTGGAACGGGCGCGCCAACCGCCCCGGCAAGCGGGTCCGCGACGGCTATCTCTTCGTCCGCTTCAGGACGGGCGGCGGTCGCGGCGAGTCGCGCCGCGTCGCCCTGCGCCGGATTGCCGGCCGGCTCAGCCGCCGGGCCGGCTTCCAGCGCCGCGACACCTGCGACCTGCTGACGTCCTACAAGCTCCAGCGCCCCGCGTTCGGCGGCACCGCCCGCCGCTCGCTCGGGATCTCCTTCCGCCTGTCGCGTGCCGGGACGGCTCGCCTCCGCGTGACCCGCGGCGCGCACACCGTCAAGACCTACAGCCGCCGCCTGCGGGCGAACCGCAAGCAGCGCCTGCGGCTGAGCGCCCGCGGGCTGCCCAAGGGCGACTATCGCTTCCGCCTCGTCGTCCGCAGCGGGCGCCTCGTCACCCGCAGCCAGCTGCTCGCCCGCCGCCTCTGAACCCTGCCCGCCGGCGAGGCGGCTCGGTTATGGTCGGATCGAGGCATGGCTGGGACCACGCAAGTGCACGCCCGCGCGCTGACTGAGAGCTGGCTGCATGACACGCTCGAGCAGCTGATCGACCAGATCCGCGCGCTGCTCGACGTGACGGGCGTCGCATTCGTGACCATCGACGCCGACCGCGCCGCGATCCGGCCGGCCGCCGCCTGGTTCGCGACCGAGGAGGCGTCGCGCGCCTTCACGCCGCTGCTGCAGCGGCCCTACGACCCCGCCCGCGCCGGCGTCACGGAAGCGGCGGTGGAGTCGGGCACCGCGGTGCTGATCCCCCGCGTGGGCGAGTGGGCGGGCGCCGAGGGCCTGCGCGCGCGCCTGGTCGAGCACCTCGCCGAGCCGCTGGCCGAGCTGGCGTGGGACTTCTACCGGACCGCCTCCTTCATCTCCTGCCCGGTCCGGACCGCCGGCGGGCGCACGTTCGGGGTGCTCGCCATCTCCTCCAACCCGCCGCTGCCGGCCCTCGACGCCGAGGATCTGCGCACCATCGAGGTGTTCGCGCGCCTCGCTGCGCTGGCGCTGGAGCGCTCCGAGCTGCTGGAGCGGGAGGCCGGCCTGCGCCGTGAGGAGGGGCTCGTCAACCGCGCGCTGCAGGCGGTCGCCGCGTCGATCGACCTCGAGGCGGTCTATGCCGCGATCGTCGACCAGGCGGCCGAGCTGTCGGGCGCCACCCAGGTGCTGCTGACGCGCTACGACCCGGGCGGGGCCGAGCTGCGCGCCGTTGCGTCGAGCGGCGCCTCCGGCCGCCTGATGCGCGCGCGCTTCAAGCTCGGCGAGGGCATGATCGGCCGCGCCGCCGCCTCGGGCGAGCCCTACGTGTCGACGACGGAGGACAGCGAGCGCTTCGTGCGCTGGGTGGTCGACACGCAGGGCGTGAGCTCGTTCATGCACGTCCCGATCACGCTCGGCGGGCGGCTGTTCGGGGTGCTCAGCGCGATGCACGAGGTCCCTGGGCGCTTCGGCGAGACCGACCTGCGGCGGCTGGCCTCGCTCGGGGTCGGCGCGGCCGGTGCGATCGCGCATGCGCTGGAGTTCGAGCACGAGCGCCGGATCGCCAACGCGCTGACGCGCGGCTACGTGCCCGGCCCGCCCGACCCGCAGACCGGGCTCGAGCTCGGGCTCGTGTACGAGCCCGTCGCCCACCAGGTCGGCGGCGGCGACGTCTTCGGCGTCTGGACCCAGCCGAGCGGCTCGGTCGCGGTGCTGGTGGGCGACGTCAGCGGCAAGGGCCTCGAGGTGGCGGCGGCGAGCGCGATGGTGCGGTTCTTCGTCGAGGCGCGCGCGTGGGACTCCGAGCACCCCGCGGAGGTGCTCGCGCAGGCCAACCGCATCCTGCGCGTGCGCCTCCAGCGCGGCGGCTTCGCCACCGCCTTCCTCGCGATCGTCTCCGAAGGCCGCCTGCGCTACTGCAATGCGGGCCACCCGCCGCCCTGCCTTCTGCGGGCGGACGGGGGCAGCACGGCGCTCGAGGGCCGCGGGCTGCCGCTGGGCGTCGAGGAGGACGGCCGCCACGAGGAGCGGGAGATCGAGTTCGGGCTCGGTGACGTCCTCTTCGCCTCGAGCGACGGGCTGCTCGAGGTCCGCCGAGAGCGACAGCGTGCCTTCTTCGGCGACGCGCGGCTGCCGGACCTGCTCTCCGAGTTCGGCCGCACGATGCCGCCGCAGGCGTTCGCCGAGAAGGTGTTCGCCGCGGCGCAGGAGTGGGCGCCCGTGCTCCACGACGACGTCGTCGTGCTCGCGCTGCGGCGCGCGCCGGAGTTCGAGCTGCGCGACGAGCCCGCCTCCGGCCCGGCGGCGCAGGCGCTGTTCGGCGAGTACCTGGGGCTCGTGCGCGAGCGGCTCGGGCCGGGCTTCGTGCCGGAGGAGGCGATCTTCGCCACCGACCGCGTGTTCGAGGAGGAGCGCTCGGCCTTCGTCGTGCTCTACGCCCGCGGCCGTCCCGTCGGCTGCGGCGGGGTGCGCTCGCTGGGGCCCGAGCTGGCCGAGATCAAGCGCATGTTCGTGACGCCGGACGCCCGCCTCAAGGGCCACGGCCGCCTGCTGCTGGAGGAGCTCGAGCGGCGCGCGGCCGCGGCGGGCGCGAAGCGGGTGCGGCTGCTCACCACCGAGGCGCTGACGGAGGCGCTCGCGCTGTATGAGTCCGCCGGCTACGCGGTCGTCGGGTCACACGAGCTCTCGGGCCGCCGCGACATGTGGCTCGAGCGCCGCCTGGGTCCTTAGGACCCCTCGCGGGTTCGGCTGTCACCACCACGAAATGCCTGCCTCCCCCCGCGAGCGCTGCGGGCCGCGGTGGCACATTGCAGCCATGAACACGATCGAGCTCCGAACCGAGCTCTTGGCCCTCGAGGCCGAGCGCTCCGCCGCCGTGGCGTGGGGTCTGGCCGACGTGCCGGCCTACGCCGACGAACTCCACGACGAGATCGAGATCACGCGCGCCGCCTACACCACGGCCGCGATCACCGAGATCGCGTCGCTGCGCAGCGCGCTGTCGGGCCCGCAGGTCGGTTAGCGTCACCTGCGTGGGCTACACGATCATGGGAGTGGTCAACGTCACGCCCGACTCGTTCTCCGACGGCGGCCGCTACCTCGACCCCGAGGCCGCCGTGGCGCAGGGGCGCCGGCTGGTCGCCGAGGGCGCGCAGATGCTCGACGTCGGTGGTGAGTCGACGCGCCCCGGCGCGGACGCCGTGCCCGCCGGCGAGGAGCTGCGGCGCGTGCTGCCGGTGGTGGACGGCCTCGCGTCCACCGGCGCCGTCATCTCGATCGACACCTCCAAGACCGCCGTCGCCGCCGCGGCCCTCGACGCCGGGGCGAGCTACGTCAACGACGTGACCGCGTTCCGGGGCGACCCGGGGCTCGCCGGGCTCGTGGCCGCGCGCGGCGTGGACTGCTGCCTCATGCACATGTTCGGCACGCCGCGCACGATGCAGGACGACCCGCGCTACGACGACGTCGTCTCCGACGTCAAGGCGTTCCTCGAGCAGCGGCTCGCGTTCGCCGTCGCCGAGGGCGTGCCCGAGCAGCGCGTGATGCTCGACCCCGGGATCGGGTTCGGCAAGACGGTCGCGCACAACCTCGAGCTGATGCGGCGCCTCGACGAGATCGTGGCGATCGGCCGGCCGGTCGTCTTCGGCGTCTCGCGCAAGTCGTTCCTCGGCAGGATCACCGGCCGCGAGCCCGGCGATCGCGCCGTCGCGACCGCCGCCGCGAACGTCCTCGCGCTCGAGCGCGGGGCCTCCGTCTTCCGCGTCCACGACGTGCCCGAGACCCTCGATGCCCTCGCGGTGGCGGCTGCTACGTTGGCGGGCCGATGGCCCCTGACGACCCCGAGGACTACGACGACGACGATCTGACGGAGGACGACGACGACGAGCGGGAAGGTCCCGAGGTCGGCGTCACGATCGAGATCGTCGGGCTCTCGCTCTTCACGCACCACGGCGTCACCCCGGCCGAGCGCGAGGTCGGCCAGCGGCTCGTCCTCGACGTCCGCTTCGACGTCGGCGAGCCGGACGCGCTCGTCACCGACCGGGTCGAGGACACGGTCGACTACGGCGAGGTCTGCCAGGTGATCGCGCTGATGGCCCAGCAGCGCTCCTACAAGACGCTCGAGCGCCTGTGCGCGGTGATCGCCGAGCGGCTCGCATCGCAGTTCGGCGCCGAGAGCGTGACGGTCAAGGCGTCCAAGCCCGAGCCGCCGATCCCGCTGCCGCTCGAAGAGGTCTCCGTCGAGGTGTGGCGCGAGGAGCACTAGGGCCTGGATCCGCCGATTCTCACGGCTCGATGATCGACGGATCCAGACCCATGACCGACGGCGGTCCGTGGTGGGGGCGCCGCCCGGTGCGGGCCGGTCTGCTCGGGGCGACGGCGATCGCGTTCTCGGCCATCCTCGTCCGGCTCGCCGGCGAGAGCCCGAGCACCGCCGCCGTCTTCCGCTGCGCCTACGCCGTCCCGCTGCTGGCCGTGCTCGCCGCCCGCGAGTCGCGCCGGTACGGTCCGCGGCCGGCGCGTGACCGCTGGATCGGCGTCGCCGCCGGCTTCCTGTTCTCCGCCGACCTGATCACCTGGCACCACTCGATCGCCAACGTCGGCGCCGGCCTCGCGACGGTGCTCGGCAACCTGCAGGTCGTGCTCGTCGCCTTCGCGGCGTGGGCGGTGCTGGGGGAGCGCCCGGAGCGGCGGATCGTCGTGGCGGTGCCCGTCGTCCTCACGGGCGCGGTGATGATCTCGGGCGTGCTCGAGTCGGGCGGCTACGGGCGCGACCCGGTCCTCGGGACGCTCTTCGGCCTCTCCACGACCGTCGCCTACGCGGCCTTCATCCTCGTGCTGCGCCAGGTCAACCGCGACCTGCGCCGCCCGGCCGGCCCGCTGCTCGTCGCCACCGCCGCGGCCGCGGTCGTCTCGGCGCTGGCGGGCGGGGTGATCGGCGATGTCGACCTCGTGCCGAGCTGGCCCTCGCACGGCTGGCTGGCGCTGCTGGCGCTGACCTCGCAGGTGCTCGGGTGGCTGCTGATCTCGGTCTCGCTGCCGCGGCTCCCGGCGGCCCTGACCTCGGTGCTGCTGCTCGTTCAGCCGGTGGGCTCGATCGTGCTCGCGGTGATCATCCTGGGCGAGGATCCCTCGGCGCTCCAGCTCGCGGGCACGGCGGTGATCCTCGGCGGGATCTGCCTGGCGACCGTGACGGTGCCGCTGCGCAGGCGGCGGTTGACTGTGAAGTAAGTAGTCACTAACCTACGGCGCATGGCCGGAACCAGGAAATCGGCGGCGGAGCGCCGCGACGAGATCATCGAGATCGCGATCGAGCACTTCGCGCTGCGGGGCTACAACGGCACGTCGACCGACGTGGTCGCGCGCGAGGCCGGGATCTCCCAGCCCTACCTGTTCCGTCTCTTCCACACCAAGCGCGAGCTCTTCCTCGCCTGTCACGAGGTGATGCACGGCCGCATCGCCGAGACGTTCGCGGAGGCGATCAGCGGCGTGTCGCCCGAGGAGCGCATGAAGGCGATGGGGGACGAGTACACGAACCTGCTCTCGGACCGCACCTCGCTGCTGTTCCAGATGCAGAGCTACGCGGCCTCCTCCGACGCCGAGATCCAGGCGCGGGTGCGCGAGCGCTACGCCGACCTCGTGCGCCAGGTCGAGCAGGCGACGGACGCGGAGCCGGCGCAGCTGTGGGCGTTCTTCGCCAACGGGATGCTGCTCAATGTGATCGCGGCGCTCAACCTCGAGGTGCTGGCGCCGAGCGAGCAGTGGGCCGCCTGCTGGGTCGAGCCGCAGACGATGCTCCAAGCTGCCGAAGCGGCCCGCCCCGGCTGACGATGCTCGACCGGCTCGCCGTCCTGATCCACCGCCGGCGCCGGCGCTTCCTGTGGGGCTCGCTCGCGGTCGTGCTCGTTGCCGGGGCCCTCGGCGGCCCGGTCTTCGGGCTGCTGGACTCCGGCGGCGACTTCGACGACCCGCAGGCGGAGGCCGTGCTCGCGGCGGGCGACGTCGAGCGCGCCACCGGCGCGAACGCATCTCCGGACATGCTCGCGCTCGTGCGTCTCGGCGCGCCGGCGGACTCCGTGCGGGCGCAGGCGAAGCTCGACCGCGTGGCGATCGCGTTCAAGGACCGTGGCATCGCGAGCGTCGGCCGGTACCAGCGGGGCGGCGACCGCGCGCTGGTCTCCAAGGACGGCCGCTCCTCCTACGGGGTCGCGACCTTCCGCTCGGACTCGCAGGGCGCGCTCGACCGCGTGCGGGACCGCCTGGAGCGCATCCCGGGCGTCACCGTCGGCGGCCGCGAGCTCGCCGGGGAGCAGGTCGGCGAGCAGGTCTCCAAGGACATCGCGCGCGCCGAGCTGCTCGCGTTCCCGATCCTCTTCCTGCTCTCGTTCCTCGTCTTCCGCAGCCTCGTGGCTGCGCTGCTCCCGCTCGCGGTCGGCGGCGCGACGATCATGCTCTCGTTCCTGGGGATGCGGTTCGTCAACGGCGCGATCGAGCCGATGTCGATCTACGCGCTGAACCTCATCACCGGCCTCGGGCTCGGCCTCGCGATCGACTACTCGCTGTTCATGGTCTCGCGCTTCCGCGAGGAGCTCGAGCGCGGGCTCGAGACGGCGGCCGCGCTGCGCGCGACGATGGCCACGGCCGGCCGCACCGTCCTGTTCTCGTCGATCACCGTCGCGGCCGCGCTCGCCTCGCTGCTCGTGTTCCCGCTGCGCTTCCTCTACTCGATGGGGGTCGGCGGGCTGCTGTGCGCGCTGATGGCGGCGCTCGTTTCGCTGACGCTGCTGCCGGCGATCCTCGCCGCGCTCGGTCCGCGCGTGAACGCGCTCAGCCCGCGCCGCTTCCAGGCCGCGCTGCACCGCGACGCGTCTGCGGAGCGCGGCGGCTTCTGGTACCGCGTCTCGCATGTGGTCATGCGCCGCCCGGTGCCGATCGCGGCCGGAGCGGCCACGCTGCTGATCGTGCTCGGGATCCCGTTCCTCGGCGTGAAGTTCACCGGCGTCGACGCGAGCGTCCTCCCGCGCGACCATTCGGCGCGCGTCGTCGATGACGCGCTCACGGGTGAGTTCCCGCCCAGCCGCACGAACCCGATCTTCGTCGCCGCGCGCGGCGGCCCCCGCGACCGTGCGGCGATCGGGCGCTACGCGCGGCGGCTCGGCGCGCTGCCCGGCGTCGTCGTCACGCCGCGGGTGCAGGCGGCCAGGGGCCTCTACCGGATCGACCTGGCCGGCCGGGGCCGCGCGCTCGACCAGCAGGCGAAGGACCTCGTGCGCGCGGTCCGTGCGGTCGACGCGCCGGTGCCCGTGCGCGTGGGCGGCCAGACCGCGGGGTTCCTCGACCAGCAGAAGGCGCTCTCGGACTCGCTGCCGATCGCGCTGGTGATCCTCGCGACGACGACCCTCGTCATCCTCTTCCTGATGACGGGCTCGGTGATCCTGCCGGTGAAGGCGCTGGTGATGAACCTGCTGACGGTGAGCGCCGCCTTCGGGCTGCTCGTGCTGATCTTCCAGGACGGTCATGGCGAGGGCGTGCTCGGCTTCACGAGCCAGGGCGCGCTGGAGTCGAGCCAGCCGGTGCTGCTGTTCGCGGTCGCGTTCGGGCTCTCGACCGACTACGGCGTGTTCCTGCTCACGCGCATCAAAGAGGCGCACGACCGCGGGGCGCCCAACGAGGAGGCGGTCGCGCTCGGGCTCGAGCGCACGGGCCGCATCGTGACGTTCGCGGCGCTGCTGTTCGTGATCGCGATCGGGGCCTTCGCGACCTCGCAGATCATCTTCATCAAGCAGCTCGGGGTCGGGACCGCGCTCGCGGTGCTGATCGACGCGACCATCGTGCGGGCGCTGCTCGTGCCGTCGCTGATGCGGCTGCTCGGCGACCGCAACTGGTGGGCGCCGAAGCCGTTGCGACGGCTGCACGAGCGGATCGGGCTCTCCGAGAGCGCGCCGGCGTGAGCCCGCGATTCGACGCGGACACGGCGCTCGAGGGCGCCGACGGGCGCTGGCGCGCGCGGGTGCGCGAGCACTGGTTCGTCCAGCGCGGGCCGAACGGCGGCCTCATCGCCGCGCTCGCGACACGCGCGCTGACCGAGGTTGCGGGCGGCGAGGGACGCGCGCCGCGCTCACTGACGCTGCACTACCTGGCGCCGCCCGTGGCGGGTGAGATCGACGTCGTGGCCGCGGTCGAGCGGGCGGGCCACACGACGACGTTCGCGTCGCTGCGGGTTCTGCAGGAGGGCGTCACCGTCGCCTACGGGCTCGGGTGCTGCAGCGCGTGGCGGAAGGGCCAGCCGCAGTGGGACGTCCTCGAGCGGCCGGACGTGCCCGGGCCGGGGGAGGTCGCGAACCTCCAGCCCGCCGAGGGGTTCCCGTTCCTATCCAACTACGAGATGCGCCCGCTCGAGGCGCCGCGCGTCGGCGCGTGGATGCGCCCCGCCGAGCCGCGCGCGGCCGACCCGGTCCTGCTCGCCGCGCTCACCGACGCCTGGGTCCCGGCGGCCTTCACGCACATGGAGCATCCGACGTTCGTCCCCACCATCGATCTCACGATCCACTGGCGCGCGCCCGTGGGCGCCGCGCCCGGCGAGCATCCGTGGGTGCTCGGGCTGTTCTCCACCCGCCTGGCCGCGGGCGGGACGTGGGAGGAGGACGGCGAGCTGTGGAGCGAGGACGGCGTCCTGCTCGCCCAGTCGCGCCAGCTCGCGATCGTGCGCAACCCGAGGTGATCGGCCACCTCGGGCTCGGCTCGAACGTCGGCGACCGCCGTGCCCATCTCCAGGCGGCGGTCGACGCGCTGCCAGGTGTCGGCGTGCAGGTGGTCGCCTCCTCGTCGGTCTACGACACCGAGCCGGTCGGCGAGGTGCTCGACCAGCCCGAGTTCCTCAACGCGGTCGTGCGGGTCTCGACCTCGCTCGATCCGATCGAGTTGCTCGACGCGTGCAAGGCGGTCGAGCGGGACCTGGGCCGCCGGGCGGGCGGCGTGCGGCACGGGCCGCGGCCGATCGACGTCGACGTGCTGCTGCTCGGGGACGTGTCGTACGTCTCGGAGCGCTTGACACTGCCGCACGCCGAGGTGACGTCGCGGCGGTTCGTGCTGGTGCCGCTGTTGGAGGTGTCGCCGGACGCGACGTTGCCGGACGGCTCGCGCGTCGCCGACGCCCTGGCCGCCTTGGGCCCCGGCCAGGCGGTGCGCCGCTCGGGGCCTGGGTTGCGGGTCCCGGCCTGAGAACGCCAACGGCGCGGGGTGGGGAATGATGTGCCGTCCGCGCCGGGCCTTTCAGCGCCGAGTGTCGACTGAGTCGGTCTGAGGCATACGGAGTCGACACTCGGAGCTCCGCGACGTTTCAGACCCACCTCCCGCCCAGCCGCCCTTGACGTTCGCTACCGCAGCCAGGCGGCCGGCAGCACGCCGCCCGGCACGCGCCCCGGGTAGCGCGGGAACCACTTGAACGCCAGCTGCGATGCCGGCCGGGACCCCACGACGGACGCCACGTCCTCGATCGTCAGCAGCAGCGCGAGGCCCGCGCCGATCTGGAGGTCCGCGGCGTTCGGCCGCTCGCAGCCGACCACCTCGTGCTCGATCCAGCGGTCGACGCGCGCGAGGTGGTTGCCGAGGTGCGCGAGGTCGGCGCGCACGTTGAGGTCCGAGGCATCGTTGATGTGCTGCTCGGCGCGCGCGATCAGCGGTGCACTGAGGCGGGTCAGCGGGGCGGGGACCTGGAGCCTGGAGCCCTCGCTGTAGGAGAGGATCGCCGCGGGCGCGCGACCGAGCGCGACCCAGATCACGCGCCGCACGAGCGGCTGCAGGACCTCGTCGCCCCAGCCCTCGGCCAGCTCGACCGACTTGCGCTCCTTCGGGTCCGCGGGCAGCAGCGGCGGGTCGGCGGACCGCTCCTCGAGGGCACGGATGATCGGCCGCGAGCCGAGGACCTTCCTCCCGTCGAGTACGAGCCCCGGCACGGTGCTGCCGCCGAACACGGCCTTCTGGACCGCCTTGTGCGCGACCGGCGGCATGTCGATGCGCCGGTACGCGATGCCCTTGAGCTGGAGCGCACGCTCGACGCACGCGCACGGGTGCGAGGCGGGGACGGCATAGAGGGTCGCGGCCACGGCGGCGCGAGTCTACTCAGCGGAAGTCGACGGCCCGGGGCAGCGTGAACGTGCGCGCCAGCCGCGGGCTGCGGAGGCTCGTGCGGACCCTCGTGCTGAGCCGGTAGACCGCCGCGGACTGCCCGGCGGGCGCGGTGACCGTGACGCGGAAGGCACCGCCGGCCCGCGGGCGCAGGCGCGTGACGGTCACGAGCCGCGAGCAGGTCACGCGCCGCTCGAGCACGATCTTGCGGTCCTTCGCGCGCGGGGCGAGCGGCCCGATGACCTTGCCGGTGATCGTGACCTTGCCGCCGGCGCCGCGGATCGCGGTCACCAGCATCCGGCGGGCGAGCTTGAGCTTGAGCGAGCGCTTGCTGCCGATCCGCGCCTCGTAGCGGGCGCGGTTGGAGTTGCGCAGCCCGACGGGCGGCAGCGGCGCGGACGCTGCGAACGAGCCGTCCGGCCCGACCGTCGGACGGGCCACGACCTTGCCGGTCGGTCCGAAGACGAGATCCACCCGGCGCCCCGCGAAGGCTGTGTCGGCCACGCCGATGAGCCGCACCCGACGACCGGACGGGACGACGTCTTCGAGCACGACGCCGCTCGAGCTGCACGCGCGCACGAGGTCCGCGGCGCCGGCGTGCTGGGTGTCTCCCTGCACGCCGCGCGCGGGCCGGCCGGCGACGGTGAAGCTCCGCTCGGCCGAGAGCGCGGGACTCCCGTCGTCGGCCAC
>JBDTMF010000086.1:0-17560 GCA_039934455.1 Solirubrobacteraceae bacterium
GCAGTGCACCCGCGAGACCGCCTCGTCATTCAGCACGAAGTCATTTTCGACCTCGGTACCTATCCGGACCTCGCGTCCAGCAACGTCGATGCTACGGCCGCAATCTGGGCCCTGCGTCACCGTGACTCGAACTTGACGGTAACGTGCAGTCCGGAGCGGGGCCCTGATTTGCGTGACTTCGGGCATGGGCCGGTGACCATGCTAGCAGACGCGGGCCGCTCCGGCCGGGGTTTCCAGGGCGAGTCGGAAAACCAGATAGCCCCAGAAGCCTGAACTTGTTCTGCGCGAGGAAGGATGTCAGGCCCGTCGCCTCTGCCGCCTCTGCGACATCGAGGCCTGTGGCCACCACCGCGGCACCTGCCCCGTGACGACGGCCAGGCGCGCACGAGCCGGCCGCTGATCATCTCGCCCCCAGTCCTTCGCCGCACCGAACGTCTCGCGCAGCGCGCTGACGGCCGCGACGGTGTCGTAGAGGACGGCGATCACGGACGGCGTCGATAGCATCGTCGCGGTGCCCGCGCCCGCCCCGCTCACCATCACGGGCCGAACGCTGAAGCTTCGCTACGCGCAGCTCGAGGACGCGCCGCGGCTGCTCGAGCTCGGCGGCGACGCGGACGTCACCCGCTTCTTCTCGTGGGGCCCGTACGAGCGCGTCGAGGAGCCGCAGGCCTACATCGCGAGCCTCGCCGGCAAGCGCGAGCGCGGCGAGATGCTCGAGTTCCTGATCGACCACCACGAGCACGGGCCGATCGGCGTCACCGGCCTCTCGGAGCTCTCCGCGCGCGACCGCCGCGCCACTGTGGGCTCCTGGGTCGGGCGCGACCACTGGGGCAGCGGCGCCAACGCCGAGTCCAAGGCGCTGGTGGCGGCGCTCGGCTTCGGGACGCTCGGGCTGGAGCGCCTGACGGCCTGGACGAACACCCGCAACGGCCGCTCCCAGCGGGCGCTCGAGCGCGTGGGCTTCCGCCGCGAGGGCGTGCTCGCGAGCTGGCATCGCCACGGCGACGAGATGCACGACGTGGTGGTGTTCGGGATGCTGCGCGCGGCTTGGGAGAGCTCGCCGCTGCGCGACGTGCCGGCCGTGGTGGAGGGGACTCCGCCGGCGCCGTTCGTGCTCGCTTAGCGCGGGCTCGAAAAATTAACTCCGTTCAACCCTGGGCGGTCGGGGTACCCATCCCCTCGTCAGATTGAGGACAGGGGTGGTAGGGGGCAGGGGGAAGTCGCTTCCGCCGCCGCCGGTCCAGAGGACATAGGTAGGAGAACCGGACCCAAGGGAGGGGCCCCGTTGCTTTTTCGCGCTCGGAAGCGGCCTTTCGCCGCGCGCTCGGTCATGCTCGTCGCCGGGGTTGCCCTGGCGGCCGCCCCCGCCGCCATGGCGGCTGATCTACCCATCCCGGTCAGCACCCCGTCGCTGCCCGGGGCCGTCGTCGCGCCGCTGAAGGCCGCGACGGCCCACTGCCGCGGCGCCCGAGCGCGGCACGCGCGGAAGGCGACGCTGCGGCGCGCGCTCCGGTGCGTGATCAACCAGCAGCGTGCGCGCAACGGCCTCACCCCGCTGGCGGCCAACCGCCGGCTCACGCGCGCCGCCGGCCGCCACGCGTCCGACATGGCGCGCCACAACTACTTCAGCCACGTGTCACTGAGCGGCACGGACCCGCTCCGCCGCGTCCGCGCCGCGGGCTGGCGCCGCGGTGTCGGCGAGACGCTCGCGTGGGGCTGCGGACCGCAGTCCAGCCCGGCCGCGATCGTCGCCGCCTGGCTGGCCAGCCCCCCGCACCGCGCGATCATCCTGGGCCACGGGCGGGTCGTGGGGATCGGCTACAAGCGGGGGCCCGGCTGCAGCGGCGGCCGCGCCTTCGTCGTGGCCGAGGTGGGATAGGCCCTAGGCGCTGCGCGATTCCCAGGAGAAGCCGCGCACGGCCAGCATGAGGCCGGCGGCGCCCCAGACGGCGAGGACGAGCGCGGCCACCAGGTGGTGGCCGACGCCCTCGCCGTGGACCATCGCCCCGGACAGGCCGTCGATCAGGTGCTTGAGCGGGAGCACCTCGGCCGCGTCCTTGATCACGCGCGGCGCGTCCTTGGCGTCGTAGAAGACGCCGGAGATGAAGATCAGTGGCAGGAACGCGGCGTTGACGTAGGCCGGCGCCGCGTCGAAGTTCGGGATCGCGTGCGAGAGCGCGACGCCGAGCGCGGCGAGGCCGACGACGCCGAGGGCGACGAAGAACGCGAGCGAGAGCAGGTCCTGCGGCCAGTCGAGCCCGAACAGGAGCTTGCCTGCGACCGAGATGATCCCGATCTGCAGCGCCGTGTTGGTCACCGCGCTGGCGCCGATCCCGGCCAGGTAGGCCGACGTCGGCAGCGGCGTGCCGCGCACGCGCTTGAGGATCCCGAGCTCACGCAGCGCGGTGATGTTGAAGGCGAGCGCGTTGAACGTCGTCGACATCACCGCCATCCCGGCGATCCCTGGAACGATCACCTGCAGCACCTTGTGGTTGCCGTGCAGCAGCGCGCCGAAGAAGCCGAGGAAGAGCAGCGGCAGCAGGAAGTTGAAGAAGGCCGCGCTCGGGTTGCGCCAGAACATCTTGCGCTCGAGCCGGTACTGGCGCCAGGCCAGGCCGCCCCAGCCGCGCCTCCCCGGACGGCCGTCGACGGCGGTCCGGCCCGTCCGGCCGCGCTCGATCGCGTGCTCCGTCATCCCGCCTCGCCCGCCTCCGCGGTGAGCTCCAGATAGACCTCTTCCAGGCTCGGGCGGGTGACGCTGAGATCCTCGAGGCGCTCGCCGCGCGCGAGCGCCGCCGCGGTCAGCTCGTGCAGCAGGCTGGTGGGATCGTCGGTCTCGTGCGTCCTCGGCCCGGCCTCGCGGCTCCGGTAGGAGACGAGGTAGCGGCCGGAGCCGGCGCCGAGCGACGACGGCGGGCCCTCGGCGAGGATGCGCCCATCCTTGATGATCGCGACGCGGTCGGCCAGCGCCTGCGCCTCGTCGAGGTAGTGCGTGGTGAGCAGGACGGTCTTGCCGAGGTCGCGCAGCGAGCGCACCGTGCCCCAGGCGTTGCGCCGTGCCGCCGGGTCGAAGCCCGTGGTCGGCTCGTCGAGGAAGACGAGCTCGGGGTCGCCCACGAGCGCGAGCGCGAGGTCGAGGCGGCGCTGCTGGCCGCCCGAGAGCTTGCCGGCGCGCTGCTCGGCGGACTCCTCGAGCCCGACGATCCCGATCACCTCCTCGACGTCGCGCGGCGCGGGGTAGAAGGCGGCCCAGTGGGCGACCGACTCGCGCACGGTCAGGTACTTGTAGGTGCCCGAGCTCTGGAGCACGATGCCCACCCGCGCGCGCAGGTCGCGGTCGCGCGCCGCCGGGTCGTGGCCGAGCACGGAGACGTGGCCGCTCGAGCGCGTGCGGTAGCCCTCGAGGATCTCCACCGTCGTGGTCTTGCCCGCGCCGTTGGGGCCGAGCAGGCCGAAGATCTCGCCGCGGCGCACCTCGAAGTCGATGCCGCGCACGGCCTCGCGCTCGCCATAGGTCTTGTGGAGGCCCTGCACCTCGATCGCGGTCACGTCCTCATCATGGCAACCTCCAGCTCAGCGAATGCTCTGCGCCTGTATCGACATCGGCTCCAACACCACGCGCGTGCTGGTCGCCGACGTCGAGGACGGCTGCCTCCGAGAAGTGCTGCAGCGGCGCGCCTTCACCCGTCTGGGCAAGGGCCTCAAGGGCGGCGAGATCCCGCGCGAGAAGATCGACGAGGTCGCCGGCGTCGTCGCCGAGCAGCGCAATCTGGTCGAGCAACTCGGCGCGGACGCGATGCGCGTGGTGGCGACGGCGGCGATCCGCGGGGCCGCCAACCCGGACGAGTTCGCCGCCGCGATGCGCCAGGACGGCGGCGTCGAGGTCGAGATCCTCGACGGGCGGGAGGAGGCGCGCCTGGCCTTCCTCGGCGCGACCCGCACGCTCGGGCAGCCGCTCGACGGCACCGTCGGCGTGGTCGACGTCGGCGGGGGCTCGACGGAGCTCGCGATCGGCACGGTGACCGCGGGGGCAACCTGGTCGGAGTCCTTCCGCGTCGGCTCGGGCCTGCTCACCGACGCCTACCGGCGCTCGGACCCGCCCTCGGTCGCGGAGCTGCACGCGATGCGCGAGCACGCCATGGGCGTGTTCGAGGGCCTTGCGCTGCCGCCCGTCGACGCCGCCGTCGCGGTCGGCGGCAGCGCCGCGTCGCTGCGCCGGCTCGTCGGCGCGGTGCTCGACCCGGAGTCCCTGCAGCGCGCGATGCGCGTGCTCTCCGGCGATCCGAGCGAGGAGGTCTCGCGCCGCTTCGCGATCGACCGTGAGCGTGTGACCCTGATGCCCGCGGGGCTGACCGTGCTCGATGCGGCGTCACACGCCCTCGGCCGCCCGCTGCAGATCGGCCGCGGCGGCTTGCGGGAGGGCATCCTGCTGGAGCTCGCCGCCCTCCATTTGTGAAAGCTCGGGCTCCCACGGACCGCGCTAGAGTCGGGCGCCCGTGAGCACCGTCGAACAGCCGCCGGTGGAGGCCGATGAGGCCGTCGACCTAGCGGACCCCAAGCTGTACTTCAACCGCGAGCTGTCCTGGCTGGAGTTCAACGAGCGCGTGCTCGAGCTCTCCGAGGACGCCGGCGTCCCGCTGCTCGAGCGCCTGAAGTTCTCGGCGATCACGTCGAACAACCTCGATGAGTTCTTCATGGTCCGTGTGGCGGGCCTGCACGACCAGGTCGACGCCGGCATCGAGACGCCGCTCCATGACGGGCGCACGCCGCGCGAGACGCTCGACGAGATCCGCCGCGTCGTGCGCGAGAGCTGCAGTCGCCAGGCCCGCTGCCTGGAACAGGAGCTGCGGCCCGCGCTCCAGGAGCACGGCATCCGCATCGTGGGCCCCGACGAGGTGTCCGAGCAGGAGCGCGACCTCCTCGACGAGCGCTTCCGGCGCCAGATCTTCCCGGTCCTGACGCCGCTCGCCGTCGGTCTCGGCCGGCCGTTCCCCTACATCTCGAACCTCTCGCTGTCGCTCGGCGTCGTGGTCCACGACCCGCAGACCCACACGCAGGTCTTCGCCCGCGTGAAGGTGCCGACGGAGATGCTCCCGCGCTTCATGCCGCTCGCCGACGGCCGCACGTTCGTGCCGCTCGAGGACCTGATCGCCAAGCACCTCGACCATCTCTTCCCGGGCATGGAGATCCTCGACACGGCCGTCTTCCGCGTCACCCGCGACGCGGACTTCACCGTCTCCGACGAGGCCGACGACCTGCTGCAGGCGGTGGAGGACGAGCTGCGGCGCCGCCGCTTCGGCGAGGTCGTCCGCGTCGAGGTCGACGCCGGCATGAGCAAGGACATGCGCGAGCAGCTCGAGCGGGCGCTCGAGGCCGAGGCCGAGGACGTGTTCGAGATCGACGGGCTGCTCGACCTCAACGACCTCTGGGAGATCGTGAAGACCCCGGGCTTCCCGGAGCTGCGCGACCCGCCATGGACCCCGGTGACGCAGCCGCGGCTGCAGCCCAACGAGTCCGAGCAGCCCGACGTGATGGCGGCGATGCGCGAGGGCGACATCATCGTCCACCACCCCTACGACTCGTTCTCGACCTCCGTCGAGCGCCTGGTGGAGGAGGCCGTCGCCGATCCCGAGGTGCTCGCGATCAAGCAGACCGTGTACCGGACGAGCGACGACTCGCCGCTGGTCCCGGCGCTGATCCGCGCCGCCGAGCGCGGGAAGCAGGCGGTCTGCCTGGTGGAGCTCAAGGCACGCTTCGACGAGCGCGCGAACATCACCTGGGCGAGAGCGCTGGAAGAGGCGGGCGTCCACGTCGTCTACGGCCTGCCGTCGCTCAAGACCCACGCGAAGTGCATCCTCATCATCCGCCGCGAGGGTGACGGCGTGCGCAACTACGTCCACGTCGGCACGGGCAACTACCACCCGAAGACGGCGCGCCTGTACACCGACTTTGGGCTGCTGACCTGCGATGAGCGCATCGGCGCCGACGTCGCGGACATGTTCAACTTCCTCACCGGCTTCGGGCGGCCGCGCCGCTACCGCCAGGTGCTGATCGCCCCGGCCCACCTGCGCGACGGCATCCTCGCGGAGATCGAGCGCACGATCGAGGCCCACCGCGAGGGCAAGCACGCCCGGATCGTGATGAAGATGAACTCGCTCGTGGACCGCCGCTGCATCCGCGCCCTCTACGAGGCCTCGCAGGCGGGCGTGCCGGTCGACCTCAACCCGCGCGGCATCTGCTGCCTGCGCCCGGGCGTGCCCGGCGTCTCGGAGAACATCCGCGTCGTCTCGATCGTCGGGCGCTTCCTCGAGCACTCGCGCATCTACGCGTTCGAGCGCGGCGACACCCGGACCGTCTACATCGGCTCCGCCGACCTGATGCCGCGCAACCTCGACACCCGCGTCGAGCTGCTCGCGCCGGTGCGCGACGAGGAGCTCCGGGGCGACCTGCTCGACACGCTCGAGCGCTGCTTCGCGGACAACACCAACGCCTGGGAGCTCGACCAGGAGGGCACCTGGACGCGGCGCACGCCCGACGACGCCGAGCCCCGCAGTGTCCAGCGCGAGCTCATCACGGGCCATGCCGCCCGCGCGCCCGAAGCCGGCGGCGTCTAGAACGCGACGGCGCCCTTGCCCTTCCAGGCGGCGAGGTTGAGCAGCTCGCTGCGGGGGACGTCCTCGGCGGAGAGCACGCAGGTGTGGCCGCGGCGGCGCCACGTCACGACCTCGCGACCCTGCGCGCGCAGCGCGCCGATGACGGTGCCCTCGACGGTGGCCTTGTCGGCCGACCCGGGCTCGTCCAGCGCGGCGCCGGAGACGACGGTGTAGGCGATCCGGCGGCCGGCCTTCTCGTAGAAGACGGTGCGGGTGGCGCGGCCCTCGATCTCGTCCACCCGGGTGCCGACGGCCTTCCAGCCGAACTTGCCCGCGTAGTTGGGGAAGCGGACGTCGGCGACGCGCTCCTCGAGCAGCTTCGACGTCGGCGGCACCGTGGCGACCCTCGCCTCCGGCGGGCGCGCGGCGGCGGCGGCGACGTCCTCGATCACCGGTCCTCCGCCGATCAGCATGACCACGGCCAGCGTCACCGCGATCGCCCCGGCCGCCAGGCCGGCGGCGGGCCAGCGGAGGCCTCCGAGCCGCGTTCGCACCCCGGACCGCTGCTCGCCCTTGTGGCGCCCGCGGGCCGTTCCCATCGCATCGACCCGCGTCTTCAGGGCGAGCGGGGCGCCCGTGGACTCGGCGGCGGTCGTGACGGCGTCACGACCGACCTGCTGGCGTACGAGCGCGCTCTTGTAGTCCGGATCCGTGGCGGCGCGCGCCTCCACGCGCGCGCGGCCCTCGGCGTCGAGGTGGCCGTCGACGAACGCGACGAGGTCGGCCTCGTCTTCGGGGGACAGCTCCGGGGGTTGGTCAGCCACGATCATCAAGCAGGCAGACGTCGCCAAGCGCCACGCTATTCCCTACCAGTGCACGCCCTTCATGAGATGCGCGAGCGCCATCGCCTCGCCGCTCGCCTTGTCCCCTTCGCCGTCCTTTCCGTCCCTGTCCTTCTTGGTCGACTCCGGGAAGACCTTGTAGGCCATGTGGAGGATCTGGTCGACGGCCTTCGGCGCCAGCGCGTAGGTCACCTCGCCGAACGTGCCCAGGCGCGTGTTGAGCTGCTTGGGCTTCGCCCGGATCGCCTCGCAGACGAGGTCGGCGGCCTCCTCGGGCGAGATCGTGGGGAAGCTGTCGTAGATCTTGGTCGGGGCGATCATCGGCGTGCGCACCAGCGGCATGTGGATCGTGGTGAACGTCACGTTGTCGCCGATCGTCTCACTCGACGCTACGCGGGTGAAGGCGTCCAGTGCCGCCTTGGAGGCGACGTAAGCCGAGAAGCGCGGCGGGTTGGTCTGCACGCCGATCGAGGAGACGTTGACGATGTGGCCGGCCTCCTTCTCGCGCATGTGCGGCAGCACCCCGATGATCAGCTTGATCGTGCCGAGGTAGTTGAGCTGGATCGTGCGCTCGTAGTCGTGGAAGCGGTCGTAGGAGACCTCGACGGAGCGGCGGATCGAGCGGCCCGCGTTGTTGACCAGCATGTCGATCGAGGCGTGCTCGGAGAAGATCTTCTCGAGCACCGCGTCGATCGAGTCGTAGTCCGACAGGTCGCACGAGTAGGCGTAGGCGGTGCCGCCCGCCTGCTCGATCTCGGCCTTGGCGTCCTCGAGCTTGTCGAGTGAGCGGGCAACCAGGATCGGGATGCCGCCGGCCGCCGCGATCTTCTTCGCCGCCGCCAGGCCGATGCCGCTCGACGCGCCCGTGATGATCACCGTCTTGCCGTTGACCGCGCCCTCGAAGGAGCGGTCCTTGAAGAGGTCGGGGTCGAGGTTGCGCTCCCAGTAGTCCCAGAGCTTGTCCGCGTAGGACTCCAGCGGCGGCAGCTCGAGGCCAGAGCCGTCGAGCGCGCGCTTGGTGTCTCGGGCGTCGAAGGTCGGCTTGAGGCCGATGTACTCGATGACCGAGTCCGGGATGCCGAGGTCGGCGAGCACCGAGCGGCGGATGTCCTTGAGCGCCGGCAGTTTCATGGCGTAGGAGAGCACGCCCTTCGGGAGCATGTCGGTCATCTTCTTGTCGACGCGGAGGACCATCTTCGGCGCGTGGCCGGCCTGGGCGAAGGTGTTGATGACGTCGCCCGCGGCCCGCATCTTCGGGTCGACGAGGTGGAAGGCCTGGCCGTCCAGGTCGGGCAGGTGCGCGATGTGGTCCATCGCCGCCGCGACGTAGTCGACGGGCACGATGTTCGTCTTGCCGACCTCGATGCCGATGAGCGGGAACCACTCCGGCAGCGCGTGGCGGGCCTTCTGGATCGCCTTGAAGAAGTAGTACGGGCCGTCGATCTTGTCCATCTCGCCCGTCCTGGAGTTGCCGACCACGACCGAGGGGCGATACACGCGCCACGGGACCTGCAGGCGCTGGCGCACGAGCTTCTCGGCTTCGTACTTGGTCCGGTGGTACGGGTGCGTGAGCTTCTGGCCCTCGTCGAAGAAGTCCTCGGTGAAGTGGCCCTCGTACTCGCCCGCGACCGCGATCGAGGAGGCGTGGTGGAAGTGCGCGACGCCAAGCTCGTTGGCGAGGTCGATGGCGTTCTGGGTGCCGTTGACGTTGAGCCGGCGGTTGCGCTCCTCGTCAGCGGTCATGTCGTAGATCGCCGCGAGATGGAAGAAGTGCTCGATGCCCGCCGTCGCCTTGCGGTCCTCCTCGGACACCCCGAGCAGCGGCTCGGAGAGGTCGCCGATGACGGGCTTGATGCGGTCGCCCGCCTCCCAGCGGTCGCGCAGCGCTTCGAGCTTCTCCCGCGACTCCTCGCGCACGAGGACGTGGATGTCCCCCTCGCGCTCGAGCAGGCGCTCGACGAGATGGCGCCCGATGAAACCGGTCGCTCCCGTCACGAAGTAGCTCATCCTGTGTCCCCCTCCGCGATTCTGGTCCGTGGACGGGAATCTACTTCGTTTCGGGTGCCGGTCTCAGCGGACGCGGACGCTCACGCGCTTGGAGTAGCCGGACGCGTATGGGAAGCGGGCGTCGCCGCGGAGCTTGACGCGGAAGCTGAAGGTGCGCCCGCGTGACGCGCCCGAGCGGAAGCGGTAGCGCACGCTGAAGCGGCCCTTGCGGTCGGCCCGGCCGTCGGCGAACGTCGTGTAGCGGCCCCGGCCGGAGCGGCCCTGGAAGATCACCGGGACGCCGCGCGAGGGGATCGTGCCGCGGACGCTGCCGCTGAGGCGCACCCGCCCGCCGACGCTCACCGCTCGCGGCCGCGCCTTCAGCGACGAGGAGGCGCGCACGCCGAGCGTCACGTAGGCGCTCTCCTGGAAGCCCGGGTCCTTCGTGTGCGAGTGCCAGGCGATCTGGGTGAGCCGGGAGGCGGCGGCCCGCACCTTCACGCGATAGCCGCCGTCAGTGCCGGTGGTCGTCGTGTAGCGCCCGACGAAGCTGGCGCTCTGGCGGCGATCGCGGGTGAGCACATGCAGGAGGGCGCCGGCGATCGGCTTCCCGCTCGAGTTCAGGAGCCGGCCCGAGATGGCGATGCGCGAGCGGTAGCGGACCGTGCGGCGCGTCTTCGTCGTCCCTGTGAAGTGGGCGCTCAGGCTGCCGTCCTCGGTCGCGCCGGAGCCGTTGAGCGGGCCGCGGTCCGACGGGGTGGTGACGTTGACGGCGTACGGGCCCTGCTCGAGCACGTTGCCGCCGGCGTCGGTGATCCGGACCTTCAGCGTGCGCGGGCCGGCGGGCAGCGCGCTCGCGCGCACGGTCTCGTTCTTGAGGTTCGGGCAGGCCTTGCGCAGGCGGTACGAGCAGCTCGCGCCGGTGAGGGTGCGCGCGCCCGTCGCGTAGTCCTCCGCGCCAACGACGCTGGCGCCGGCGGCGGTGACGTCGAGGATCTCGACGCGCCGGATCCCGCCATTGTCGGTCGCATCGAGCGTGATGGGGTCCGAGCCCGAGCGCCCGCCGCCGGCGAGCAGGCCCGAGGCCTCGATCGACGCGGCCGGCGCGGTCGGGTCGTTGAGGACCACCTGCGCGCCGGAGATCAGGTTCGAGACGCTGCCCCCCGCGGCCACCGAGCACGGGGTGTTGGTGGTGCCGTTGAAGCAGCCGATCGCGATCTGCAGCGTCCTGGCGTCCCCGCGGTAGCCGGCCAGCGCCGGGAAGCTCGAGCGCCGGACCGTGCTCCCGGGCACGACGACGTTGGCCTCCGGATAGCCGTACCAGGAGCCGACGGCGTGCAGGCGATCGCGCGTGGCGTTCTCATAGTGGCCCGCGCCGGCGAACACGGTGCCGCCGAGCTTGTAGAGCGCGTAGAGCCGGCGGGTGCCCTTGTCCGGGGCGCCGTTGCGGTAGGTGAGCTGGCGCGTGAGCGCGAAGTCGGCGATCGTCATCCCGGTGGGCGCGGTGAAGGTGGTGGTGCCGGTGGCGCCGAGTGGAATGCGCGCACCCGCTCTCACCGCGTTGCCCATCGTGGTGCCGCTCGGACAGGTCTCGTCGGCGCTGATGCCGGTGTCGCGCACGCTGTTCCAGGAGGCGTTGTCGGCGCTGCCGCAGGCGACGACGCTGTAGCTGCCGGCGTGGGCCGGCGCGGCCGTGGCCCCGAAGGCGGCCACGACCAGCAGGAGGAGGACGGCTCGTCTGCGTGTCACAGCTGATCGATACCCAGCCGCGAAGGGAAGTTGCGGCGGCTGGCCGCTTAGATGCCGGTGCCCTCGCCGTGGCGGCCCTCGCCGCCGGCGAAGCGCTCGGCGCCGGCGAGCGCGGTGCTGCCGCGGCCGCGGCCGAGCTGCGCTTCGAGCGTGAGGCCCTGGACGAGGGGCAGGCCGGCGCCCTCGAGCACCGCCCGGCGGTCGGAGAGCATCGTGTCCTGGGGAAACGCGGCGAGCCGTTCGGCCATGGCGAGGGCGCGCTGGACGTGGGTCCCCGGTGGGACGACCTCGGTGACGAGGCCGATGCGCTCGGCCTCGTCGACCTCGACGATGCGGCCGCCGACGACGAGGTCGAGCGCCCGTCCGCTGCCGACGATCCGCGGCAGCCGCTGCGTGCCGCCGTCGATCAGCGGGACGCCGAAGCGGCGCTCGGTGAAGCCGAAGCGGGCGCTCGGCGTCGCGACCCGCAGGTCGCACCAGAGCGCGAGCTCGAAGCCGCCGGCCAGGCACCAGCCCGTGATCGCGGCGATCGTCGGCTTCGGCGACGCCAGCCGGGTGAAGCCGAGCGGGCCCTCGGGCAGGTCGAGCCGGGGGCCGAGCGTGTCGAGCGCCTTGAGGTCGGCGCCCGCGCAGAACGCCTCCTCGCCGGCGCCCGCGAGCACGAGCACGCGCGCCTCGCCGTCGGCGACGAAGCGCCGGAAGGCGTCGTGGAGCGCCTCGGCGGTGGGGCCGTCGACCGCGTTGCGGCGTTCGGGCCGGTCGATGGTGATGAGCGCGGCCGCGCCGGGGCGCTCGTAGCGAACCACGGCGCCGGGGCGGCCGGGGCCTACCAGCCGCCGCGCTGGTCGGCGCGTGCGACGCGGGCCTTGGCGGCCTGCTTGCGGGCGTCCTTGCGCTTGTCCAGGGTGCGCTGGAGCATGCTCAGCAGGAATATGAGCAGCGGGAACGCCGCGATGATGATGAAGCCCGCGTTCGTGACGACCTTGTCGTCCGTCTCGCCCCACCAGCCCTCGCCGCCGTCGGCGGCGAGCGCCGCGGGGGCGCTCAGCGCGAACAGCAGGGCGGTCAGAACGAGAAGGTGCAGGGTCCGGCGCATCGGTACCCGATTATATGCGCGGAGTGCGTCGTCGCCTTCCCTTCCTGCTCGGCCTTCTCGTCCTCGTGGGGGGCGGGCGCGTCGCCGCCGCGCCGGCGCAGCTGCCGAGCCCGACGCCCACCGCGACGGCCACGCCCACGCCGACCCCGAGCCCGGCGCCGACGGAGGCACCGCCGCCGGCCCCACCGCCGCCCCTGCTGCCTCCGCAGACCGAGCTGCTCGTCCCCGAGCTGGCCAGCGACGCCTTCACGTCGCCCCGGCTGCTGCTGCGCTGGCGCGGGCGGGGAGCGGACGAGGACAGGGCCGCGGCCTTCCTGGTCGACGTGCGGCCGCTGGGCCTGCGCTCCGCAGCGGACTGGCGCACGCTCGTGGCCGGCTCGCCTGCGCAGAGTGCGGCCTTCACGGGCGCGCCGGGCACGGCCTACGTGGTCCGGGCGCGCACGCGCGCCATCGGGGAGGACGCCTTCGGCCCGCCGGCGAGCGCGACCGTGCTCGAGCCGCTCGACGAGCGCAACCGCGCCGTGAGGCTCTCGCGCGGCTGGCGCAGGCAGCGCCGCTCGGGCGCATGGAACGGCGCGACGGCTCTCGCCTCCTCCTCCAAGGCCACCGCGAAGCTGCGCTTCACCAAGCGGCGGGTGCGCGTGATCGTGCGCCGCTCCCCGTCCGCCGGCCGGCTCGCGGTCTCGCTCGACGGCCGCCGCTCCGTCGTCAGCCTGGCCGGCCCGCTGGGTGAACGCCAGGTCGCCTTCGATTCGGGCCCGCTGAGGCGCGGCGCTCACCGCCTCACACTGAGGTCCGCGGGCGGCCGCGTCGAGATCGACGCGATCGCGCCAAGCTAAGGGGGCCGGACAGCGCGTCGACACGACGAGGAAATCGTCTCGCGGCGCCCCTGTCTCGGCCAGAGGCCTCGCCACCGGCTTCGCCTCGCCACCCATGAGGATCAACGATGCACCGCATCGCCTCACCTGATGTGCGGCCCCTGGCATCCACGATCCGGTTCCCTCGTCGCGCCGCCGATCGCTGCCCGACCCCCTAGCCTCACTCCATGGCCGTCGTCATCGCCTCAGACCTCGCCAAGGACATGGTGGGGGAGCCGCTTCTGCGCGGTGTGTCGTTCCGGCTCGGGCGCCGGGAGCGCTTGACGCTGTCCGGGCGCAACGGCTCGGGCAAGACGACGCTGCTGCGGATGCTCGCGGGGGAGACCTCGGTGGACGGCGGCGAGCTCGTGTTCGCCAAGGGCACGCGGGTCGCGCTGCATGACCAGCGGCCCCCGCGCGAGCGCGAGCTGTCGCTGCGCGACTACGTGCTCAGCGGCGCGAAGGAGCTGCTGGCGATCGAGGAGCGGCTGGCCGAGCTCGAGGCGGCGATGGCGCAGGGCGCGACCGACGCCGCCACGCTGAGCGCCTACTCGACCGCCCAGGCGCGGCTCGAGCACGCCGGCGGCTACGGCTGGCGCGACAACATCAACGCGACGCTGCACGGCCTCGGCTTCCGCGACGAGCATCTCGACCGCTCGCTCGTGACCTTCTCGGGCGGCGAGCTGACCCGCGCGTCGCTGGCCCGCGCGCTGGCGGGCGACCCCGACCTGCTGCTGCTCGACGAGCCGACCAACCACCTCGACATCGCCTCGCTCGAGTGGCTCGAGGGCCACCTGCAGACGCTCGACGCCGCCGTCGTTCTCGTCGCCCACGACCGCTGGTTCCTCGAGGCGGTCGGCACCGCCGTGCTCGAGCTCGAGGCCGGCCGCTCGAAGTTCTTCAAGGGCACCTGGCACGCCTGGCGCAAGGAGAAGGCGGCGCGCGAGCTCGCGCTCGGGCGCGCGATCGAGAAGCAGGAGGAGGAGATCGAGCGGCTCGAGCGCTTCGTGACCCGCTTCCGGGCCGGCACGCGCGCCCGCCAGGCGCAGTCGCGCGCGAAGAAGCTCGACAAGATGGAGCGGGTCACCCGCGACCCGCGTGACACCAAGGGCCTCGGGTTCGCCTTCAAGCCGCCCGAGCGCTCCGGCCGCGTGGTGTTCGAGATGGAGGACGCGACGCTGCGGATCGGCGACCGCGAGCTGCTGCGCGACGCCGAGCTGTGGCTCGAGCGCGGCGAGCACGTCTCGCTCATCGGCCCCAACGGCTCCGGCAAGACGACGCTGATCTCCGCGCTCGCGGGCGCGCGCGAGCTCGACAGGGGCAAGCTGCGCACGGGCCACAACGTCAAGCTCGGCGTGCTCTCCCAGCACGCGGAGGAGCTCGACTCGACCGCGAGCGTGCTCGAGGCCGCCCAGCGCGCCACCCGCCTCACCCCGAACCAGGCGCGCGCGCTGCTGGGCCAGTTCCTGTTCTCCGGCGAGGCGGCCGAGAAGCCGGTCGACGGCCTCTCGGGCGGCGAGCGGCGGCGGCTGTCGCTGGCGATCCTCGTCCACTCGGGCGCGAACGTGCTGATCCTCGACGAGCCGACGAACCACCTCGACCTCGAGAGCCGCGAGGCGCTCGAGACGGCGCTCCAGCGCTTCGAGGGCTCCGTCCTGCTGATCACCCACGACCGGGCGCTGCTCGACGCCGTCGGCACCCGCACCGTCGCGGTCGAGGACCAGGGGCTGCGCTCCTATCTCGGCGGCTGGGCGGAGTACCTGCGCGTCCGCGAGGAGCGCGTGCAGGACGAGCGCACCGCCAAGCGCGCGAAGCCGGCCCGGTCGGCGCAAGCCGCGAAGGCGAAGCCGGGCGCGCCGGCCGGCGGCCCGCCGTCGAAGAACCAGCACCGCCAGGCCGAGCGCCTGGAGAAGCGGATCGAGCAGGCAGAGGCCGCGATGAAGGCGCTCGAGGAGGAGCTCGCCGACCCCGCTGCCTGGAGCTCGCCCGATCGCAGCGCGAAGTCGACCGCCCGCCACGAGCGGGCCAAGCAGGAGCTGAAGGAGCTCTACGCGCGCTGGGAAGAGGCGCTCAGCGTGTCTCGCGCCTAGGTTCACCGAACGGTCACTCCTCCCCGGGATTTGCAGGGAGAATCGACCGCATGAAGACCAACGAGAACGCACCGACGGCCACCCGGGCCGACCTGCACTGCCACTCGACCGCGTCCGCGGTCTCCAAGCTCGGCGTCTCGCGCGCGCTGGGGCTGCCCGAGTGCGCGACGCCCCCCGAGGAGGTCTATGAGCTCGCCAAGCGGCGCGGCATGGACTTCGTGACGATCACCGACCACGACACGATCGACGGCGCACTCGCGATCGCCGACCGCCCCGAGGTGTTCGTCTCCGAGGAGCTGACGGCGAGCTTCGCCGGCGAGCCCCAGGCCGTGCACGTCCTGTGCCTCGGCATCACGCCCGACGACCACGACTGGCTGCAGGCCCACGCCGGTGACGTCGAGGTGCTCGCCGAGTACCTGCGCGAGCAGGAGCTCGCGTGCGCGCTCGCCCATCCGTTCTTCTCCGTCACGGCGCCGCTGACCCCGCGCCACCGGCGCCGGCTCGCCCAGCTCTTCGACGTCTGGGAGGTCCGCAACGGCGCGCGCGCGCCCGAGCTCAACCGTCCCGCGGCGATCTACGTCGACACCCACGGCGGGGTCGGCATCGGCGGCTCCGACGACCACGCCGGCATCGACATCGGGCGGACCTGGACGCAGGCGCCGAACGCCGCGAGCCCGGCCGAGTTCCTCGCCCACCTGCGCGACGGCCGCGTCGAGGCGCACGGCGCGCAGGGGTCGGCGGCGAAGTGGGCGCACGCCGCGATGGCGATCGCGGTGCGCGTGCTCGGTGGGCACGGCGAGGGCGCGCCGCCCGACCCGAGCGTCGTGCTGCGGATGGTCGAGCGAGTGATGTCCGAGAGCGACGCGCGCTCCGGCGCGCTCGCCACCGACATGGGGCGCGACGACGCGCGGGCTCTGCTGCGCGCCTGGCTGGCGTCGATCGACCTCGACCTGCCCGACCGCGAGCTGCTCGCCTACCTCCAGTCCGACGGCTTCAGCCACGCGGAGCTGTTCCGGCGCGCGCGGCGGGCCCACGAGCGCAAGCTGCAGGCCTCGGTCGGGCGCGTGCTCGAGGCCGCATCGGGCGCCGACCAGGCCGACTGGGCGGGCGCCGCCGCAGGCGTGTTCGAGGCGTGCATCGCCGCGATCCCCTACGCGCCGGCGACCGCGTTCCAGAGCCGCGAGAAGCACAAGCTCGTCCCCGAGAGCGGCCCGCCGCGCGTGGCGCTGATCGCCGACGGCATCGGCGCGACCCACGGCGTCACCCGCGCGCTCGAGGAGCTGCGCGAGCGCGGGGTGCCGGGCTTCGAGGCCGAGGTGATCGGCACCGACGCGCACGTCGACCGCCGCCTGCCCTCGGTCGCCGAGGCCGAGGTCCCGTACTACGCGGGGCTGAAGGTCGGCGTGCCGAGCCTGCCGGCCGTCGTCGAGGCGCTCTCGGAGGGCCGCTACGACCTGCTGCACCTGTGCACGCCGGGCCCGGCCGGGATCGCCGCGGCGCTCACGGGCCGACTGCTCGGGCTGCCGACCGCCGGCTCGTACCACACGGAGCTGGCCGCCTACGCCGGGCTGCGCTCGGGCGACGCGGGCCTGAAGCTGCGCACGGACCTCGCGCTGGCCGCGTTCTACGGCCAGTGCGACGTCGTGCTCTCGCCCTCGACCTTCACGGATGACCGGCTCGGGGCGCTCGGCATCCCGGCGGAGCGGATCGCGCGCTGGGACCGCGGCGTCGACCTCTCGCGCTTCTCGCCCGAGCGTCGGGTGCCGGGGTTGCTGGACCCGTCGCGCATCAACGTCCTCTACGCGGGCCGGCTGACCCGCGAGAAGGGCGTCGACCTGCTCGCCGACGCGTTCCTCGAGGCGCACCGGCTGCGGCCGGCGCTGCAGCTCGTACTCGCCGGGGGCGGCCCGGAGGAGCCGGCGTTGCGCGAGCGGCTCGGCGACGCCGGGACGTTCCTGGGCTGGCTCGAGGGCGACGCGCTCGCCGCCGCCTACGCGTCGGCCGACCTGTTCCTGTTCTGCTCGCAGACCGACACCTACGGCCAGGTGCTGCTCGAGGCCCAGGCCTCGGGCCTGCCGATCGTGGCGGTCGCCGCGGGCGGGCCCGTCGAGCTCGTCGCGCACGGCCGCAGCGGGCTGCTCTGCTCCCCTGACCCCGGGGTGCTCGGCCTCACCCTCGCCGGGCTGGCGGGCTCGCCGTCCGCGCGACGGCGCCTCTCCGGCGGCGGCCTGCGGGCGGTCCAGGAGCGCTCCTGGGAGGCGGCGCTCGGCCGCCTCGCCGAGGGCTGGCGGCTCGCACTGGCCGGCGAGCGCGCCGCCGCCGCCGCGCGCGCGGCCTAGAAGAAGGT